>CAYVVU010000020.1:0-11768 GCA_964455305.1 uncultured Thermoplasmata archaeon
GAAACCTTATAGCCAAACCTGAATCTCTCTCAATCCTATCACGACAGCAAGTGTGTATTGGACTTAGGGTAATCTCCGCTCCTATAACCTCAAGAACAACAGCCGGTTCAAACCAGAAATCCGCCTCAATCTCGCTCCAGACCCTAGGATGTTTGTGCTCTATCCTATACGGCTCCAGTTTTTTGGGAAGGTAGGCGAGTTGATCGTCCGTGAATCCGCTTCCCAACTTGCATACGGTTTCAAAAACATCCTTTTCGGGATTGTAAGAAGCCATTAAAAGTGCTCCGTAAGTACCTTTTCTCTTCCCCTTGCCTGCGAAGGCGCCCACAACAACCAGATCTACGGTATCTCCAAGTTCCGCTTGGTAATCCCTCTTGTACTTTATCCACAGAAATTCTCTGGCCCCCGCACGATATATTGATTCCTTCCCTATGTTTTTGGCCACTAGTCCTTCGCATCCTTCCGCTATCGCCCTCTCAAAAAACTTTTTCGCCTCTTCAACATTGGAGGTAACTATCCTGTGAGCTAACCTTATCCTCTCAGTTTCCTCCACAACCTCCTCAAGTATCTTTCTCCTCTCGGGATAGGGAGTAAGAGTCAGATCTTTTCCATCGCAATATATTATGTCAAAGAGGAACAACACAACAGGATATTCTTCCACAGCCTCCTCTATACCATATTTTCTGCCGCGTCTGTGAGAAACCACTTGGAAAGGTAGAAGGTCCCCTGTATTCAGGTCCACTGGCACCGCTTCACCATCAAAAATAGCCTCTTTACCTTTGAATGCCTCTTTTAGATATTTAACGATATCCGGAAACTGCTCTGTGAGATTCTCCAACCTTCTTGAGTAAAGGTATATTTTGTTTTCGCCTATGTGTGCTTGAATTCTCAACCCATCGTATTTATACTCAAAGGCGGCCTTCCCACCCATTTTCGCCATTATCTCTGCAAGACTCTGCAACCTCTCAGCCAGCATCGCCCTAACAGGAATACCTATCTTTATTCCTATTTTTTTGACTCCTTCTATCCCCTCCGTCTTTAGGACTTTCGCTATATAACCGAGATCAGGATGCAGATTGTACGCTCTTTCCACAATCTCCCTATCGGATTTTCCCCTTCCGAAAACTATTGCCAGAGCGTCCAAAACTGTCATATCCGCAATTCCCAAACGCAATCTTTTCTGTACGGTGCGAACTATGTACCTCGCTTCAAGAGGTGTGGAATTATTTAGCAACTCCGCCAAATATTTTATTTTTCTGTCCTGAGAGCCTGAACCTGTGGCTTTCGCTATTTTCAGAAAATTATCGTACACCTTTTCCACGGTAAGTTTTTCTCTGAAAAGACTTACCTGTTTCTTGTTTTTAATGGCCTCCTCCGCAACGCTTCCTAAATCTCCGAGTTTCTGGTACATTTCCTCCAGCTTTTTCTCCGAAATTCCGGAGGAGAGGGCTATGGCTTTTATTGTAAGCTTTTCCGCCAATCCGAGTTCAACACCTTCATAATCCGGCAATACCTTCCCCTGAATGAGATAAACCACTTTATCCACAACATCATCTGGAGTTTTGTTGAACAACTCAACAAGATAATCCGTCATCTCTAAGCGCTTCGTGGTTGATTCAATTTTCTCAAATACCTTCGCCACTATCTCGTAATCCATAGTCTTTGGTAAAGAATAAAAGGATTTAAAGTTTATATTTCAAAGAAAGTGAGTACTTCAACTGCTTGATTTCCATTCCATAGCGTTAAATTTTTATTCAGGAAGCACATGACTACCTCAGAGTGAGAAAATGAGGTGGGAAAATTCATTGATGGCTTACGAGGAGGATATAAAAAGGAGAGGTTTTATAGACTGGTTAAAAGCACATACAACGGGCTTTAAGCCATTACATAGATATGAAGGAGTTTTAGAATTAAATGATAATGAGTTAATTTTTAGTGGAAAAGATGTTAAGGAGGACAAAGAATTTAAACTAAAAATACCGCTGAAAAATATAACTGATATATATTATGGATTTGATAATGTTTTCAAGGGAAGGGAAGAGAGAGCATAGCCTTGGAACAAACCATTAAGAATAAGATATAAATCTGAAGATGATAAGGAAGAGACTATATATCTATTTGCTCATTTCCATCATAAAAGAGGAATAAGAACATCAGATAATAAAGAGGTTTACGAAAAATTGAAAGAAATAATTAAGAAATAAAAGATTTAGCTGTTTGTTATTCTTTGCCATCTGCTGCCATCGGAATGAACAACGCCAGAAACGCCAGAAAGACCACAATGTATAAAGGTTCTATGCCGAATTCTGGAAGTTGCGATAAATCAACGAATTTGCCCCAGTTGGCATCGGGATGTATATCCAAGTAAACATTGCCGTTGCTTACCCTTATCGTATCCGAGAAGGTGTAGTTGCTCTGCAACAATCCGAGATTAAGCATGAAAAATCCGTTGCTCATAGGCATAACGCTCACATTCTCTCCGTTATTGAGATTCGTTGCAACCACGGGCTTATCTGGATACGCTGCGTAGCCCCAGATTATATAGGGTTTTGGTGGATACCCATTCCTTATAGTCATATCTCCAACTTTAACCGCATATATCATCGCTTCTATATTGTTCTCGCAGGCGGGAAGTATCTCGGATGTATCGGGATGGAATCCGTTTCCTTCCAACTCAACAGTGAAACTTATCGCCTTTTCTACACTCTGGAACCAGTCCTCGGCAGCTCCCGATGCTGGATAAAGATCTGTTGATTTTATGACATCATAATGAGTGTATGGCTGAAGTTTGCTCATATTCTCACCTATGGCAAATTCCAGATAATCATAGGGTCTGGGTGCATCGTAACTGTATCCCGGAGGAACGAGTATCTCCGCCCCATAACTGTGATATGTAAGATACAGATTTATGCTGTGATTGTATGCGAAATCTCTCAGCGCCCGAGTTTCTGGCTCACTGAATGGAGATGGGCCATGGTATGTTTCGCTGTTCGGATCACTATCTCCGTTTTCCCAGTCAATATCGTAGTTACGGTTCAGGTCAACGCCCTCTCCACCAAACCAGCTGGTTTCAAAAACACCATCACCATCGTTATCTCTACAATTTTTTCTCCAGTTCTGCACATTATTTAAATTTCCGTTTCCATCGTAGACATACCCATCGGGATTCACCATAGGAACAACATATATTTCCCTATGATCCACAAGCCAAGTAATAGTATCGTTCTGACCGTAGTTTTCCACTATCGTTTGAATGAAGTAAAGGGGAACTTCCACGGCTAACCATTCCCTTGCATGGTGGAGACCATCTATCAATATTTCTGGCTCGTCTTCATCCACATCGGGATTATCCGAAATCTTTACCAAAAGTATTTGCCTGGGAGTGTCGTAATGCCCCGAAGACTCGTTCCAACCGTATGTGTAGCCGATTACAGAAACATTCATTATGTTGGAATACTGTGCAGCCATCGCTTTCAGTGTGGAAACCATTTCCTCATAGGTTACATAATGGTCAAAAGTGAAGCCTACTCTCGTACCCTGCTTAGTGGATGATGAGAATTCCCGCACACCACTGAAACCACTTAGAAAAATCAGCGAAATACTAACTAAGATTATCCCTACAACCACCGCTTTCTTCATGCGTGAGGATAGGAAAAATAGTATATTTATTTTTCCTCATTATGAGTTTCTTTATTTTGTATACTCATTCCCTGATTCTTTGATTCAGATTCCATGGATATATTTTCACTAAGTCCATATGTCTCTTTTAGTTTTCTGATTTCTTTGTTGTAATGAACGACAGTCAAAATGTAAGCTAGAACCATAGCTGTCATAAGGATTATGAGTATTATTGGACACCAATTAAAATACACAGTAGGTGTTGGTGGGATATGAGTATTGTTTTGTATACCTAATGTAAACGATTTATTGATAATAGCCATGTTTCCAGCAATATCTATTGCTTTAACATATATAATGTGAGAGCCATTAGAAATATTCAATAGAGATATATTAAATTGCAGTGGACACTCAATCCAAGATCCGTCATCAATTCTATACAGTATATTCTTGATCCCAGAGATAGCATCAGAAACATTAAGTTTTACTTTTTTTTCATTTTCAAGAATTATTATTTCTATATGTGGTGGTGTTAAATCTATAGTTACATTTTTTGTTACAATACATGAATTTCCAGCGTAATCCACAACTTTGATAATAAAAGTAAAATTTCCCTCAGGAATATTTCTAAATATATAAGATGCAGAGGTTCCTATATTTCTCCAATATCCGTCATATACATAGCACCTATATACACCAAAGTTATCGCTCATATTCCATCTTACTGTAACATTTGTTTGATTTAAATAATCTAAAGCCGGGGTAATTATAGATATCCTTGGAGAGGTAACATCCACATAGAAGATTATCTTATCCATCCCAACATTTCCTACTCCATCTACAACTTTTACATAGAATTCATGTGCGCCCTCCCTAAGATTATAAAGCATATAGGTATTGTTTTTACCAACATTTACCCAATCTGCGCCGTTCAATGATATTTCATAGTGATCAATCTGAACATTATCGCCGGCAACCCAATTCACAACAACATTAGTGGAATTTAACCACTGATACATTTGTGGATCCGTTATATAAATCCTCGGAAGCATATTATCAACTATTACAGTAACATTAGCTTCACCAACATTTCCAGCATAATCATATACCCTAACATATAGTGTATGCTTACCATCAGAAAGATTTGCAAAATGATATGATGTATTTTTTCCTACATTTATCCAAGCAGATCCACCATCTGAGACCTCACAATAGTCAAAACCAAAATTATCTGTAATATTCCAAACCAAATCTGTTGAATCGGATATTATACTTCCTGGATGAGGAAATACTATCCATACGGAGGGAGGGGTCAAATCAACAGTCACATTTACAGAAGCTTTGTTCGTATTGTTAGCTGCATCATATGCCTTTACAAACAATGTATGGGGTCCCTCAGATAGATTAGTGAAAGTATATTTCTTACTAAGACCTACATTTATCCATAATGTTCCTCCATCTGATACCTCAAAATGATCTATCATATAATTATCAGTTACATTCCACATTAGTGTTACATTGTCTCCCACAATACTATCTGGTGCAGGATAAGTTATGTAAAGTGCAGGAGGTGTGAGATCCACCGTGAAATTTACAGAAGCCTCTCCTATATTTCCAGCTACGTCATAGGCTTTTACATAGATTGTATGTACTCCTTCACTTAAATTAGTAAAATTATATTGGGTATTTTGTCCGACATTGATCCATGTTAAACCCCCATCCGATATCTCATAATGATCTATGTCCACATCATCGCTGCCATTCCATACAACATTTACATAACTTTTATTTAATATCATTCCCTCATGAGGATAAATGATTTCTACTTTTGGAGGAGTATAATCAAAAATATATTTGGCGTAGAGAATATCATCTGTTAGTTGTGTTGTATGACCAACTACATAAAAATAATCATCATACCAGTAAAAGTCTCTTATAATATCTACATCGGATATTGAGTTATTCAATTCCCATATTACATTTCCTGAAGTATCTAACGAAAATATTCTAACATTTGCAGATCCGTTGGAATATTCTTCATATCCCAATAGATACAATATATCATTTTTTGCATATATTCTATATGAATTTATTGAAGCGCCTTTGAACTCCCGCGTCCATATAACATTTCCAGTGTAATCACATTTATATATTGTAGTATAATATTTTATGTTTGTTTTTGTGAACATACTAACATAGATGTAGCCATTGGAATCACTGGTTACACCATAGCAATAGTCATTGTAGGATGTGCCTAAAATAAACCTTGAGAGAACATTCCCATCTAAATCCGTTACTACAACATACAAATCCTTAAGGCCAATAGGACCGTCACCATATCCTCCTAAAAGATAGCGATTGGAATCGTATTTGGTTATTCTTGTTAAGCTATTCCATCCGAAGTTTGAAGGAGCTACATTTTTCTTCCATATCATAATTCCATCTTTATTATATTTATAAAGATACCCATACGCATCGGATGTTCCGTTTCTACCGGCAATCATATAAGTACTGTCAGATGATTCAAATATAATATTGGAAAAACCATTTCTGTTGTTATCACTACTCACTTTCTCCCATATAATATTTCCATTCACATCAAATTTTATTAACACAGTATCATCTCTATAATTACTGGATCTCCTGAATCCTACACAAACTACATTTCCATCATCGTCAATCAAAACATCAAGAAGTTTTTCTCCTACAGAGCTTAAATCAAAAGTTTTTTCCCAATCTATATTTCCAGTGGAATCAAACTTTGCAATATAACAATTATTATCTTTGCTACCCACCACTACAACACCACCATCAGAGCATTCCGCTATAGAATATCCATCTTCGTTTCCTCCGCCATCATATATATTGTAATCTATGAGTATAGGCAACTCCGAGCGTCCATGTGCATCAATTAAGCCGAGAATAGAAAAACTTGTAAGAACTATAAACATTACGACGCAAATGGTTCCATATAATTTACTCACTCCTCTCATATAGTAAGAAATATAGCTGTGATATTTAAAATTTACTTAGAGTTTGTGCTTAGGTCGCAGTATTTTTATACTTTATTTAAATTGTACTTTTTGCCCGGGAGAATGCCGGCCCGTATGAGCAACACGGAGGCTGTGAATAGCGGGTCGCTCCCTCCCGGGCACACCAAAACTTTTAGTATATACAAGTTATTTACCTTCTATGGAAGTGTGGATTGTATATGATAACGAATCCTGTGGACTTAAGAGTTCTCATGGTTTTTCCGCTTATATTCCGTCACACAAACTTCTGTTTGACACGGGCTGGAGCGGAAAAATTCTCCTAGAAAACTTGAAAATGATGGGAATCAACCTCAACAACATAGAAAAAATTTTCATATCCCACATGCATTGGGACCATATTGGTGGTCTTTCCAATCTTCTGGAAAATTCATCTCCCGAAAAAGTTTATCTGCCTGAGACTGCGAGCAAAAGGTTCAGAAACGAAGTTTCAAAGTATTCCGAAGTGATCATTCCTAAAAGAAATGAGGAGATAGCAGAAGGGCTTTACTCCACAGGAACAGTGGATGATATAGAACAGGCTATGTATTCGGAGGACGGTGTTTTGATTGTTGGTTGCTCACATCCAACCGTACAGAAATTTATTAGGATGATCTCTGCCGCAATTACGGTAAGGGCGGTTGTGGGAGGAATGCACTCATCCCCACTGTACGGACTTGAAAATTTAACTATAGTTCCATGCCACTGCACAGAAATGAAAAGAGAGATGCTTAAATTTAAAAATGCCAAAAAATGTTGTGCCGGAGCAAAAATTCTAATTTAAAAAATCATTATATCCAATAGCATAATTACCCTCTCTATGAAAGTCTGCGTGGTTATGGGGTCAAAAAGTGATATGGAAATTGCAAAAAAGTGCATTTCGGTGCTTAAGGAGTTTGGGGTGGATTATGAAGTTTATGTAGCGAGTGCTCACAGAACTCCGCAGAAGGTTGTGGAAATAGCCAACAGTGATGCCGATGTTTTCATATGCATAGCGGGCATGTCTGCCGCCCTTCCAGGAGTTTTGGCATCACATACATTAAAACCGGTGATAGGAGTTCCCGTATCGGGAAAAATAAATCTTGACGCCATATTATCTATGGTTCAGATGCCCCCAGGAATACCCGTGGCTACAGTAGCGCTGGATGGCGGCAAGAACGCAGCATTGCTGGCTATGAGGATTCTCGCCATCAAATATCCGGAGATTGAAGTGAAGCTCAAAGAGTACATAGAGGCTATGAGGGAGGATGTGGAGAAGGACAGTGAGGATGTGAGGAGCGTGCTTCTATGAACTTAATACGCAGGGGAAAGGTGAAGGAAGTTTACGATTTGGGCGATAGATTACTTTTCAAATTCACCGATAATATATCTGTTTTTGACAAAATAATTCCGACGAGAATTCCCAACAAGGGAAAGAGTTTGTGTCTAACATCCGAGTTCTGGTTTGAAAAACTTCGGGATATGAAAATAGATAACCATTTTCTGGAACTCAGGAGCGATACCGAAATGGTTGTGAGAAAATTCAATATAATCTCTAATCCTAAAACCTCCGATAAAAATTATCTGATTCCGCTTGAGTTCATAGTTCGTCATTATGTTGCCGGCTCGCTCTACAGAAAAATAAAGAGCGGAAAAATAGATGCAAAATCTTTGGGGATAAAGGGTGAATACGGCGAAAAACTGCCTGAACCTTACTTTGAGATTACGACGAAGTTTGAAGAATACGACAGGAAGGTGGATTTTCGCGAGGCGATGGATATAGGTGGTCTCACAAAAGATGACATAGAGGAAATCAGAGAGATTATCCTGAAGATAGATGAAGAGATGGAGAGAGAAGTTTCCAGAAGGAATCTTATACATGTGGACGGGAAAAAGGAGTTTGCTATGGATTCCGAAAGGAACATGGTGGTCGTGGATACTTTTGGCACTTTGGATGAGGATAGGTGGTGGGATAGAGAGAAATATGAGCAAGGCGAGATAGTGGAGTTGAGCAAGGAGTTCGTGAGGAAGTACTACATAGATATCGGATACTATGATGAACTAACTCGTGCGAGAGAATGCGGGGATAAGGAGCCAGATATCCCGCCGCTCCCGGATGATATGGTCAAGAGGACGGAAAAACTGTACATAGAGATGTACGAGAGAATCACAGGAAGGAGGTGGAGGTAAATGCCCTACGGCGGCTATAAATATTATGATGAAAACTATTCGCCGGGAGATGATGATCTCTTAACCCTATGGTGGGTGGAATCCTCAGAAAAATTGAGAACTACGGCGGAAGGTCTCGCCGCGGAATCCTCCGTGGGCACTTGGACATCAATAAAAACCATGAACGAGGAGGTAATAAGAAAATACAGGGCTAGAATTTACCGCATAGTGGAAATTACACCCTACGCCGGCTTCGTCTATATAGCGTATCCTATGCCACACTTTGATAGAAAAAATTTACTTCAGATTCTCGCCTCAATACGGGGCAATGTTTACGGATTGAAAGAGCTTAGATCCCTCAGATTGATGGATATAAGATTTCCTAAGGAGATAGTGGAACAATTTCATGGCCCAAAACACGGGCTGGAAGGTATAAGAAAGTATCTGGGCACGGAATCGGATAGAAGGCCGCATATAGGAACGATAGTTAAGCCGAAGGTTGGTCTTAGCCCGGAAGAATTCGCGGAGGTGGCGTATCGCGCATATATGGGCGGGGTTGATTTCGTGAAGGATGATGAGAATCTCGTTGACCAAGAATTCTGCATGTGGGAAGAAAGACTTTACAAAATGCTGGAGGTAATGGATAGAGTGAGGGAAGAAACAGGTAGGAAGGTTCTCTACGCCTCCAACATAACCGATAGGTTCAATAGAATGGTGCAGCGTGCCGATTTTCTAAAAGATTCCGGCGCCCCGATGGCGATGATAGATGTATATATGATAGGATACTCCGCCCTAACAGACATAATTGAGATTCTGAGAGAGAACGGATTGATTATACACGCGCATAGAGCAGGACATACGGCGGAAACCCGTGGCTCTTTTGGAACGGATTTCAGAGTTTTTGCCAAAATCTGGAGGATTCTGGGTGTGGACCAGTTGCACTGCGGAACCGGTGTGGGTAAAATGGAGGGAAGCCCCGTTCTCATAAGACATTACTCGCAACTCCTGAACTCGCAAAGTGTAAAGGAGGACGAGAGTATATTATCCCTCGGCCAAGAGTGGTTCGGAATAAAGGAAGTCATGCCGGTTGCTTCAGGAGGCCTTTATCCAGGCACAGTGCCTGCGCTTCTCAAAATATTCGGAAATGATGTGACCATACAAGCGGGTGGCGGAATACACGGACATCCCATGGGAACGGAGGCTGGTGCTAAGGCGATGCGACAAGCGGTGGATGCCGCAATGCATGGAATTCCATTACAAGAATACGCAGAGGATAAGATAGAACTCAAAAACGCCATAGAAAAGTGGGGTATCATTAGCGAGGAGGATATAGAGAAGAAACTGGCGCTTTACGAGAAAAATCGTGAAAAGTTCCGCGAGGGCCTCAAACGGGAAGGATTTAGGTTTTATGAGATGTGGTTTATGTGATGGTTACACCCTCATTAATCTATCGGTGCGTTGTATTTCACGCATAAATACTTAATAAATCCTTTATTCTATCTAGCAATAATCCATTCGCATGTCAAAAAGGTATGTGAATTACAGTCTTCCAGAGGATTTGGCTAAAAGGATCAAGGATTTGATAACAAAGAGGCGCGATTTGGGTTATACAAGCGTAAACGAGTTTGTCAAAGATGCTGTGAGAAGACTTTTAGAGCACTACGAAGGAAAGAGATAGATTTCGGGTTAGTGAAAAACTTTTACTAGTACAATTTCATATAGTTATTGTACTATGAAGGAGTCAATTAAGACAATTCTATACCATACAAATGGCTACTAAACTACAACCAAGGGCTTAAACCTCCTCACTCTCCCTCTTACTGAAGTATATTATATCTCTGTGCATTTTGTATCCGCATTTCTGGAAGAGGTTTATGGATGCCGTGTTCCAATCCTCTATGAGGGCGCATATAATTCTCATTCCTTCTTTTTTGAGATACTCCTCCGCCTCCTCTATAAGCTTTTTCGCTATGCCCTTTCTTCTGTAATTCGGATGCACGGCGAGGCGATTTATCCAGCCCTTTCTACCGTCGTGAGTAGCGACAACTATGCCAACGAGTTTTCCGTCGGCGAAAGCGCCAATGAATCCTCCGGGAAACATTTTCATCTGTTTCTCTATTTCCTCTCTGGAATCCCTTCCTGTTGGCTTCAGTGAAGTTAAGCCCGATGCAAGCCACAGATTCAGCATTTCATCATAATCATCTATGCTTAACTGCCTGATTTCTATCATCCTACACCACCTTCACGCTTTCGCCGCCGTGCATACTCTCTCTGGGTCTTATCCTAACCATGAGGGGCATCGTGAGTATCCCGCTTATGACCGCAACTCCCACGGGCAAACGCTTAATCTCTTCAAGCATACCTTTGGTTAGACCCTCCACCGAATTTCCGATAACCTTCAAATCGTTGGGATTCGTAACCTTGAGTATTATTTGGGTGTTGCATTGCGAAAGAACATTTTTATCCACTTTTGCCGGACGCTGGGAAATTATCATGAGTCCGAGACCGAACTTCCTTCCTTCAGAAGCGATGGTTCTCAGAATCTTGGAGCTCAGGGCTTTTCCCTGCTGCGGGGCAAAATTATGCGCCTCCTCTATAACGAGCATAAGAGGGGGAATTCTTTCTCTCTTCCTGAGTTCAAAAAGGGCATAAGCCAATTTATGAACCACAAACTCCTGTATATCGGGAGGGACGCCTCTGAGATTTATAATGCTCATCATACCCTTTCTCACTATATCCGATATTTTCGTTCCCTGTCGGTCAAAAATTCCTATACTGTCAAGGTATTTCAATTCGGTTTTTAGGGTTGCGACGGCATCGCTCTCCACATCTCGGATGAGCGTGGTTATCAGTTCTTTCATAGAGAAATCTCCTCGCGAAATTTTGAGGGAATCCATGGCTTTGCGCAGAGGTTGAACATAGCTTTTTGGACTAGATATATTGGCTAGGGAGAGAAGTTCAAGGGGACTGAGG
>CAYVVU010000020.1:11778-21902 GCA_964455305.1 uncultured Thermoplasmata archaeon
GTTTGAGAGGGTAAATCTTAGCGGCTTGGCGTTTTTTACACCCGCGCACTGCGGAGCGAATACTATAATTTTATCCGAATAGCCTCTCGGGTTCACGCCGAATTCGCTGTGCGCTTTGGTCTTCCTCGCGGGTTTTCGCATTGAGGAATATTCCCCGTGCGGGTCTATGACCACAACCGTAACACCATGTTTAATCAGTTCCTCAAGAATAACGCCAGTCAAATAACTTTTTCCCGCACCAGTTTTTGCAAGAATACTAACATGCTTCTGAACCATCTTGTTTATATCAAGATATATGGGAATAGCATGGCCATACAGTTTTCCGACATAGGCTCCTCTCTCCTTAATATCCTCTATACCTATCACTTCGGATATCAGAGAATCCTGCGCACGATAAACGAAATCTCCCGCCCGTAGCGGGGTGCGAGGATACTGCAGAATTCCTCCGCTGTCCCTGTAACCTATAACTGTTATGGTGGCAGATAACCTTTCCTTTATCTCCACATCCTTTCCGTTCACGAGTTCATTTGCCTTCTCCAAGGATAAATTAGTCAGTCTTTCTATACTATCAACCCTTCCCAGAATCCAACCATTCTTGGGATGATACATTTGAACATACTCACCCATCTCTAAATGCCCTATTACATTACACTTGAATTCCAGCGTGGATACATCTCCGTAAATAACTCCAACTTTCTCCATCTCAGCCACGAAAAAGCAAAATGCCACATCTTATATTAATTTGTCCATCGGAAGAGGAGGTTAGATATATTCCTCTGCGCCAAGGAACTTCTTCAGGGAATTTATGACCTCCATCCTCTCCAGTTTGTTTCTCTCCGCCTTTTCCCCATCAACACCCATAGATATTTCCTTCTCGTACATCATCTCAACGAGTTTCTCAATATCTTCTATGCTCGGATCATTGATGTTCATTCCAACGCTTCTCACGCATTCTTCAAAGATTTCCGAGGCCATCGTGGGATCTTCGTATGAGGATATGAATTCTTCCATTATGTAGTCCAGCGCCCGTTTCGGCGAGGAGATCACCGAGATTTCCGTTGGAGGCAAGTCAACCCTTCCTATAAAGAGAGATATCTTCGTTATTTCGCGGAAAGCATCCTCAACGCCGTATCCTGTTTTTGCGCTGGTTATGTAATACGGCAGGCCGTACCTCTCGGCCATCTCTCTTATTCTTTCTCTATCTATAGCCCATTCCAGATCGCTCTTGTTTCCCAGAATTATCATTCCCGCACCCACTACCTCTTCCACCAACGGAATCCAATAGTTCCAGATATTGTCGAATGTTTCAGGCCTGGTTAGGTCAAAGACGAGAAGCGCACCATCACAGCCCTCCAGAAATTTGCGATGAGTCTTCTCAAAACCTTTTTGGCCGAGAACATCCCATATCATTAGTGTTGTCCTGTACAGAATTCCGCGACGCTCAATTTCCACAACCTTCTTCGTAACCTTCGCCCCTATGGTGCTTATGTATTTATCGTCAAACTCGTCGTAAACGAATCTCCTAACAAGCGAGGTTTTTCCGACGGCGTTATCGCCAAGAAGCATAATCTTCTTCATCATATTTTTGACTTTCATCAAGGAAAGATTATGGAAACTGTATATTTAATTTTTTTGAGTGATTCAAGTGAGATGACATAGGAACAACTTCAGCCTAAATTTTTAAAAACAACCACTTATTCTCCTTAACTGGCCGGGGTTGCCGAGTGGAAAGGCGCCGGCCTTGAGAGCCGGTTCCCGTAAGGGAGCGAGGGTTCAAATCCCTCCCCCGGCGCCTTTTCACGCTTGGGGGCTAACTCGCATCATATATGCTCGTCCCTCCCCCGGCGCTTCACATTATTTCCGAAACTGTCTGGGGGGTTATGGTAAGTAAGGGGTCGCCCAGTATGCACATCCCACCGAAATAATCAAACTGTTCATCGTAATTGCCGGGGTATGAAAACCAATCCAAGAAAGCATCGCCGAAACATTTTCCACTGCCCAAATCCGCGTATAGGACATCCATATAGTATCTTTGCTTCTCCAGCAGCCACATACCTCCCGTTTTGGTGGAGCCGATTACAAGTAAACCGTAATCCGTAGTCATAATATAATGTTCGGCTATGCAATCCTGTTCAAAATTCGCCGCATGACAGCAGAAAAGGTTATAAAAGAATACTTTGGGATTTGCAGAATCAATATCTGAGGAGTAAACATATTCCCAAGAAGTACCACCATTAACTTTAAATGCGTGCCCTCCCTCCCAAGAATGGGCAGCCAAATGAACGAAAGCGTATTTTCCAGATGTAATTTCAGATATGTATCTTGATGCGCAGGTTTCATTTACATCTTTTATCAAGGTGTAGTTGGGATATGCGTTGGATACATCCGAAGCCCAGCCATCGGCGATACTTTCCCAATCATCATCTATGAAGACCAGAGCACTCTGAGGTAGAGATAGATTACCGTTTCTGTATTCCCGTAATTTGTGGAAATAATTTTTCAATTCGGATATGTTGTTTCCATTGTCATGGAGAGAGCGTATTATTCCGACCCATATTTCTGGTGCGATGTCGCCCGTTCTATTATCCAGAATACCATCTTGGTTTCCATCGTACCAATAACCATCCACATCCATATAATAATAAGGGCAGAGATGAACTTCCGAATACTGTGGATAGTCCTCCCAGTAAGTATAATATTTTTGGATTGGTACATCACCCACCAATATCGCACCAATAAAACTCTCATTTTCATACAGATTTCTCAAAAATTTTCTTAACTCATAGGGTGATGATGAATTCCACAGGAATACCTGTACATTATAATTTGCGGATACAGAATTGGTATAATTATCAATTTCATTTTTCAGATTGTTGTATATGCGTTCGTCTATTATAAGTGCAACATTTTGAGAGTCTTTTCCATGAATCATCTCCATCCCCGAAAAAACAAATGCTGCAAGTATGAGGATTACTCCTATCAAATTTATTATTTTCTTCATAAAATATGATATAAGAGCGAGATATTTAAAATTTACTTGGTAGCCGCATCTTGCATAAATTGCTTACCGTATTGAACTACCCCAAAACATATATATGATTATTGTGATTAACGTTTGGTGGTACGGAATGCCTTTACCATTCTTTGTAAGCAAGGAAGACCGTTTGTTGAAGAGGCTTAATAAAACCGTGGATAGAGCAAGAAAAATGAAAATCAGGGGGAACAGAGAGGATGTAAGAAATATACTGGCGGACGTTTTACAAGAGGTTGATGGATTTATGGGAAATATAACGAAAAAAAAGGAGTTCTCGCAATCTCTTGTAAATGCTGCAAGAGAACTCATAGGTATAGATTTTATTTTGGGTATGAGAGCCGTTGAACTCGCCAAAAGACTGGATGTGATGAATATAAGGGTATATACAACTGCGGCCTCCCTCCACACCTGGAACAAAACATACGGTAAGGCGTTGGAATGGGTTGAAAGAGCGCTTGATATAAATCCCAAGGATAAAGAGGCTTTGGAGATAAAAGGTAACATATTTGAATGTATAGGGGATGTTGAAAAAGCGGTTAAAACCTACAGATACCTTATTTCCCTTTATCCCCAAGAACTCATATACTACGATAAAATTTTGAGGTATTATCCACAGAGTACTGATATACTATTCAAAAAGGCATATCAACTTTACAGAATGAAAAACTATTCCGAGGCAATAGCGACCTTCAAAAAATTGCTGGAAATAGAGCCCGATAACATAAGGGCGTGGATTTATTTGGGTATATGCTACGATAAAGTTAAGGCGTACGATGAAGCGATAAAAGCGTTTAGGGAAGCGGTGAAAATAAATCCACGGGAGAAAAGTGGCTGGGTAAATCTCGGAATAGAGTATATGAGGATGGGTAAATATGAAGACGCCGCAAAATCGTACTCCGAGGCCATAAAGATAGATCCATCCGATATAAAAACATGGCTACGAAGGGCGAAGGCGTACATATTTTTGAGAGATTACGATGCATCGCTCCGCGACCTTAACCAAGTTTTAGATATGGATCCCGAGAATATGGAGGCACTATCGCTCAAAAAGGATGTACTGAAGAGTATGAGGAAATACGAAGATCTTATTGAAGTATGCGATAAAATTCTTTCAAAGAAGCCTCAAGATATTCAAACCATTTACGATAAAGCTTATGCTCTCTACAAAATGAAAATATACAAAGATTCCTCTGATACCTTGGAGAATCTGCTCAGAATGGACCCAAACAACATTGATGCTCTTAATCTCTTGCTTGAAAACTACAAAGCGATGGACATGCCAGAAAAGGTTGTAAATATATGTGATAGAATTCTATCCCTTCAACCGGATAACTGGCGGGTATGGGCCGAAAAAGCTCGGGCGAAGAAAAAACTCCGCCTGTATATGGATGCATTGCAGTGCTACGATATGGCACTGAAATATAACTACAATTCGTTAGAGTTATGGAGAGAAAGAAAGGATATATGTAAACTCCTTAACCGAATTGATGATGTTATAGAGTCCGCTAAAAGGGTTGTGGAACTTGACTCCGAAGACCATAGTGGATGGCTGGACCTTGGTTACGGTTATTTTGCTAAGGGAATGTACGATGAAGCGCTTAGGGCTCTTGAAAAATCTCTTAAGATAAAGGAGGATGCCGAAGCCTACAACACAATAGGTCTAATATATTACAAGAACAAAGATTATGAAAAGGCGAGGGAAAATTTTGCCAGGGCCACGGAACTTGATGATAGCAAAAAGAAGTGGGTTAACCTTGCACAGGCGCTTATAAAATTGAATAAGTACGCGGAGGCCCTAACAGCTATAAACAAGGCGGTAGAAATAGAGAGCAACGACTACTACCCATGGTTCCTTAGGGCAAAGATTCTCTATGAACTGGGGAGGTACGAAGAGGTCATATCAAATGCCGATAAATGCCTAGAACTCAACCCAAATTACCTTGAAGCCATAAGGTTGAAGGCGGATACTCTTTACAAAATGAAAAAACTTGATGAGGCGAAAAAACTCATAGACGAAACCCTATCAAGGAGGGGTGATGACTATCTTTACTACCTGAAAGCGAAAATTCTTTACGAGGAGGATTCGCTGGAAGATGCCCTTTCAAATATAAACAATTCGTTGATGATAACGGAAAAAGAGGAATACCTACGACTTAAGAAGGATATACTTCTCAAACTTGAGAGATGGGCTGATCTCGTGGAAATATGCAAAAGGCTTATAAGAATCAATCCAAAGGATGCTGATATATACAAACTCCTTGCCAAATCCCTGATAAACTTAGGAAGGTACAATGATGCGGAAACGGTGTATCAAAACGCGCTGGAGATATTCCCGAATAATATAGAAATTCTGGACGAAATGAGAATTTTCTATACGAAATTGAACCGAGCGGATAAGGTTATAGAGGTCTGCAACAAAATTTTGGAGATTGACCCGAACGACCTCAACGCTCTTCTTGATAGAGGCCATGCATATATGAAAATAGGAAATCTGAACAAGGCGCTGAACGATTTCAATGAAGCTTACGCTATAAGCAAAAATGCCGAAGTTTGTGCATCGCTTGGCGAAGTATATGAAAAAATGGAGGATTTCCAGAGCGCTGCCAAATACTATAATCAGGCGTACAGAAAAGATAAAGATTTGTATTATCTTTACAAAGTGGCTGAATGCTATTTCAAATTTGGAGATACCTCCCGCGCGTTGAGAACCATAGACAGAGCGATAAAGAAAGAGGAAAGAGAGGAATTCATACTTTTGAAGGCGAGAATATTGGCATCCTTAGACAGGGATGAGGAGGCATTCAGACTTTTAGAGAAACTCCGCACGAAGGACGCCAAGGTATTGAAAGCCAAACTTCTTATGGACAAAGAGAAATACGAAGAGGTCGTTGCTATGCTTGAAGAAGAAGAGGACTATGAATCCCTTATTCTTAAAGGAGAAGCGTTGGAAAAAATGGACAATCTTGATGAAGCATATGAAATGTATAGTAAGGCGGTGAAAATTAGAGAGAGTGCGGAAATTTACGAGGCAATGGGCAGAATTCTGGTGAAACTCAAGAAGTACGAGGATGCGCTTAAATGTTATGATAGAGCGGTAGCCATAAATCCGAACGATCCGCAACTCTGGTCATCCTTGGCTTTTGTTCTGGAAAAAATTGGAGATATTGACAACGCTATAAAATGCTACGAAAAGGTAATTTCCCTCAATCCCGAGGATAAATTCGCTTGGAGTTCCAAGGGCAGATTGCTACTTAGCAAAGGTATTTACGAAGAGGCGCTGAGATGCTTTGAGAAAGCACTTGAGATAGACCCGAACTTCTCTGAAGCCTTGGAAGGAAAGAAGACCGCCGAAATTAAGATTGAGGAGAAGAAACTTGAAGATTACGCAAGGAGAGTTCTGGAATACGAATACACTTCTGGGAAGAGAGCGACGAAGAGAGATATGTTCAGAAAACTCAAAATCCCGCTCAAATGGGTGGATAAGGTATATGAATATCTAAGGAGCGGAGAGTATGTGGATGTAAGAACTCTAAGCGATGAGGAATTCGCAAAACTGGAAAGGTTATCTATGAGGGTTATAAAAACGCTTGGGGATAAAATAACTCTCAGCGGAATAGCGGTCAAGTTACCGGACATAAGCATTTCAGAGGCAAAAAGAGTTCTATCCTACATAAGAGAAGTGGCGAGCATGGAGGTAAGCGTTGATATAAACGAGGAAATTGAAGAGAAGCTACGGGCGCTTCTAGCTTCGGATAAAACCGAATTCTCACTTTATGATGTTGTTGCTGAATTAAATGTGGGCATATACAAGGCGAAACAGATTCTCACCGCTTTAAAGATTCTGTCGGAGGAAGAAGAGGAGGAGATTGAAGAAGAGGGAATAAGCATAGCCGAAGAAAAGGTCAAAAAACCAGCGGAGAGAAAACCTGCGGAAAAGCCAAGCCCACCGGAGGAAATGGAGGAAGAGATAAATGAGAGGCTATAGATACAGGTATTACAGACAATCCTACCGAAAAACTTCAGAAAAAGAAATAGTGGATTTGCTCATAGCATACGCCGCCGTTACCTTCGCTTTCACATCTCTATATGTCATATGGGGTACTCGCAGTTTTTATTTCTTTATATTCATTCTTCCAATAACTGCATTAGCCACATTTACGGGATTCGTCGTTCATGAGTTATCCCACAAGTTCGTCGCCATAAAATACGGATACTGGGCGGAATTTCGCCTTTGGAAATTCGGATTGCTTATAACAATAATTTCGCCTCTCCTAGGCTTTATATTTGCTGCTCCCGGCGCGGTTGTGGTTATGGGCCTTTATACAGATCCGAGAAAATACGGTAGAATCGCCCTCGCTGGACCGCTATCAAATATAGTTATGAGCGTACTCTTCATCGTCCTTACGACACTAACGGGAGTAAGGGTTCTTTACTACATAGCCGTTCTCAACATGTGGCTGGCCCTTTTCAATCTAGTTCCTTTCCCTCCTTTGGACGGATACAAGGTATTTGTATGGGACAAAATAGTATGGGCGATTTTCTTCGCCATGGCAGCGGGTCTCTATGTGTATTTCCACTTCCTAATCTGATTTTTCCTTGCAGATGAACCAAGTTACCGCTGCTATATCCACCTCTTGCAAAACGATCCATTCTTTTTCCATAAATTTAACGATCTTTTTCCTCTTCACTTTTCGCCAGAGCTCCTCAGAAGGATACAGAGCGAACCCCATGTAAAGAGGGTCATCAGAAAAAGTAATGAGGGTTGTTGTTTTCTTTACTCCGTCGCACTCAATTTCCGCCTTTATACATCTGCCTATTTCCATAGGACATCACAGCATTAATTTCACGAGAATCGCTTTTTGTGCGTGTAAGCGATTTTCCGCTTCATCCCAAACCACGCTGTTCTCGCTGTCTATCACATCATCGGTTACCTCGTAGCCGCGGTGTGCCGGTAAACAGTGCATGAATATGTAATCTCTTTTCGCGTATTTAACCAATTCCGAATTTACCTGATACTTTCTGAAAATTCTCTCCCTTATCTCCTTCTCGGCTTCATCTCCCATGCTCACCCAGACATCCGTGTAAACCACATCCGCGTCCTTAACCGCCTCAATTGGATCTCTGACTATATTTATTTTCGCTCCGCTCTGCAAGGATATTTTAATCGCTTCTTCGGTAAGTTCTTTATCCGGTTCGTAGCCCTCAGGACACGCTATCCAGAACTCACATCCAACCATAGCACAGCCGAGCATCAGTGAGTTGGCAACATTGTTACCATCACCGACATATGCCACTTTAAGCCCCTTGAAATCTCCCTTCTTTTCCTTTATGGTTAAAAGGTCCGCAATTATTTGGCACGGATGCTCCTTATCGTCAAGAGCGTTTATGACAGGCACTGTGGAATGAGAGGCGAGTTCTCTAACCATCCTGTGGTCAAAAGCCCTGTAAATTATACCATCCACATATCTGGATAGAACTCTCGCCGTGTCCGCGATGGTTTCGCCCCTTCCGAGCTGCATATCCCTCGGACTAAGGAATATTGCATGTCCGCCCAGTTGAGTCATAGCAACCTCAAAACTTAATCTGGTGCGAGTTGAAGGCTTCTCAAATATCATTGCAAGGGATTTGTTCTTCAATAGTTCATCATGCCCGTTCTTCTTCATATCCTCCGCCAGTTCAAGGATTTCCATAAGGTCGCCTCTAACATCCAGCATGGAAAGCAGATGCCTCACCATATCGGGGGATAATGAGAAGGAGTAGATTATGTTATCGCTTAAAAATGGTTTTAAAAGGTATTGCTTGTTTCATAATTAAGGAGAATGCAAATGTATAGGAATGAAATTCACCATATTTTCTTTCATTGTCGCTTTTAAAACTACAAAACTTTTAAAATGTATTCCCGATTTACCGTTTTGAGGCGATGAATATGTATGTAATTCAGAAACCGAAATTGCAGAAAGGTTTGCCTAAGAAAACGGAATCAATGTGTCCCGTTTGTGGCAAAATAATTCCAGCGGAGATCTACGAGGAGAATGGAAAAATCTGGTATAGAAAGAAATGCGACGAGCACGGGGAATTCAAGGACATATACTACGGGGATGCAGAGGTTTGGCACTGGATGGAGAAGTGGGGAATAATTCTGGATGGGGTGGGCGTACAGAATCCCGCAATAAAAAAAGATGTGAGCGAGATTAAATGTCCTTTTGATTGCGGATTATGCAAACTCCATTTCTCGCACACTGCCCTTGCAAATTTAGACTTAACCAACCGATGCAATCTAAAATGTCCGATTTGTTTCGCGAACGCGAACGCCGCTGGGTATGTATACGAACCGGATTACAATACCGTTGTGGAAATGATGAAAGTTCTGCGCGAAGAAATGCCCGTTCCTACCCCCGCGATACAATTTGCGGGTGGGGAACCCACAATCTATCCCAGATTCTTTGATGTTATAAGAAAAGCCCGCGAACTTGGCTTCGCACAGATTCAGGTAGCCACTAACGGTATATTAATAGCCAAGGACCCGGAATTCGCGCAGAAGATGCTTGATGCCGGAATGCACACGGTTTATCTTCAATTTGACGGCTTTAAGGAATCCACATACATTCAGGCGAGGGGTGCGAACATACTGCCTTTGAAACTTAAAGCCATAGAGAATCTCCGCAAAACCAAGCCAAAGCCTCTCGCCACGGTTCTCGTGCCAACTGTGGTTAAAGGGATAAACGACGATGAGGTAGGTAAAATAGTGGAGTTCGGGTTAGAGAATCTTGATGTTATAAGGGCGGTTAACTTCCAGCCTGTATCCCTCACAGGAAGAATTCCGCAGAAAGAACTTTTGAAGATGAGGTATACCACAGGCGATTTGATAAGGGATTTAAGCGAGCAAACGGATTTCTTGGAGAAGACGGACTTCTTCCCGATACCTGTTGCGGCGATTTTTTCGGAAATAGCATCCCAGATATTCCGCGAGCCAAAAGTGGCTTTTACTCCGCATCCAGCATGCGGTGCCGCCACATACCTATTTAAGGATTATGAAAGAAATAAAGTGATACCAATAACGAGATTCATAGATGTTCCGGGAGTTCTGGAA
>CAYVVU010000021.1:0-4312 GCA_964455305.1 uncultured Thermoplasmata archaeon
GGTAGCTAATCCACAGACCGGCGTATGGACAATTAAAGTTGTTGGCTATAGCGTGTCCGTGGATCAACCGTTTGCGGTGGTTGTAAGTGGCCCACTTGAAGATTCAAAAAGTATAAAATTTGATAAAACGATTTATGGAAATGACAAAAGCGCCAAAGTAACTGTTGTGGACTTGGCAGAAAGCGGAAGCGTTACTGTGCATATTTCCAGCGATACAGATACCGTAGGCAAAGATATAACTTTAACTGAAGTTGCAAACGGTGTTTTTGAGGGTACATTTACTGTGGGTAGCGATTTGAGTGTATCAGACGGAGATAGAATTTATGCCACATACTCCGGACTTACAACCACAGCCTATGTGGACCTGTCTGCACCTCAAATATCCAATATATCGGTTAATTCGCTGGATACTTCTGCAAAAATTTCGTGGGATACCTCTGAAGCGACCAATTACACAATATTCTACGGAAAATCTCAGACATCACTCACATTTAAGACATCCGATGATGCAATGGTAAATGGAACACATACCGCGATTCTTTACGGTCTTGAACCCAATACCACATACTATTTCCGCATAGATTGCTGGGATAGGGCTGGAAACAAGGTCTCAACTTCAGTAATGTCCTTCACAACAAATCCGAGGGCGGATGTACTTATAGTTGATGATGGCAAGTCAGTGGATGTGTGGGTAAGTTACTGGGAAAACAGTTTGATAGCGAAAGGATGGAGTTACAGCATATGGTATTATCGCCTGCAAGGAAGACCTTCACTAAGCGACTTACAGAATTACTCCGCAGTAATATGGGATACATCCGACGGTTATCCTCCAATATATGACAATGATGTGAATCTCGCATTAAAGCCCTATTTGGATGGCGGCGGAAGGTTGATGCTTGTTGGCCAAGATATCGGATGGGCAGCGTATGATACTCAGCACTCCCCATGGGCATCCACTACAGTCCAAAACTTCCTAGAAAACTATATGAAAATAAAATACAATGCGGATTCCGTAGGAAATCCTCCTCTTGGATTAGCGGGAGTGTCTGGAGACCCTGTGGGCGATGGCATATCAGATAATTTGGTGGACACACTAGGCGGATTTTATCCTGAAGATATAAGTAATAACGGAGGAATAGTTTCAGTAAATTACAGCACTAGTCCAGCTAAACCTGCGGTTATAAGATATTCTTCCACCTACCGTAGCATTTTCGTGGCTTTCGCCTTCCAAGATATGCAGACATCTTCCCAGAGAGATTTATTTGTAGACCAGGCGATTATATGGTTGCTCGGGAACGATCATCCTGATGTGACGGTAAGTTATCCCAACGGAGGTGAGACGCTGAGTGGAGTTGTAACCATCCAGTGGAGTGCCACAGATGATTCCTCCGTGGCCAAAGCGGATGTGTATTACAGTGATGATGGTGGCAAAACCTGGCACTTCATAGGAAGCACTACAACAAACTCCATACAATGGGATACAACAACCGTAGCAAATGGAAACGATTATCTAATAAGGGTAATAGTATACGATGATTCGGGTCTCAGCGCCTACGATATAAGCGATGGTCCTTTCACGATAGATAACGGAGTTTCGGAAATTTCAGGTATGGTGTATGCACTACCCATCCTAATGGTATTTTTGGCAATAATCTTCAGAAGGGAGGACTAAATCCCCCCATTTTTGATTATTTTTTTTGAAAAGTTGTAGAAAATATTTTATAAGTAATACCTAATTACCTTTTATGTATCTGCTCGGGTTGGCTCTCATAATCGCATTAATCCCGTCGGTTCTGGGGTTTATGGTATTCAATAATTTCTTAGAAGAGCTGAGGGCATGCGGGGAAGAGAATTTATCTACAACCCATTATTTGATATTTCTTGCAATGACTTTTACAGGAGTGGTTTACACCTTAGTGCTTGGGATTATGTTGCTATCCTATGATGCCCCTCTAATTTTCTTCTACATTCCGCTCTATATGGGAGTAGTTTCCGCGATTGCCAATTTAGGCAGAGTTCTTTCTTTGAGAAATATCTACCAAGCCTTATATGAGGATAGAAAGAGATTCTCGCGATTGGTTATAATTTACACGACATTTGAAAATTATCTAATTTTTATGCTTATGCTGAGTGTAATTCTCCTTAACAGTTATGGCGTTATAGGCGAAGGGCAAAGCCTTATTTTGGATATACCCGTGCAATATTACATATTCTCTATTTTTCCAATAGGAGTTTCGCTATTCTGTTTGAGTGCCGTCCTCCATGGAATAGCAGTCAAAAAATTGATGGCAAGGCCGGAGGATATAGATAAAGATTTCCAGAAAATTATAATTAAGATTTTGCTGACCCAAGTATTTAGTATTATTGGCCTTCTTTATATCATGCTGAATCTTCTACCTGTTTTTGGAGGATGAGTATCTCGGTTTATGCGAGTATATGTAAGACAAAATCTTTAAATAAGATGCATACTATCTTGCGGAGGATGGATAACGCTGAATGGAAATCGTTCATTACCGCAATTATAAATGTTCTGCTTGTATTTTTCATAGTATATTTCATACTATTCCTGCTTTTGGACTTTATGGTTGTTGGAAACGCAATACAGTACAATATTCTCGCCCCATCCATATATTCATCATCCACAGCGTATTTAATTATTTCAGGGATTTTGTTTTTTATTTCCCTTTATTTTCTATACGCGGATAAGGGGTTCAGGATATTTCTGGCGGGTATTATTTTCATCGCCTCACCGTTAAGGGCGATTTTGATGATAAATCTGAACCCCTGGTTCCTCACAATAATATATGATATCGCCATTATCGCGGTAACTTCTTTTCTCATATATAAGATAGCCAAAAATGAGAATATTTCGGCAAGGCGTGCGGCTTTTGTATCCCTATTCCTCCTGTACATGTTCCTTATTTCCTTGGCTGTGGTCATAAGGGATTTCTTCGTTTATTCTGGAAGTCTTCCACCTATATCTTTTGGGAGTTACCTCCATTACGGAATTTACGATTACTTGACTGCTTTCTTTGCCATAACTCTCGGGATGATGGCGGTAAAATACTACGCAAAGGAATTCTCTTCGTACAGAAAAATGAGGGAAAATATGAGGAGAATTGAGGAATATGTGAAGATGGAGAGGTTTACCGAAGCGGTGAAACTCTGCGAGGAAATAATGCCTGAGGGAGAGGGAAAATATGCAAAAAAACTACGGATACTTTACGCGTATTCCTTACACAGACTGGGTGAGAACGATAAAGCGGCGAGGGTGATTGAGGATGTGGACGACGCTTACGGTCTGAAGGGAGATATATACTCCGAACTCGGAGAGTACGAAAAGGCGATGGAGAACTATAGGAGAGCGGTTAGAGAGGATTCCAAAGATTATGCGAGTTGGATAAATCTCGGCAAAATATATGCTGATAAAGGAGATATGGAGAACGCGGAAAAATGCTTTCGTATGGGAATGGAAATAAACAGGAAGAACATCGCAGCATGGCAGAATTTGAGCGCCTTAGCCCTTGTTAAGGGAAGGTATAATGATGCGTTGAAAATCCTTGCTGAGGCTGAAAAGTATGTCGGCAAAAAGTAGGAAGTTACCCCCAGAACTGGAAACGATAAGAAGATACGCTCTGTACGCCATGGGGAGGAGTGAAGATATTGAAGGTTTGCTTGAGCATCCTGTTATGTTCATAATAAAGGGCAACGAACTTTATAGGAAGGGAAACTATTTGGAGGCCCTCAACTATTACCGCAGAGCCCTTTCAAAAGATAATAGTTTGATTGAAGCGAGGGTCAATATGGCCTTCGCTTATGTTAGGTTAGGAGAGTATCAAAAAGCGAAGGAAATTTTTGAAAATCTGCCCGAGGAATATAGAAGTGAATATGTCTTGAACAACCTCGGAAACATATACGCCAGGGAAGGTGATCTGGACAGAAGCATGGAGATGTACAGAAAAGCGTTGGAGAAGAATAGCAATTTTGTTCTTCCAATAATAAACATCGCCCACCTGTATATGGAAAAGGAGGATTACGATTCCGCAAGAAAATATCTGAAAAAATCTTTGGAGAAAGTAGGGGATGACCCTCTAAAATACACAGTAATTAAATCTCTCGCTTATGTGGAGTATTTTTCGGGAAATTGCGAATCCTCCCTCGGATACATTGATGATTACCTGAAGCATGATGATAAGGATTCGTCTATGTGGTTGCTCAGGGCAGAGTGTCTCGGCAGAATAGGAAAAATTCACGAAGCGGAAAAATGTGCCAGAAAGGCTTACGAGATAGCGAAGAATGTGGAAAGCCTAAC
>CAYVVU010000021.1:4322-21263 GCA_964455305.1 uncultured Thermoplasmata archaeon
TGATGAGGCGATAAAACTCGCAAATAAAGCGCTTAGAATGGATAGCGAATATTCCAAGATTTATGTTGTTTTAGCCAAGGCCTATTATTTAAAGGGCGATTATGAAAAATCCCTTCATTCGGCAATACTCGGACTGAAGTATCGGGATAGGCTATCGTTGAGAATAATCAAGGCGGAGAGTTTGAGAAAGCTGGGTAAATACGATGAAGCCCTGGAGGAGATAAACAGAGTAATAGAGAGAAAGAAAGATTATGCCAAGGCGTACATAATAAGGTCTCACATCTTTATGGACAAGAAAGATTACGAAAACGCGGAGAACGATTTGAACAAAGCGAAGGAAATTGAGGAAAGCTTTGAACTGTATACCTCATACGCCAGATTGTACGAAGCGAAGGGAGATAAGAGGATGTGCGCAAATTCGCTCAAAAGAGCGCTGGAGTTCCGCGAAGATATTGACATTTTGAGGAAACTCTGCGATTTGTTATACGAGTTGGGTGAGTTCTCCGAACTATCCAAATATCTGGAAATCCTAACGGAAAAGATGAGCGAGTATTCGTACGGCTGGTACATGAGGGGTGAGGTTTCTTTCCATTCTGGCGAGGTAGAGGCGGCGGAGAAGTATTATCTTTTATCTGTTAAAATAAATCCGAATTTTGTGGATGCTTACTTGCGATTGGCTGTTATTTCCTTGAAAAAAGGTGATGAAGAAAAGGCAAAGGAGTATATGGAAAAGGTCGTTTCTCTCTCGCCCGAAAGAAGGGATGTTTGGAGCGATTTGTTCTCAATACTTATGGACTTCGGATATTACGAAGATATAATAAAGTATATACCGAAGGCGGTTGAGCATACGGGCGATGAATCTTTGGAACTTTATGGAGTAAAGGCGTTGATATCTCTTGGAAGATACGAAGAAGCGCTTGGAAAAGCGGAGGAACTGGAGAAAAAAATGCCGGGAAACAGGGAATGCACATTATACAAGGGTATTGCTCTGTACCATATGGGCAAATACTCTGAGAGCTTGGAAATTTTTGAATCCCTTCGCGAAGAATTTGAGGTTGACGCCAACTACTACATAGCCAAGATTTATCTTGCCACAGGAAGGGCAGCGGAATGCCTGGAAATTGCCGATAAATACGACCACATAGAAAAGTTTGTATTCCTTAAAATGGATGCCATGCTGAGAATAAAGGCCTACGATAACCTTCTGGATTATTTAAACCAGAAGATGAAAGAACTGAGCGGAAAGGCCCTGACAGATGCGATGTTTTACCTAGTTAGGCTATTCGCCGAAACTGGAAATGTGAACGATGCCTTAGTGGCTGGACAGAAGATACTTGAAAGGGATCCCAACCACTACGATACCCTGGTCCTTTTGGCCGAACTGCAGTACTCGGAAGGAAACTTCTACGAAGCCATGAACTAT
Source organism: uncultured Thermoplasmata archaeon (assembly GCA_964455305.1). Taxonomy (GTDB): domain Archaea; phylum Thermoplasmatota; class Thermoplasmata; order Thermoplasmatales; family CAYVVU01; genus CAYVVU01. Next base: position 5,746 of record CAYVVU010000021.1, read on the forward strand.
GCAGAGAAAGCTCTGAATATCAGAGAGTCGGAGGAAGTTCTGGCGATATACGCGAAAAGCTTATATTACCTTGGAAACTACGAAAAATCTCTGGATTCTGTAGAACGACTTCTTCAAATCTCGCCCAGTGAGGAATACAGAATTCTCAAAGGAAACTGCCTCTTCTCCTTGGGTAAATACGAGGAAGCCATGAATATAGCGAAAGAAGTTCTTTCGGCAAATAGTAAAAATACAGATGCCCATCTTCTTGCCGGAAAGGTTTCTTACGCTCTTGGAAATTATGATGATGCGGTGGAACACTTAACGGAAGTTCTTATGTACAATCCCGAAAACTGGGAGGCTTACTACTACAGAGGTATGAGTTATTTTGAAAAGGGAGATTACACAGAGGCTTCCACAGACCTTGACCGTGCTCTCATAGCCGCGCCAGATATATACGAGGCGGATATTTTGGAAAAACTTGCTGAGGCAGAATTCCAAAAAGCAAATTATCAGAGGATACTCAACCTTTCTGAAGATTACGGAATACCCTCCGACAGGTTCAGAATACTCTTGGGCTCCTCCCTGTATCATATTGGAGATTACGAGAAAAGCGTGGATATTCTGGGCGAAGTGAAAGATGAATCTCTCATCGGGGAAAAACTCTACTATATGGCACTTTCGTACCTAGCGTTGGATAAGTTGGAAAACGCAGAACTATGTCTGAGGGAGGCGGAGGAGCATGGTAAGGTGGATGCTCAAACACTCTACTACCACGCGATGGTACTCTTCAAGCTTAAAAGATATGAGGAGGCATACGAATCTTTCAAAAAGTATTTGGAGCAGGGAGGAGAGGAAAAAGCCGAGATATTCTTCAATATGGCTTTATGCCTTTACGAGGAGGGCAGATGTGAAGAGGCGATTAAGTACTTTGAAAGGGCGGAGGTGGAGTACGAAGAATCGTTCCGCTACGAGGGTATATGTTTATCCAAATTGGGTAGATATCAAGATGCCTTAACGATGTTTGATATTGCGGAGAAAAAAGGTATGTTGGATGGCGAGGCATGGTACTATTATGGATTGGCTGTTGAAAAAATAGGGAAAGATCCGCTGAAACATTACGAGAAATGTTGGGAGATGGGATACAGAAACGGGGAAATCGCCTACAAACTACTAAAAATGTACAGGGAAAAAGGTATAACGGAAAAAGCCGAAGCACTTGTGAATTATGCCGAGAAATACGGTGATCTCGGAAGGAAGGAAGTTGCAAAATTATACATCCTAATGAACAAATACGAAGATATGCTAAAAGTTCTTGAAGGTCTGGAGGATGAGGAATCCAAGATTCTGAGAGCCAAAGCGTATCTGGGTATGAATATGAGGGAAAAGGCAGTGGATATTCTTATGGAAATTTCAGATAATCCAGAAGCATCGTATTTGCTCGTTAAAGTTCTGGTTGAAGATGGAAGGTATGATGATGCTTTGAAATATGTGGAGAAGGGCAAAGAATTCGGAAATCTGGATTATGAGGAGATGCTCTGTCATCTACATATGAAAAACTATGAAAAGGCGGAGGAAATAGCAAGAGCCATGCTATCTGAAGGAAAAGAGATTCCTATAAGTACTGAGATTCTTGGCTTATCTCTGTTTATGCAGGGAAAATATGAAGAAAGTGTGGAATATTTGGCAAAAGCATATGATATGGGAAGAGATGTTGGAAGATATCTCGGAGAAGCCTATTACAAAACCGGAAATTATGACGAAGCCATTAAAGTTCTTAAAGGCACGGAGGATGAAAACTCCCTACGGTTCCTTGCCCTGTCTTATTACAAGAAAGGGGATTATCTTAATGCCCTGAAAACTTTTGAGAAAATACCGATGGATGATGAAATGAAATACTATGCGGGAATATCCGCGTACCGCATATCGGATTACGCCAAAGCCGCAGAGTACCTTGAAGGAATTGAAAAAGGAAAAGAGGAACTTGCGGATAGTTATTTCTATCTTGGAAAATACGACAAGGTCGTTGAACTAAATCCGAAAAATTCCCTGATACTCGGAATATCTTTGTTCAATCTGGGAAGATACGATGAAGCGTATAATGTGTTGAAAGATGCCTCCGAAAAATCGGAGAATAAAGGAACAGCATTTTACTACCTTGCCTTAGCTTCCCTCCAGCTGGACAGGACTGAGGAAGCGAAGGAGTATATGGAGAAAGCAAAGATGTACGGATACGAAGGAGATTTATCAACATATGAAGGTATAATTTCCTTTAAACTCGGAGATTACGCAAAGGCGGCAAAATTACTTTCAAAATCTAAGGATAAAGAACTGAGGAAATATTATGCTATATCCCTTTACCATTTAGGTGATTATCGTCATGCATCCATAGTTTTGAAAAATTATGGAGACGAAGAATCAAGAAAATATTATGCCCTGTGCCTCATGGCTATGAAAAAATATGATGTTGCGGCCAAAATATTTGAAAATATAGGAGATAAAATTAATGCTGCGAAATGCATGCTTCTTATGGGAAGATACGATGACGCTCTCAGCATTTTAGAAGATGATGTTAGTGAGAACGCAAGAAGGATAAAGTTTGAATGTTTGATTAAGAAAGGTATGTACGAAGAAGCGTTAAATATATACGAAACCCTACCCCCCGAATATAAAGAAAATGTGGCAAAGGATGTATGCGAGGCTTATCTTGCATTGAAGAGGTACTCCGAAGCGGAGAAGGTCTGTGATAGGTACTTCAACGAACATGATTTTGAGTGGTGGTATATAAAGGCGAGGGTAGAAATAGCCCGTGGAAGATATTCAGAGGCAATAAACAGTCTTAATAATGCAAAGAAGATTGAGCCCCAAAATCCCAATATCTCCAAACTTATGGCCGGAATACTTTTGAAAATGGGAGATTACGAAAATGCACTGAAAGAGGCAAAGAAAGCGGTAAAAGAACTTTCGGAGGATCCCATAGCTTGGTACAACTTAGGATTGGCGTATTATAGAAACGAAAGAATTGAGGATGCAAAAGTAGCTCTGGAAGAGGCCGCAAAACTTGATGAAAAATTCGCCGAGGCATGGGAACTCCTTTCCACAATATACCTGAAGGAAGGTGAGTTTGAAGATGCGTATCGCACTCTCAAAAAGGCCCTGGATATTGAAAAGAAGCATAGTACTCTGGTTAACATGGGTATAGCATGCTACGAACTTGAAAAATATGATGAAGCGTTGAGATATTTGAACGAAGCCCTTAAGTACCGCGAAGATCATCTAACACTGTACTATAAAGCACTGGTACTTATAGAATTAGACAGAAAAGATGTGGCACAAACAGTCCTCAGAAAAGTTATAAAAATGAAGCCCGATTTCGTTGAAGCCAGAAAGGTACTCGGAGACCTTATGGGAGGTGAGTAGAGATAAAGAATGAAAAGAATGGAATAACAATAAAGAACGGTATAATAAACGGAAAAGGTTTGATAAACGGTAATGGGTTAGTGAACGGTAACGGTCTGATTAATGGCAAATATGTGGATGTAAGAAGATTGGTGAAAAAGGGATATGTTAATGGAAACGGCATAGTGGTTGGAGGTACGAGAACCCTCTTTGGTAGAGAGGTAAGGAAAATAAAGGTTGAATGGGATAAATATAGGTATATTAAAGTGTTAATCTCGCTTGTCCTGATAGTATTTCTTATAATTCCCACGGTAATGTATTTTCTCCCATCTTTGACTGGAGGAGAAAATATCGTCATAGACGGCAAGTTTGATGATTGGCTGAGGAGCAATGCCACCTCCATATTCGTGGACGGAAGCACCGTTTATATGTGGTTGAGGGGAATTCAGCCGTATAGTGATAGAACATGTTATTTGGTTCTCCGTGAATTATCTTCCACATCATTTCCAACTCATTACGCTTCAGATATCCAAGATTTAAGCGATAATTTGACTGCTGGGGATGTAGTCATAGCAATATCCGGACGATCGGGAATTCCCAAGAATGCAAAATTCTGGATATACCGCGGTGAAAACAAGTGGGATGGCCCCATAGACCTACGGGCGGCTTTCGGGGGAAACCAGGTGGAAATTGCTATGCCTAATGTTTTCGTATCTAAATACATTTATGGGTATGGAGTTCTGAAATCAAAAAATGTTGAAAATGTAATACCTCCCATATCTTCGTGGAGCAGAAAATCACTGACGGTTAATATGTATTGGGATGCGCCAGACATTATCAGAAAAGGAAAAGAGGGACTATTTACGCTATATTTCAATGCATACGGTGGGGAAGTACATATCAAGTGGATTAAGTTCTTCATTCCAAGATACAGCAGGGCGGATGTTAAGTTAAATTCCTCTCTACCCGGCACCTATTACAATAAAAACCACACATATATTTTCAGAGATACTATTGTGGTAAAACCAGGAAAATATTTGGCCGTGAATTTCTACGGCGAATTTGATGTTTTGAACGGAGAAACAGTATCTTTCTATATAGATTCCGTTGGAACTGATACTCCCTATACAATTCTACCTCAAAATCATAAAGCATCTTATGTGGGAATTCCTCCTCAGGAGCCCAGGGTAGACGGAGGGTTTGAAGAGTGGAAATCCGTCAGTTTGGATGCTAAAAACGATGTGGATATCCTTAAAAAATACCGAGAAAATGAAAGATTTTTGAAATATGCCAGAAATGTGGATATAGCAAGCACGGGCAGAATTCTGTGGGACGGTACTTACTTTTACATAAATGTATCGGGTAAAATACTTCAAGGAACCCTCATAGGAATGGAGGAATTTTCATATCTGAATGAAAGTACAAACATAACAAGCCCTCAAAAATCCGAACCTCTCAAGCCAGGATACGATGCTTTTTATGTATGCGTGGATGAGGATTCGGATACCTCTACGGGATATAGATGGATGGGGCTGGGTGTGGATTACATAATCAAAATTGTTGGAAGACTCGGAGAAGTTAAACGGGCAGAACTTTTAAAATGGTCGGTAAAAGACTGGATTAAAGCGGAGAATATTTCCTTAGCTGTTGGCGGAAATAGTATGGAAATTCTCACCCACTATCACCTGGGAGGTAGGTATTTAATATATGCACAGAACTGGCTAAATATGTGGGATATAGGTATGGAAAGTTATACAAAGGAGGTAATTACAGACCACATTGTGCTTAATGAAATATACATCAACTCAACAAAATACATTTCTTGGATTGAACTCTATAACCCTACAACATCTGCAGTGGATATAGGAGGGTGGAGGATAACAAATTCCCTGTGGGGTACTATGTACACCTTCCCTGCAGGTACAACAATCTCTCCTGGGTCTTATTTAGTTGTAAGTATCGCACAAAACAATTATGTTGATGATGCCAGCACTATTGGTATTTATCTCTATGATTCCTCGTTATCTCTAGTCGATTCAACATCAATGTCCTATCCGGGTAGTCATACAGATCAATCATGGGCTAGAGCTTTCAATACTTCAGCAAATGCTCCTGAAGATTCCTGGGTTTGGGACTCCTCACCAACTCCTAATGCTCAGAATGATGTCTGTGAACTAAACTCCTTAGTTTTAGTTTGTGTATATGTTTTATGTTTCTGGGGTGGTAAGAATGCCTTTGTTAAGAAGAAGAGAGAGAAAAGATGAAGTATCGGAACTTGCCAACAAGATTAAAATCGCAAGAAGTAGAGAGGAACTGGATTCTCTTGAGAGCGATTTGGCTGCTTTGGAACTAAAGAAAAGCGAAGAGGAGTTGCGTGGAATTTATGCTGAATTTGCCAGAAAGTATATGGAAGTGGGAGAATACGAGAAAGCCTACTATTATGCGAGCAAAACAAACGAAAGGGAACTAACCATAGAAATTCTGGAAAAATGGGGCAAGTATGATGAAATCATTAAAAAAATTGAAGAGTGGAAGGATGCGAAATTTTACCCCCGTCTTTTCAAATCGTTATGGATGGTAAAGAAGTATGAGAGCATAGTTGAAAAATACGAGAAATTTTACAAAGAAAGTAAAGATTTGAAAATTTTGTATTATGCGTCTCTTGCATTTTTGAGCATGGGGATGGGAGAGAGAGTAGCGGATCTCATTGAGGAAATTGAGAAAAAGGCGAAAAGTAAGGAGGATATGTACATCCTTCATTACATTAAGGGTAAGTACTACGAGATCTCCGGAAAGTACAGGGAGGCGATAGAGGAGTACGGTGAGGCCATTAAGTACGGAAAGGACAAAAGAGATGCTCTCCTCGGAATGGCGAGATGTCATTATTTCTTGGAAAACATAGTAGAGGTTGAGAAAATAATAGTTGAACTACCGCGAGATGACGCAAGGACAAAAGCGCTTGAAGCATTGGTTATGGCGAAGAAGGGTTTCGTGAAGGGTGCGTTAAAACTCGTTGATAATGTTCTGGAAAAGGAGGAATTACCCGACGCTATTCTTGCGAAATGCATAATAATGTATGAACATGGTATTGAAGGCGTTGAAAAGTATCTGGAAAAAATCATTTCTGTTGAGCCGAATAATCCTATTGCCCTTAAAATAAAGGCGAAAATCGTTGAGAAGGAAAATTCGGAAGAAGCGAAGGAAATATACTCCAAACTTCTGAAGATAAACCCAAATGACCCCGAAGTATATGTTGCGCTGGCAAAACTCGGAAAGTGGGAAGAAAAGAAAAACTATGCGGAGAAAGCTCTTGAAATAAATCCAAATATCGTTGAGGCACGAATGATTCTGGGCGAATATTATCTGGATATCTCCCCTGAGAAGACCGTGGAATACCTGAAAGATATTGAGGACCCATATGCATTTTATCTCTGTGGTATTGCCTATGAAAAGATGGGTGATATGGGTAAAGCGGAGGAGTATCTGAGAAGGGCATTGACCATGGACAAAAAGAACATTCTCTACAAGAAAGAACTGGCAAAGGTTGTTATGGAAACTAAGAAAGAGGAGGCGGAAATACTGCTTAGAGATGTTCTGCGAGAGAATCCAGAAGATAGGGAGGCGAAGATATATCTGGCATCCATAATATATGAGGAACATCCAGAAGAGGCGTACGAACTCCTCAAAGATATAAAGGATAGAGATGTTATCAAACTCAAGATAAGAATCGCCAGAAAACTCGGCTATGCAGATTTAATAAAGAAACTCGTAGAGAAGATGGCGGATGAAGTAGATGTTGAGACCCTCTTCGCCCTAGCGGAGGTGAGTGAGGGAGAGGATGCAATAGATATACTCAACAGAATACTCAATATTGACCCCACAAATACTAAGGCAAAAATAATGCTCGCTGAAAAGTATCTTGAAGAAAATCCTAAAAAATCTATTGGAATATTAAAAGATGTTGATTCCAAAGAAGCGTATCGTATTGCGGGTATGGCCTATGAGAGTATAGGCGATAAAAACAAAGCCTATGAGAGTTATTTGAAATGTGCTGACGAATACGCCGATTGTCTTAAAAAATCTGTGGAAATTGGAAAATCTCTCGGAAAATACAAGGAAATTCTGGAGTATGCCAAAAAATTGGTTGAAAAGGAAGAGAGTGTGGAGAATCTAAAAATTCTTGGGGAAATATACAGTAATATTGATGAGGAAGAAGCATACGAGATATACAGGAACATAACAATGAAAAATTCGCGGGATAAGGTTGCGTGGGAGTTCCTCTGCAATTATTACAAAAAAAGGAATAAATTCAAGGATGCAGCTAAATGTTTAGAAAAGTTATACGAAATAACAAAAGATATAAACTATCTCATTGAGAAGGCGGATATTCTGGAGGATTTGGGAGATTACAATGAACTTTACGAAACTTACGGAAAAATACTTGCCTCCGATCCCACGCTTGAAGACATAGAGGACAGAAGGGACATGCTCCTGATAAAAATGGGAAGGTATGATGAACTTATACAGTACGCGGAATACTGGCTCTCAAAGAAAAGAAGCAAGGCGGCAAAGGGCTATTACCTTAGGGCTCTGGGATACAAGAATCTCGGGAAAATAAAGGATGCGCTTGAAAATATTTCAAAAGCGATATCACTTTCCAAGAAGAAGGAGTACAGACTGCTTTATGCAGAAATACTTTACAGCATAGGGAGATACTCCGAAGCCTATGAGGTTCTTGAAAAACTTAGGGAGGATGAGGAAACGATTATGCTTAAAGCCAAGATTCTGATAGCTCTGGGGAAAAAAGATGAAGCCATGAAACTCCTCAAAAAAGCGGCTGATATGAACATAAAAGAAGCTTATGGAGAAATTGCAAATCTATACATATCTATGGGAAAAATGGAGGAAGCTGCAGAGTATATTGACAGAGCCGCCGATTTCCTGAAAGACCCAAATGTTTTCATAAGTGGAGCCAAACTGTTCTATAATCTGGGAAATTACGGGAAAGCCCTAAGCTATGTGAATAAGTATATAAAAGAAAGGCCGAATTACGAAGAGGGTTGGTTGATAAAAACCATGGTTCTTCTCAGAATGAATAAAATTGAGGAAGCGCTTAATTCCGTGAACAACTTAATAAAGCTCTCTCAAAAAGAGGAATATTTGCTTCTGAAAGCGCACATCCTAAACAAAATGAAAATGTATTCTGAGGCATTAGAGATACTTGGATCCATTGGCGATATAGAGTTTGAAGGTATCAGGGCTATGGAGGAAAAGGCATGGGCTCTATATTGCACGGGCAGATACTTAGAGAGCAGAAAAATCTACGAGAAACTTGGAAATATGGCGATGGTAGCAAGATGTCTGTATGAGGAAGGAAGATACTCGGAAATACTGAGCATGGAAGTTGAGGATTCCAAGGTATGGGAAATCAAAGGCGATGTTTATATGAAGAAGGGGCTTGTGGATGAAGCGAAGAAATGCTACTCCAAAAGCATAGCCTTGGATGAAAGCAACGCAAGTGCAATAAAGAAATTGGCTAAAATTTACTTTGATGAGGGAATGTACAACGAGGCTTTTGACCTTTATAGTAAGGTAAATGACGAAGAAAGTATGGTAATGAGGGGAAAAATACTTGAGAATTGGGGCTCTTATAGTGAAGCGGCGGATATATATCTTGAACTTTTTAGCAGAATGCCGAATAAAGAAAATGGATTACGGGCCGCAAAATCCCTCGCGAAAGTTGCCAAATACTCTGAGGGACTGGAAATTCTGAACAAACTATCTGAGGATGAGGATATCCTGCTGGAAAAGGCAAAACTTCTTTATCTCAAAGGGGACTATCAAAAATCCCTGTCTTTGCTGAGGAGGTTGGAGAGGGAAGATTTTGAAGTATACAGACTACTCGGCGATAATTATTTGGCGATAGGGCGTACACTAAGAGCGAAGGATTATTATGAAAAATGTCTCAAAATTAGAGAAGACAAAGAAGTTCTGAAATCCTTAGGTAAGGTATACGAAATTCTTAACGATTATAGTAAAGCGGCCGAAATGTATATAAGATGCGGAGATGAGGAAAGTTACGAACGGGCAGAAAGAATACTCAGACGGATGGGTGATAAGGAAAAGCTGAGGGAACTTTATGAAAATATGTTGAAGAAGGGCGCGGACATAGAGATTATGAAGAAACTGGCGGAAATTTACGAAGAGATGAAGATGTATAGAGAAGCGGTGAAACTCTATGAAGATATAAAGAATTATGAATTCTCCGCCGAAATACTGAGAAAGTTGGGAGTTCTGAATCTCAAAATGGGTAATATTGACGATGCTGAAAAATATGCAAAAACCTCACTTGAAATTGAGGAAAGCGAGGATGGTTATCTGCTTATGGGTAGAATATACCTTGCCAAGGGTATGTATGACAGGGCAAAGGAAATGTATATGAAATGCAGGGAAAATAAGACCCTATACAAGGAAATATCCCGTTTGTCCTCTCTGACGGGAGATGTCAAAAATGCTCTGGAATTCGGTGAAAAAAGCGTGAGAGAGATAGGGGATGGCGAGGCATGGTTCCTTTATGGTGTGGCTTTATCGCTCGCTGGGGATTACGAAAATGCCATAAAATCTCTCAGAATAGCGGAGGAAAAGAACTATCCTTACAGTGAAATAAGGGAGGAGTTGGCGAAGATATACATTCAGAGGGGAGATTACTCCCGCGCTCTCAAAATTCTGGAGTATATTGAGACCGATAAAGCCAAACTTTTGAAAGCGTTGTGTAACGCAAAGATAGGAGAAATAGGCGATGCGTATCAGATTCTTGAAAACCTTCAAAACGGAGATTCCTTGGCTTATCTCGGAGACTGTATAATGCACAAAATCTTCGGAAAGGAAATCGCAGAATATCCTTACGAAATTGATAACGATTCTGTTAAAAGAGCTATATCCATTTATTCCGAAGCGCTAAGAAAACCAAGAAATTATGTTCCCGATGATGTCATAATGAACAATATGGGTATAGCAAATATATGCGTGGGAAATTTTGCCCGAGGTGCCGAGGAATTGGAAGCATCTATGCATGATGATATTAACATTCTAAATTCCCTGATAATCTTGGATGAGAAAGATGAAGTTGAAAAAAGGATTCGTACTATGGAAGAAACGCATACCAAGGATTATCTCTACTGGAACGCCGTAGCCATATATATGGCGAAGTGCAAAAATTACAGTGAAGCTCTACAAAAATTCAATATGGCGGAGGAACTGTGCAAGGATAAAGAGATAAGGGAGATGATAGTTTTCAACCGTGCCGTTTTACTTACGCATCTGGGAATGTACAAGAGTGCCTCCGAACTTCTTACATCCGTATCAATTAAAAATTCTCTTCTGCTCAGAGCATACGCATATCTCAAAATGAACATGCTTGAAGAGAGCAAGAAGAACTATTATGAATATATAAAGCACAAAAAAGATGATAGCGTTATGTACAATCTGGCGTATATAGAATATTCCGCTGGAAATTACGATGATGCTCTAAAACTAATAAACGAGGCTATAAAGCAGAATCCCAAGGAATCTTCCTATTGGAACCTCAAAGGAATACTTCTCTCACTCAAAGGCAAGTACGAGGATGCTCTGCGATGCTTTGATGTAGCGCTATTCCACGATCGCGGAGACGAAAAAGTATGGAATAATAAAGCGGTTGCTCTAATACTTTCGGGTAGATATCAGGAGGCGGCGGATATCCTCAAAAGAATAAACGCGGAACTCAAAGATTTCAATCTCGGATGCGCTTACTACAGAATGGGTGAGTATGTGGAGGCGGAAAGATACTTCAGAAGATATTACGAAAAAACCAGAGACGAAGAAACACTTTACAACATATTTAAATCTTCGGTAGCCAGAGGAGAACCCCCAGAATTGAAGAAAAAGTACTCCCCGACAAAAACAGAGCATATTCTATCGGACCTTCTCCTATCTCATTATGGCGTGAGGATAACCGCGGTGCCCAAATTTTCAGCGAACACTCTTGTCTATTCCCTAGGCATAAAAAATGTTTCTGGAGATACAATAAATCCTTTCGTCCTCACTCCCTTCGGAGAATTCGGCGCAGGAATGACTAAAAAAATAGGCCCCATAAGACCTTACGAGGAGGTATGGACGGAATTCCGGACAAACATAAGGGCCGAGGATTTGAAAGGGAAAGAGGATGAAAATCCCCTGATTCCCGGAGAGGATGTGGATATAAGGCATATAATTTACAGCAGGGGTATAGGGGCGGTTGATGAAGTGAGGGTGAAGAACCTCAGGAACTATCCGCTTGAGAATGTTATCGTCTCTCCTTCAATTCCACAGGGTTTCGGAGTTTACGATGAAAATTTTGTGATAGATAAACTGGATGCAGGCGAGGAGAAAGTTGTTAGGTTCGCTCTTCTGCCTATACAAGCGCTCAAAGAGCTCCGCGAGTACGAAAAGAAATACTCCGTAGCGAAGCCGAGATTTGAAACTGTGGATATAAAAGAAACCGCAGGAAGCTACAAGTATCTTTTTAGATTGCACCTCTTCCATTTCTCCATGCCTCATCGCGAAGTGGACTACGATTTGAACATAGCCAAGGAACTTATAAAGAAGGAGAGGAGAAAACTTCTGGTCAAAGCTGTGGAAGAGGTAGGCGAGGCCATAGTGAGTGTAGAGAAATGAGGAAAACAGCAATTTTATTATTAATTTTTATTATCGCAGCAATCTATATTCCTAACGAACGCGCGGAGAATCTCGGAAATATAGAAGTTTTGAATATGAATCTATCCAATTCACACCCTGTGGTTGGGGAGGAAATAACGGTATGGGTAAATCTATCATCAACTCAAGCATATTACAATGTGGATATAGCCCTATACTATGATTTCTCTGTACTATTCGTTAAAAAAATACCGCACATTGATGGTAGTGGCAAGATATTTTTCACGGTATATCTTGAAGAAGAGGGAATACACAATATCACGGTGGTTGTGGATTACCTAAACAATATAACTGAGGAGAACGAGGGAGACAACTCCGCCTATACCCAAATATACATTGAACCGCGGAAAAAACCCGATTTATACATATCTGACATACAATCATCTCAGCAAGTAATTCTGGCAGGGCAAAAAACTACTTTTTACATATACATAGAAGCAAGGAATTCTAGCGTTTACGGGGTTGATGTCGCCGTATATATTGATGATGTCGTTGTGGAAGTAAAAACTGTGCCCTATATTGCAGAAAATTCTTCCTATTACATATTTTTCGTTCGCTCGTTTCAGGAGGGGGAGCATAGGATAGAGGCGGTGATAGATTATCCCGATCAAATAGATGAGGAAAACGAAGAGAATAACTATTTTGGAAGGAATTTCACAGTTTATCCTTCAAACTTCAACTGTAACATTGCTGTAAAGGGCGTATATTCCGATGTTTCCGCGGCATATTACGGCGAGACGATAACTATGTATACGGTAATATTCAACGATTCAAACTACACCCTTAGCCATGTAACTCTCGCGGTCCTTTACGATTTTCAGATCGTTAGAATATTTGAACTCCCTCCCCTCATATCACGGCAATCTCTCAATGTATCGTTTAGCGTGACCTGCTACACAAACCTAAGCGGAGAAAACCACACAATATATGTTTACGCGGATTATAACAATATTTACAACGAAACGAACGAGGACGATAATCTTGCACATCTTAACATAAAAGTTTATACAAACAGCGCCAACATAGTTTTGACTCCAGCCGACATATTCCTTTCCTCTTCGCATCCCGTTGAGGGAACTTTTCTCACCATTTACGGCAGAATTTGGAATGTCGGAGATATTGAAACCTTTGTGAATGCTTCCCTCAAAGTGGACGATGAATTCATAGGAAATTTCTCGCTGAGCATTTTACCGAAATCATCTAAACTAATAAATGGAGTATGGCTTGCGCGTCGTGGCTGGCACAATGTAAGTGTTTTGGTTGGCGGTCAAGAAGTAAGAAAATTAATATGGGTGGAGCCCTCAATACCTGTAATTTCTTTCGTAAACAACAGTTTGGAGATTTCTCAAGAAAAGGCTTATCTAAACGAAAGTGTATGGATTTATGTAAAACTCAGAAACTACGGAAATTCCTCTTGCAACGATTTGGGTGTGGTTTTCACAGAGAGGAGAAACGATACGCTGAAAATAATAGGATTCTTGAATATGAGCATAGGTGCGAGAAGTTACGCTTATGCCAAAATTCTCTGGCTTCCGAAAACCGTGGGAAATGTGACCATAACGGCGGAATTCGTTCCACAACCGTACATTTCTTTCAAAAATATGAACATCTCCAGAAATGTAACCGTCGTAGAACCATTGCCCGACTTGGTTATCGTTAATTACAGCATTTCCGTAAAAAACTACTCGGCAGTTTTAAACATAACTTTGGAAAATAGCGGGGAATTGGCTGCTCAGAACTTCAAGATCGGTGTGTTCGTAAACGGAAAACTTGTCAACGATACATTCGTATCAATACTTCCTTCTCTATCCAAAAGGAACATAAGCATGAATCTGAGTTTGGTGGAGGGAGTAAATAATATAGAGATAGTAGCCGACTATGAAAATGTTCTAAGGGAGCACGACGAAACGGATAATTCCATCAAATTTACAGTCAGAACGCCCTACAGGGGAATTCCCGTGGTTCTTATTCTTGCGACTATTCTTGCCTCTGTTGGAATAATTATGTTGCTCGCATTTTTCAGCAAAAGAGTCAGATTTATTTTGGCGGCGATTTTCTTCTCTATCTACGAAATTTTCGCAAAAATATTTTCAATAATTGGAAGAAGTTCCGTCGCGAAGGGGTTCAGGGAAAAATATGAGGAGTTCAGAAGGAGGTAACTATTTCCTCCTTTCTTTTGGCCGCTTTGTTCTGTACATCCCTGTAAAGATTGTTTCCGTGAGAATCCATCGCCACAGTCAGCGGGCCAAAATTCTCCACCTCAAAAACCCAGACGGCTTCGGGCATTCCAAGTTCCTCAAGGAAAAACACATCCACTACTCTCTTTATGGCCTTCGCTGCCAAAGCTCCCGCTCCACCGGTGTATGCAGTGTAAACTGCTCCGAACTCCATAAGCGCTTTTTGTGTACGCTCACCCATACCTCCCTTGCCTATTATTATCGGAACGCGGAATCTTTTTATGAATTCGTACTCAAATATCTCCATTCTTGCGGAAGTAGTGGGGCCAGCGGAAACCACTTTCCACTCCTCTCCAACTTTTTTTACCACGGGGCCGCAGTGGTACATGGCCATCTCTTTCGGGTTTATGGGTATCTGGTCATCGCTTAGCGATAATAGTTTTTTGTGGGCTGCATCCCTTGCCAAAAATATCTTTCCTGTAATATAAATCACATCCCCCGCTCGCAGTTTCCTTACCTCTTCCTCGGATATAGGTAAAGTTATGTTCATTGCACCACCTCCACATCACCATCCTCGCGAACTTTAACCACCGCTCTCCTATCCGCCCAGCACTGAACAACTATACCCACGGGAAGGGATGCCGGATGGCGATGCGCATATTCTATATGAACATCAAGCACTGTGGTGTCTCCTCCCAAGCCCATAGGTCCTATGCCCAGTTTGTTCACCGCCTCCAGAATCTCCAACTCCAATTTTGCCACGAAATCTTCCGGGTGTCTTTCGCCAAGTTTTCTAAGTATGGCTTTTTTGCCCAAACTCATCGCTATATCCGCTCCTCCCCCAATTCCGATTCCCAGAATCGTAGGAGGACAGGGTTTTCCGCCCATTTTGTAAACATGCTCCACAACAAACTCCTTTATGCCTTTCAGGCCCTTTCCGGGAGGGAGCATGGCTAATGTACACATATTTTCACTTCCGCCTCCCTTCGGAAGGCAGTATATTTTAAGTTCGCTGCCTTCAACGAAACTCCAGTTTATGTAAGGAATGAATCTTCCGGTATTGTTTCCCGGATTCTTTTCCAAGAAAGGATGCACCGTGTTCGGACGCAGAGGAACTTCCTTCGTCGCTCTGATCACGGCGTTCTCTATTATTTTAGGAACTTCTTTGAGATGGGGGAAATCGTATCCCGCTACGACGAAAAATGTCTGTATACCCGTATCCTGACACAT
>CAYVVU010000022.1:0-13503 GCA_964455305.1 uncultured Thermoplasmata archaeon
TATATTAGATTTACCCTCGCGAAAATCGTCAATTATATCTTCCGCAATCTTTCTGGGATTTTTAGAATTTATTATGCATCTTCCTACTATAACCGCATCAACGCCCAGTTTGGCAACCTCATATGCGCTTCCTCCCTGCACACCTATGCCGGGAGATAGGAATATCAACTCTGGATATTTTTCTCTTAGAATTCTTACGGTTTCTGTTCTTGTGGCAGGTACAATAAAACCTCTAACACCTAAGGACGCGCTTAAGGATGCTAGTTTATCCCTTACGGGTGTGAGGAATCTTTCCGCTCCACTGTGGGTCATATCCACCACGCTAAAAACATCCAGTCCAGCATTAACGCAGGCTTTCAGAGAATCTTCGCCTACAAAGGGGTGTGCGGTTATTCCCTTACAGCCCCTCTCTTTCAATATTTTACACACTCTTTCGTTCGTAGCAGGTATATCAGCAATTTTTATATCAGCCAGAACATAGGTTTTTTCGGAAACTACCTCTATACAATCCCTTATGGAAAGTAGGGGTATATATCCGAGTTTCACGCCATCTATAAGGTCGCCGATTTCATTCAGAATTTGCAAAAGTTTTTCTCTGTTGTTTATATCCGCAGAAAGTATCAGACCGTTTTCTATCCTTAACATATGGGGTAATTTCCGCAGATAAATAATAACTTTATGCTCTTGTTTTCTCTAAGTAGTAGCGAAGGGAAAGTATGGCTGGATAGACCGCCGAGAATTCATCAAAATACTTATCATCTTCATCTAAAAAGAATTTCTTATAAAGAGAGCATATGGCTCTGTTCAGTGGTGATTTATCGCACTCTATGGCAAGTTCAAGTTCATCGTCGTTGTGAGAGATCAAGAAAAGAATTCTGTGGTATTGCGCCATCAAACTCTTATCCGTAGGCGCAGGTGGAATTTCCTTCAATTCCATATCGGCCAAAAGCATACATTCATATTTCATATATCTTCCTCCCTCCGTCGCTGGTTCGTTGAGAATATTAAGGCATGTGTGTATCTCTCCGCTCAAAAAATAAATTTTTGCCCTCTCCAACACGATATCTATTAGATCCGTGTTTTTACTTATGTTTTTCAGAAGCACTTCTGCTCTGTTCAGGTGAACTTCTGCCTCCTCTTTTTTATTCAATAGCCACTTTAATCTTGCGATATTTATATGAGTTGTAGCAGCTCCGAGAGCATCTCCTAACATCTCTCTGAGTTGTAGAGAGATTTCGTAGTGTTCTCTCGCCCTCTTTGGTTCTAACATTCTCTCATAAACCTCCGCCAAACCGCAATGGGTCCAGGATAAACCTACCTGATCACCTATTTCTTCTTTTATATCAAGACATTTTAGAAAAGTTTCTAGGGCTTCTTCAAGCATCCCCATAGCCATATATGCTAAACCTATGTCTATCATAGCAACGCTAACCCCGTGCTTATCGCGATCCGCCTCCGAGATCTCCATTGATAGTTTGTATAGTTCTACGGCTTTGTTCTCATATCCCTCATCACTATAAACGGTGCCTAAATCCAGAACTGCTGAGGATATGAGGGATGAATCACCGAGCTTCTCAGCGTATTCCAGTGCAAGAATATAGCATTTCTCGGCTTCCTCAAGTCTGTTCAGGTTTGAGTATGCTATTCCGAGATTTCGGTAACCTTCCGATAGGTCTCGGATGTGGTTGTCCATTTTTGCATATTTTATGTATTCTTTAAGATGCGGTATGGCATCCTCGCATCTGCCTGTGAGAGCATATATTCTTCCCAGAACTCCGTGCATTCTGGCTTTCTCCATACCTTCCATACCGACTATGCTTTCAATTGCTATTTCTTCCGCTTTTTTGAAATCACCAGTTTCTGATACGGCATATGCATATCTTCTTTTTATCTCGTCGTTGTTCTTTATCTTAAGAATTTTCTCGTAGATACGAACCGCATCCGCCACCATCCCTGCGCATGATGCCTGCTCAGCGGCATCCACGAGAAAGTTCAAATCGTTTTTCAGTTCATACGCCTGCATAAACAGCTCTTCCGCGAGAGCGTGAAAGCCCTTTTCCGCGCAGTAATGTGCAGCTTTTTCTACATACTCCAACGCTCTATCGTCGCCTGCCATGTAGAAATGCCCAGCTATATCGTAAAGGTTGTTTTTTCCCGGCATATTCAGAAGAGCTTCTGCTATGGCTCTGTGATACTCTCTCCTAAGTTCCGGATCCAAATCCTCGTAAATCAAATCCCTGAGGAGTTTGTGAACGAATTTGTAATGGTTATTCTCTTTTTTTATAAGACGATAGAATAATTCAAGTTCGTGTAATGCGCGCAGAATCTTGAGTTTTTCTTCATCCAAGATTTCCATGAGAATTTCCGTATGGAACACCTCTCCTTCAACGGCAGCAACCTCAATTACACTGCGTTCAAACGCGCTTAAACCTTCCAACCTGACATTCAGTATTGAGCGGAGTTTACCCGCGAAGGAATATGATTCTACATCGCCCACCAAATGCCAAGCACCTCTGAATCTCTCTATGGTTTTATCGGCTTCTAGAGTTTTAAGCATCTCCACTATGTAAAGGGGGACTCCCCCGCTTTCTCTGTGCAGAAAAGAGTAGAATCTGTTGGGGAATGTATTGGGATAATAGTATTTTTTAACCATTTTTTCAGTATCTTTTTCCGAAAAATTTGACAGTTCCATTCTCTCTTCTATAAGAGAATCTCTCTCAAACAGAGTATAGGAATGGCGTAAGATGCGTGAAGCCCCTCTTATAGGTCTGCTTGAAAAAATAAAGAGAACCCTGTATTTTTTTAATGTTCTTACCAAATATCGTAGCGTGTTGAGGGTCTCCACATCTGCCCATTGCAGGTCGTCCACCAAAATGGCTATCGGTCTATCCAAAGAAAGGTTATGTAAACCTTTCATAATATTTTCCACATCCACTTCTGTTGAAATAGCCTTATCTCTGGATACGAGCATCTCTATATTCTGAAGAAGTTCATCCGTATCTATATTCTCTCCCTTCCACATTCTTAATTTTTTTTCATGGGATTCTTCATAGGCGTTGAGCTCCACGAGCAAATCGTACTTCAGTCTCTCACTTTCCCTCCCAGTTACCACAAGTATTATGTCTACATATTTTCCCCTGAGAACCAGTATGCGATATTCACCATAACCGAGAACATCAAGATAACCCTCCACAGATTTTGCTGTTGAATCAATCATTCTCAGGGAATCATCAACGAATTTTTGAACAGCATTAAACACAGATGCGAATATGTCGGCATCGGGCATCTCCCTTTTTTCACGCTTGGCCATTAGAAGCCCTTTTTTATGGTAAATTATATATATTGCAATTATTTCCGAATGTTCCGGATGAACCAGATACTCAAGGTTCCCATATTTCAACGCTTCCGCTATGCCGTAATACGGTCGCCTCACTTCCTCTAAGCATTTCCCGTACAGAACAATAAAACCCTTAAAAAGACAGATTTTTCTTACTTCTTCTAAAAGCGCGCTTTTTCCTATGCCTTCGGCTCCTTCAATCCATAGGACATGCCCCCGCCCTTCGGATACATCATCAATCATTTTCGTTATTTTATCCAGTTCTTTCTCACGATTCACAAACATTCGTGTCAATATACATAGTGGGCCACAGTATATAAATTTTCGCAAGAAAAGTCCGATGCCTTTTTATATCAGTTTTCAATAAAGAATAATCGGTGGTTCCGCATGGGCCCCCGCGTGAGTGTGGTGAGTCGCCACACGATGAGCGAAGGGTCAGAGGAACCACACACAGCCCCGGAAGGGTCAGTCATCCCGAGGAAATGAGGGATGATGTTACATCCGGGGCACATTTCTACCCTTTCTACGCTCTCTGTTATACTTGAAAAAGGGGGAGAACAGTAGAACTAATATGGGGAATATTTCCAAGCGACCCATCCACATCTCAATTATAAGTAAAAATTTAAGATAGAAGGGCATGGTTATGCTTGTTATTCCAACGCTCAGACCCACATTACCCTCCGCGCTCGCCACCTCAAAAAATGAGTCGCTTGCCGAATATCCGCATACCATAAATGCCATCGCACCAATTATGAGAAGACCTATGTATGCGGTCGTATAAATTGCGACATCCCTTATTTCGGAATCATCGTAAACTCTGCCTCCAACCTTGAACGGTATAACAGCACTCTCGGGATAAACCCTCCTTTTGATATACCACAGAATACCGTAGAAAAGAACTACTATTCTAACGAGTTTCAGGGCTGAGGATGTGGACCCATAAGCGCCGCCAAAAATCATAAGAATAGTCAGATACATTTTAGAATAATCGCTCCAGGTTGATAGGTCAACGGTGCTGAATCCCGTCCCGGTTAGTGCGGATACAGCCTGAAAACTTCCGTGGAGGAGTGCATCGTTTGCGGAATATCCATTTGTTACGATTATATACGGAACAAGAAAAATCATTGAGAAAGCTATTATTACGAACATCGCTATGGTTTCAACGGAGAAGAAATCTCTTACTCTTCCGCGGAACAGAGCCATATGTGCCGCGAACGACAAACCGCCCAGAATCATAAAAGGAATCACTGCTACCGCAATTACGGAAGAATACGCTGCTATACTGTTGTTCGTTACAGCAAAACCTCCGGTAGCCAAAGCGGTCATAGCCACATTTATGGCATCAAACGCAGGCATACCAAGATAGAAGAAGGTGATGAATGCCAGAAGTGTGTAAAGAGAATAAATCAACCATATTCTTCGCGTTGTTCCCACTATTGACGGAACTATCTTGTCTGTTCTTCCCTCCGCCATGTACAATGATTGAAATATCTTGCTTCTCCTCATCATAACCGATAGGAATAGAACTACTATTCCCACACCTCCAACCCACTGGGTTATGGACCTCCACAGCAGTATGCTTTTGGGAAGCGATTCAACATCTGAAAACATCGTGAGGCCTGTGGCGGTAAAACCTGACATGCTCTCAAACCATGCGGAGAGTATATCCAGATATCCTGAGAGGAAAAATGGCATGGCTCCGAGAAAGGACATAAAAAGCCAACTTAAAGCAGCTATGACAAAGGCGTGTCTTATCCTTATATCAGCGCTTTCATATTCTTCTTTTTTCATTACAGGAACCCACATGCAGAGAGCCCAGAAAGCGGGAAAAACAAACGATAGGACGAGCGGAGGATTATAATCAATAATGAGAGCGATAATTGCACATATGAGTAAGAAAAACGGAAGAAGCGAAACCATTTTTGCGGTATAGTAGTATATTATCTTCCAATCGCTCATTATTCAACTTTCCTCCCGAAGAAAATCCTCTGGAGTTTGTGATCCAGACCTATTTTTAGTAGGAGAAGAACATGGTCTCCCGGCTCCAGGATTAAATCCTCCCTCGGCTGATATAGTTCACCTTTTTTATAGATGCCAACTATGAAACTCCCCCAAGGTAGGTGAATTTCGCTCAGCGGAAGTTTTGCAACGGGAGATTCCTGAGTTATGGCTATTTCAACCACCTGCGCTACACCGCCAAGAACCATAAGACCTGTATAACCCTTTACTCCGCCGAAGAGGGCATACGCGGCAGTTTCCGTCGTGCTCACAACCATATCCACACCCAATTTTTCGTAGAGGGGCTTGTTTACAGGGTTGGAAACCCTAGCAACTACCCTTTTAACCGAATATGTATTTTTTGCCAACTGACAGGCAACGAGATTAGTGTGATCATTGCCGCTCGCAGCCACGAGCGCATCTGCTCTTCTTATGTTTGCATCCTCCAGAAATTTTGCCTCCGCGCCATCTCCATTTATTACCAAAACATCGTAGGTCTCCGCGAGATACTTTGCCCTCAAAGGGTCTTTCTCTATTATCACAACGCTGTGCCCGTCCTTGATGAGCAAATCAACGAGATGTTCACCTACTCTTCCTCCGCCTACAACTACCACATACATTGGAGAGAGAATGGAATAAAAGGTTTATAATTTTTGCCTGTGCATCATACTGTCTAAAAAATCATCTGTGAGCCACTATTTTTATAACATCACCCATGCGTAGGACATAATCTCTGCCCAGTATTTTCTTCGTTTTCGCATCTATTGCCCTTACGAATTTCTCGCCTATTTCAGTGTGAACTCTATAAGCCAGGTCAAGCGCCGTGGACCCGGGCGGCATCAAATACGCATCTGGAAGTACATTACCATCCTTGTCGCACCAGCGGTTCTCGTCCTCCACCGGATAAACTATTATATATCCCAGAGAGTTGAAAACCATTTCCTCAAGTATCTTCTGCACTCCCGTGCCTCCGAATCTCTGCATGAACTCTCTTATTCTCTCAAGGGCCTTTCTCTGCTTTTCGTTGAGTTCCTTCAAAATTTTGAAATCATCGCTTCCCGGAATGTACTCTATGTATCCGTTCATACTCGCCTTCTTTAATGTATACTCGTAAAGAGCGCTGCAAGGTATTACTTTAAAATCCTCCATGCCTATGAGTTTTTTCAGCAAATCCTCTGGGGCCTGGTCTGCCTTATTCGCCGCAACAACCATGGGCTTTGCGATATCCAGAAGTCTCCTGCTTATTTCTTTGAGGTCTTCCTCGCTCCACTTCGTTGGTTTTTCGTCAAAATCCCTTAGCACGGCCTTTATCTCATGGTACTTTATGCCCACACCGGACAAAATTTCAGCGAGAACCTTTGCTATATCGCCGTGCTCCGTTTCCACCCTTCTCGCCAAGCGATGCCAGTTTTTGCCTATGATTGATTTGAACCACTCCACTATCTCCTCTCTCACGAATTTTATATCCTCTGTAGGGTCAAACTCTCCAACCTTTCCTATATTTCCCTCGGAATCCGTGCTACCCGAAGCATCTATTACCAAAATGAATCCATGGGCTTGGCGAAGATCGTCCAGAAACTTGTTCCCGAGACCCCTGCCTTCATGGGCACCGGGAACCAAGCCAGCCACATCTATTACTTCCACGGGAACGAATCTTATCCCTTTCATACATATGGAGTTTCTGGGATTGCATTCTTTCCCGAGTATTGTATGCGGACAGGGATTTCTGACATATCCCACGCCCACATTCGGATTGATTGTTGTAAAGGGATAAGACGCTATTTCTATCTCGTGCATCGTTAGGGCGGTGAAAAATGTGCTCTTTCCCACATTCGGTTTTCCGATTATGCCAAGTTGAAGAGACATATTACCATCTCGCAAGGACCAGCGAAAATTCCCCTATGTTCAGAGGACAATCTATTTCCTCCAATACCTTCTCTATTTTTATTTTCGTCTCGCCTCTGAGCCTGTACGGGTGGCAGTACTCGTAGTAAACGCATCCTTTATTCCTGCATTTCACGGGAGAGTATTGAACGGTGGAGCCCTCTATCGCCATCTTTCTTGGTAATACTATCTTTGCCGGAATTTCTTCAACCTCCACTGCTATGACCTTTCCGTTATTGTGTATCTTGCACTCATGCTCATTTCCTCTTATTCCCACAACTCTATACCACTTTCCCTCTTCCAGCCGAAGACAAACATTTTTCAGTTTGCACTCTCTACACTCCTGCGAAGGACCAAGATACTGAAATTCTACCCCTTCCTTCGCAAATTCCAGAGGCACAAGCGTAACATCCAATTACACCACCTCCGTGACCCTAACGAGTTTTTCCGCGGCCTCTCGCGTGAGACCACTTTCTCCAAGTATGGTGTATCTATCCCTTACCTTATGAGCCATTAGAAGGGCCTCTATTATCAGATCCTCATCCACGCCTATCTGCTTCGCCGTTACGGGGGCTCCTACTTTACGCAGAACTGACCTAATTTTCCTCCAGTCCCCGCCATGGAGGTACATCATCATTATCGTGCCTAAACCAACCAATTCGCCGTGGAGCGCCTTTCCGGGTGCGAGGTGCTCAAGGGCATGCGCGAAAAGATGTTCCGAGCCACTTGCGGGACGGGATGTACCTGCTATGCTCATCGCCATTCCGGAAACTATGAGCGGCTTGAGGACCATCCATACGGAGTCTTCAATTCCAGGCTTTATATAATCTACGGAGGATATGACGCTTTGGGCAGCGTATTTTGATAGTTCATATGCGGAGGAACTAAAATCTTCATTTCTCAATTTGTGGGCGAGTTCCCAGTCCCTGATGGCAGTTGTGTTTCCCACTAAATCCCCTACACCAGCCGCTAAATAACGGTAGGGGGCGGTGAGTATCACGGAGGTATCTGCCACGATTCCAACAGGCATTGCGGCGTTGAGGGATAGTGATATACCATCATCGTTTTTTATCGTAGCTCTCGGACTCGCTATTCCGTCATGACTTGCTGTGGTTGGAACACTTATGAAGGGAATTCCCAAATCGTATGATGCCTTTTTTGCCAAGTCTATCTTGCTTCCACCACCCACCCCCACAACAAAATTTGCTCTTATTTCCATCAGAAAATCCTTAACCTTATCCAGATTCTCCTTGCTCGCTTGCCCGACGGTTATGTTCTGAACTTCATATTTTTCGGAGAGTATTTCCTCAACGGTTTTGCCTGCCACGGAGTATGTCTTCGCACCGGTTACCATTCCCGCTATTCCCCTCAACCCGAGACGGGAGCACATCTCACCGATTTTTTCAATAACTCTATGACCACCGTATATCTCCCGGGGCAACTGTACCCACTTTACCTTCGTAAACGGCATGAAAGAGAAATAGCAAAACGAAGTTAAAAAATTTTTGGAGGGGAACTAATCGCTAAATATTTCTTGGCTCAATTTTGGACATGCCCGAACAATGTAGATAAAAAATATATATTAAGAATTTTTGGGGTTGCGATGAAGAGTGATAAAAAGAGGATTTTATTGGCAATTGCTATAATCATCACTGTCATTATTGCGGTAACTGCCATAGATCACTATCTCACCGTTATGACAGAGCCTATAGGCTCCTCAAAAATACACCTATCCGAAGGTAAGGCAGCCATGGCCGAGATACCTTATAAGCCAAAAAGCAAAAGCAAAGGTACAAGGGACGTGGTTCAGATCGGAAATACGAGACTATTGGTATACAGAAAAGATGGAGTATACAGTATTGAGATGTACGAAGGTGGTAACTACCAAGGCATAAAAAGTTTTGAACTTTCTGATTCGTTCCTCCTTGTGGAGGTGGAAGACAATGTAAGTGTTTACCTCGTTGTGCATTCTGGTAATGAGATAAAAGAAAGGAAGCTAATATACGAGAAGTCATCTGACTCCTGCGAGCTTTATGTACCCTCGGGCTACGCTTATGTAATAGGAGATTCAAACTCTGAGAATATGCTCTTTAATAACATGATGAGCAAGGTGCAGGAGGCAGAACAGAATAGAGCAATAATTACCGTGATGATGCTTGTCGTGATGCTCGGAGGAGTAGGCGCATATTATATATACAGAAAACACAACCCGAAGGTTGAAAAACAGGAGGAAAATTATTCTGGTAGTTTCTCAGAACCAAATAAAAAGTAGAGAATTACCTATGGAGACTTCGCAAGGTTCTTCTTCCCTGTTCCCAAATAAACTATTGCAAAGATTGCCAGAAGAATCAATATCCAACTGAACATTGGTAATTCTGGCACAACTGTTGGATTTGCGAGAGGATAGTAATCTTTTGCATTGGCGGAGCCATCTATGGGATATGGCCAGTCAATAATTCCATCATTATTCTGATCATTGGTATTGTTATTGTTCGCCCAGTCGTGCCAGTAATTTCCTACGCCCCAAGATGAATTCCAAGAGTTATTTGTTCCTCCATCATACGCCTGAACATGTGAGGAATTGAATGTATCTCCAGAGCCGTGGTTGTAATAGAATGAATTATTGTAGATTCTGTTGTATCCACCAGAATATATGCAAATGCCATAATTTGCGTTTTTGTAAAGCAGATTATCTACAATTAAATTGTTGTTTGAGAGAGACAGAGGAATGCCATCATCATTATTATAACTGCAGATATTGTTAGAAATCGTATTGTTACTTGAGGAATATAGACGGACGCCATCATCACTATTATTACTGCAGGTATTGTTGGCAATTAAATTGTTATTTGAGTAATATAGACGAATGCCACTATAATCATTATTGGTACAAGTATTGTTGGCAATTATGTTGCAGTTTGAAGAGTCAAGATAAATGCCAAACCTATTATTATTGCTGCAATTATTCTTGGCAATTGTGTTGTTATTTGAAGAATGTAGACGGACGGCACTATAATTATTATTGTTGCAAGTATTGTTGTCAATCGTGGTGCTGTTTGAATAATACAGATAGATGCCATCGTAATTATTATTGGTACAGATATTGTTGGCAATTGAATTGTTGCTTGAATAATACAGATAAATACCGTCACTATTGCTATTGCAATTATTGTTGGTAATTAAATTATTACTTGATGAATAAGAGAGCCTAATGCCATCACTATTACTGGTGCAGGTATTGTTGAAAATCATGTTATTACTTGAAGAGTACAGATAGATACCAACATAATTATTATTGTTGCAAGTATTATTGGAAATCGTGTTGTTACTTGAATAATCCAGATATATACCATCGTAATCATTATCGCAGATATTGGTGGAAATCGTGTTATTATTTGAATAATACAGTTCAATGCCATTATCACTATTATTTGTGCAATTATTGTTGGAAATTGTGTTTCTGCTTGAAGAATCCAGATAAACACCGTCGCTATTATTATGGCAGATATTGTTAGAAATTGTGTTGTTGCTTGAGGAAAGGAGATGGATGCCATCATCATTGCCGCTGCAAGTATTGTTTTCTATAATTCCGTTGATGACATTATAAAGTGTGATTCCTGCCCCCACAAAGTATGGTGATGATTGCCAAGAGGCATTATGCAGGTAGCAGTTTCTGATTATGAAATGCACAGTTGTGTTTCCTATGTAAATGCAGTTTCCCTCGCCCTGCGCGTCAATCTCGTATCCTTCAATTATATACGGATCATTTTCGCTTCCATCACCCGGCCAACCTTCCTGCTGCGCGATCTGGGCAAATTCAGAATCGCTGTTTATCCTTATTGTTCCGTGCGGGATATATGCTCTTTCATCAAATCCGTTATTCGCATCATTAGCCATAGTGATGGTTGTATAGTTCGTCGGAGCGATGAAAGATGAAACTATTAATGCTATCCCTACTATTGCAAATTTTTCCCATGCTTTCATATGTGGTACCTCCACATAAGCAACTACCATATCCGATACCTTGCATAAAAAATTTTTGGCTATTTTTATAGGAATGCTTTTAAAAATTGTTTTTGGGAAGGAACCTTTATATACCGTTAGCCATTATCTAACGCCGTTAGCCAGGAGGTAACGGAGATGAGATTCGTCGCAATCGTTACCGCATTTCTTCTCCTTTCGGTAATTCCTATTCCGCAGGGGAAGATAAACATAGTGGTAAGTATAGGTAGTTTAAAATCAATAGTGGAGGAGATCTGTGGGGAGTATGCAAGTATGGATGTTATAATTCCGGAGGGTTCAGACCCTCATTCCTATTCGCTAACATCCGAGGATTACGATAAGATAGAGAAAGCAGATTTGATAATTCTCGCGAATTCGGAGAATTTAGGAATAGAAAGGGAGATAAGAGAGGCGTTCCCCGACAAAAACTACTTGGATTTTGAAGATTATGCATTCTACGGGGCGGAATTCCATTCCCTTCCGGGTTTTGGCGAGAAAAACTTCCACGGTTACTGGCTGTATCCATCCAATGCCTTAGCGATAGGAAGGGCGGTATCAGAAAAGATGAAATTCGTTGATCCCGAACATAAAGACTATTACGAAGAAGCATACAAATCGTTCAGGGAAAGGGTACTGAGCGCTTGGGAATACATCAACGAATCCCTGGAACAATCATCGTGTATAGTGGCTGTTCCGGGCGTTGCCTACATGGCGGAGACGATGAGAATGAATGTAAAGGGCACACTTCTAAAAGAACCCAACTCGTTCGTTCAGGGAAGCGAGCTGAAAAAATACGCGGATATGATGAAAAGAGGAGAAATAAGATATGTTGTTTGCCCCGAGGAGTTGAAAGACACAAATATAGATAAATTTTCCAAGGAATTTGCATCCGAGAATGACGGTGAGGTAATATATTTAAAAATTTTCTCGGGTAAGATGCCCTACGATTCACTACTCTACTATAATTCTGCTGCGGTTCTAAGACCCCTGAAGGAAAGCGATGGAGAATCACTGTTATGGATATCAGCTACAGCCATATTGGCTGTTGTGGCTGTACTTGAATTTCTCATAATAATCAGGTGGAAGAGGAGGTTGATGGAATGATTCTGAGCAAGAGGGAATGTGAATATCTAAAGGAATTCTATGCGAGCGACGAAACCCTTCTAACTCCCACATACTTCTCAAAAAAGTACGGGGTGGCGAGAGCTACGGCTCAGAAAATTATAAACAAGCTGAACGAGAAAGGCTTTCTCCTCCGAATAAAAGGAAAGGGCTATATTTTGAGTGATGAGGGCAGGAGGATGGCTTCTTACCTATACCGAAGACACATGGTTCTTGAATACGCTCTTTGGAAAGCGGGATTGTCCAAAGAATACGCCTGCATTCTCGCGGCTAAAATTGAAAACGGATTGAGCGAGGAAGATGTTGAAACCCTGTGGCTCGCCGTGGGTAAGCCTACCAAATGTCCATGCGGGTATAGCATACCCGAGGTGAAGGTATGATTACTTTTGAGAATGTATCCGCCTACTACGATTCCACAAAAGTTCTTGAGGGAGTTACGCTCAAAATAGAAGAGCCGAGCATAGTAGCCATAATAGGGCCCAACGGCTCGGGAAAAACTACATTTCTCAAAACTTTTCTAAATCTTGTAAAATACGAAGGAAAAATAGAAATTATGGGCCACGAACCTAGGAGGGATTACGCAAAGATAAGGAAGATGGTGGGCTACATGCCCCAAAAGGAGCATGTCGCCACGGATTTACCCATCAGAGTAAAAGATGTGGTTCTCATGAGTGTTCTGGCCAAAAAATCGGTGTTCTCTCCGCCAAGGAAGTCTGATGTGGAGAAGGCCAAAAGTTCCCTGAGATTGGTGGGTCTGGAAAAACTTTGGAACAGGAATTTCAGCAAACTGTCCGGAGGACAGCAGCAGAGGGTTCTTTTGGCAAGAGCTATTGCCACTGATCCGAAGATCCTTCTGTTGGATGAGCCTTTCAACGGCATGGATGTGCCTTCCCAACAGATAACAATAAATCTTCTTCAGGAACTTAAATTCAAAAAGGGCGTATATTCCTTCGTTGTAGTGCACGATTTGATAACC
Organism: uncultured Thermoplasmata archaeon; assembly: GCA_964455305.1. Classification (GTDB taxonomy): domain Archaea; phylum Thermoplasmatota; class Thermoplasmata; order Thermoplasmatales; family CAYVVU01; genus CAYVVU01. The sequence continues at coordinate 13,320 of CAYVVU010000022.1, forward strand.
CTTGCACCCTGCGCGGATTATATACTTATTCTAAAGAAAAAAATGTATGGATTTGGAAAGCCCTGGGAAGTACTTAAAGAAGATTTGTTGGAGAGAGTTTACGGCAGAAGGATTCCAATAATTCAGCATGAAGGTGTGTGCTACGCCCTCATAGGTGATCGCCATGCTTGATATAACTCTAAGG
>CAYVVU010000022.1:13513-21030 GCA_964455305.1 uncultured Thermoplasmata archaeon
GGATTGTAATAACCGTAATATTCACATCGGCCCTATCCGCCACCGCTGGCTGTCTCGCGGTATTCAAAAAAAATACATTTATGGTGAGCGGTGTTGCTCACGGCGCTTTAGCGGGAGTTTCGTTGGGTCTTCTCGTACAGATGAATTTTGCGGGTTTTGATCCTTACATCACCGCGTTCCTATTCGCTTTTCTTCTCGCTTTGATAGTTTCTCTTTTGGAAGCAAAAGGAATTGCGGGCGAGAGTGGTGTAGGCATAACCTTTGCTGTGAGTATGAGTCTTGCTGTTCTCTTCCTCGCCATGCTTAGAGAATACGCTTCCAAGGCTTGGAACTATATAATCGGAGATCCGTATTTACTCGGCATGGAAGACATAGCGCTTATAGGCATAACTACCCTACTCGTCCTTATAATCCTTGGGCTTAGTTTTCAGAAGGTTCTTTTCATAACATTTGATTACGATGGAGCCATGGCGTATGGGATTCCTGTCAAATTCTACAATTTCGTTATATACGCAATAATCGCGGGGAGCGTTGTTGTTCTTCTTGGCGTGGTTGGAATAATAATGGTTTACGCGATTCTCATACTCCCACCGGCAACCGCAAAACGATTCGGAAAAAGTGTGGAGGGAGTTATGCTCCTCTCATTCCTCATAGCACTAACATCGGGCTTAATCGCCTTCGCAATATCTTACATATATTCACTGCCTCTATCCGCATTAACAGGCTTAGTGATGGCAGTGATATACGGACTTAGTTTCATCAGGAAATAACATATTGGTTCTCACATAGACCGAAAATGTTAAAAATAAGTTTTCATTAAGAACTAATATGTATGAAAGTATGCTCCTCCAGAATCAATGGTGGGAAAGCGACAAAATAAGTGAAGAAAAAGCTAAACCGTATAGAAGAGAAGTATTTTGGGATATAATGGAGACCTTTCAAAAATACAAGCAGATAATAATGCTCACTGGTTTGAGGAGGGTAGGAAAAACTACAATTATGTATCAGATTATAGAGCATCTCCTAAAAAATGGTGTTAACTCCAAAAATATACTGTATTTTTCTTTTGATTTACCTTCGGAGGGAATAATTGACTTACTGAAAGAATATAGAAATATAACAAAAGTTGACTGGAAAAAAGATAAAGTGTATTTATTTCTAGATGAAATACACAAACTGAAAAATTGGAGTTCGGAGCTAAAATTACTCTATGATAATCTACCAAATCTTAAAATTGTAATAAGCGGTTCTGCGGGTATAAATTTAGAAAGAGATGCAATTAAAAATCTTGCAGGTAGACATTTTAAGTATGAGATAAAACCGTTATCTTTAAAAGAATTTGCGGAACTTTATTACGGTAGAAAAATGAAGAGTTATAGTATTGAAAGTATGAATGTGGAGGCGATATTTAATGAGTATGTTAGAAAACCGTTTCCAGAAGTTGTTCATTACGATTATGGAAAGGTCAAGGAGTACATTCAAAGTTTCGTTGTAGAAAAAGTTCTTTTTTCAGATCTAGTAGATATATTTCCCAAAACGGATCCTTATTTGCTTAAAGCATTATCCAAATTGTTTCTTAAAGAGATAGGCCTTATATTAAATATCTCGCATCTGAGCGAAAAATTGCATGTAAGCAAGGAAAACATAAGACATCATCTTTTTCTTCTGGAATTCAGCAAATTGATAAAAACAATAAGAAACTATAGACCTTCATTTTTTGCTGAATCTCGTAAAATGCCAAAAATATATCCTTACCATCCATCGCTATCGTATGCTTATTATGACGATGTTGATTTGGATAAAGTTGTGGAAAATCTTGTACTGGATAGATTTGAATTCAAACATTATTTCAGAGAAAGAAATAGAGAGGTTGATTTCTTGAAGGTGGAAGGAAAAAATATGTTACCTGTAGAAGTAAAGAACACAAAAAATATTGATATGGATAAATTGAAATCATTGGTGTGGTTTATGGAAAAATTTAATGTTGGAGAAGGATGGGTAGTTTATTTGGGAGAGGATAAAACACTGAAGTTTAATAACTATAAAATTCGCTGCGTATCCCTTTATAAACTTTTGTATCATTAATTACGCGAAAAAACGCATATTCTTCTCGTGAGATTCTTGTGAACCCTCTGCAAATACACCTTCTCCAATTTCAAATAATTTTCGCCTATCTCCACACTTCTATCGTCCGGAAGGTTTATGCAGAGATATCCTTCCAAAACATCCGAAAATACCTGAAAAGCCCTATCATAGAGTTCGTAGATTCCTTCACGCTTCGTGCTTGCACTCCTTCCGTATGGAGGATCCGTAGCTATGGACCAAAATTTTCCGAGTTTTCTCGCCTCGGAAACATCGCCCCATTCCACAGTCGCATTTAATCCGTAGTATCTGAGGTTCTTCAAACTACCCTTCACCATCTCCATATCTATATCCATACCGTAAACTCTCGCGCCCACCAAACACGCCTCTATCAGTATTCCACCAGTGCCGCAAAAAGGATCCAAGAATTTCTTACCTTTTTTAGTTCTAGCGAGATTCACCATCGCCCTCGCCAATTTCGGATGAACTGATATGGGCTTGGAGAACGGTCTATATTGAACCTTTCTCATCTCAAAACTTCTTCTGTCTCTTTCAAAAACTTTTATTCCAAAGAATTCGTAATCGCATATTCTTTCGGCACGGAATGTATATATTGGAGATGTTAAATTCACGCTAAAGCCCTTTGATATCAAATCATCCGCATATTTCTTTATTAAATCTCTTTTCGTGGATTCTATCTTGAATGTTGACGGTTTAGGAAGTATTGTGATTTCCTCGTAAAGATAATTAGTCATTGCCGCCCTTTTTATGGCATACCTCAAAGAAGCAGCAGCCTCAATAATCAGAAATTTCCCTTGTATGCATACAATCTCTGCTTTAAGATCTTCCGCCTCCGCTATGGCGAGAATCTCATCTTTAGCCAAAGAATAATTTTCTCCGCTGAGTACGGCCAGAAATCTCCTAATGTCTGTACCCTCCCCCATATTTCAAAGGACCGACATCCTCAAATCCCTGTCTTTGACCTGTGCCTGCAAGTCTTTCAAGTTTCTCTGGATGGAAGAGAAGAAGATACACATTTCTCGCATGCTCTCTCGCCCTATTTCTGCATAGAATTACGAGGGTTTCTTCATCCTCCGCTTCGTCCTCGTGCACGAAAACCTCTATTATGTATTTTCCTGTTAGAGCACGGAGAATCATTAAACCAATAGATGCCTCGTGGGCGCACATCTTGTCTATTTCCTCTTTGCCGGGCATTCCGAAGGCCATAACTATGTCGCAACCCTCATCTATTAACTGCTTAACTGCGGAAGGCAAATCCTTTATTCCTGGCACGGTTCGGCGAATAATTTTTATGTTAGGCGTTAGAGATAAAAGTTCATCTATCGCTTCTCTAGCCATATCGTATCTGGCGAAAGTTGTATCAGCTACTCCCACCTTCTTTATCTCTATCACCCCTGTAAAGTTCGTCGTATCTATCAACTATTTCAAATATTATTTTTCTCGTTCCATTCAAATCTCCGTTGAATTTAGGTAACCGAACAACCTCCACTTCCAAACCCCTCTTCTTGCATTCCTCTTTTATCCTATTTTCGTCAAATTTCTGGTCGTAGCCCAGCGCAATTATATCTGGCTTTATCTCCTCTATGGTTTTGAACATATCGTCTTCGTGACCTATAACTGCACGATCCACAGGTTTAAGGGCTTCAACCATCTTCCTCCTTATCTCCTGGTTCATTATGGGTCTGTGCTTGAATTTTTCAGCGGTTTTGTCCGTCGCAACAATAACAACGAGTTCATCTCCGAGTTTCTTTGCCTCCTCTAAATACCTTATGTGACCGGGATGCAAAATATCAAAAACACCACTGGCTACAACTACCTTCTTCTTAGCCAAAACTCTCTCACCTCTTCACCTTCCAAAAAAATTAGATCGTTACGCTCCGCATAGTTCTTAGCCTCATTCTTGTAAAGTGCATATCCATCATCGCCGAGCATTTCCACTATCGCGGCGGAGGGTATCAAATCGGCGAGGAACATCATCGCGGTGGATAGCTCCGTATGTCCCCTTCGCTCCTCCAGAAGGTTTTTCGCAGCTATCAGCGTAGCCACATGACCGGGAGAACGGAAATTCTTCCCGAATTCTTCCCTAGCTTCTTCGGGCTTATGAATTGCGAGCGATACTATGCGTGCGAACTCCCTTATAGTCAAGGCTCTATCTCTATCCGTTATTCCCGTCCTCGTTCTCCTGTGGTTTATGGGTACGGAAAATGCACTCCTCTCTCCGTAAGGTATGTCATTTGCCTCTATTTTTTCATAGTCCTGCAATCCGTCCATAAGTATATCGTGGAGAAATCTCAATCCTAAACTCTGGGCAACATCGTACGGCATAGTGACGCAGATCAATCCTCCACCATCTTTCCGCATCCTCAGAACGCTTTCCTTGGTGACCATTTGCGCGGCGTAAACTATATCCGTCTCTTCCTCCCTACTATCGGAATCGTATATTAATATCGGCTTTCCTTCACGAAGCAATGCTATCGCTTTTTCAATATTTTTCATTGTCCACTACCTCGTATCCGTAGCCTTTCTTCATAACGAGTTTTCTGAAACCTTTTTCTTTTATGTCCCCGTAGTTGTGTCCGGCATCGCTGGGATAAACCGCCAAGAAGATAAATTCTTCATCTCCAACATTTATGCTTCTGTGCGCGTATCCGGGTGGAACATACGCAACGCTCCCCCTCTTCATCTCACTCCATTTTACATCTCCCTCACGATTCTGCATGAGCAGTAGGCCTCTGCCGCGCAAACATATGTACAATTCGCCCATCTCCTCCTTCTCGTGGTAGTGGCCCTTGGTCATGTAAAATTCTCCGCCCACATCTCCGCTCCTTAGAACGGTTACAGCGTAACTCAAATTTCCCGGAGAGGAGGAATACTTCCACTCAAAAACCTCGTATATTATAGGGTCGCCGCTCTCTATCACTTTTTCAAGCGCCTCGGAATTTGAAAAGAATCCGCGCATATCACTTGCTCTCCGAACAACGATATTCTTAATATCCCTGAGTTTGCCAGTCTCCAAATCTATTTCGTTGAGCATATTTCACCAAAAGAGAAGATGAAATAAAGAGTTTGCGGTTTGAGGTGTGTTGGAAGAATTGTGAGATACTTGGGATTAGGTAGGTATGTCCAATGGAGTGATATATTTGAGATAAATTTTGGAATCGTACATCATACACCTGAAGAATATTTCATCTCAGATTGTTACCTCTTTTATATGATATCCCTACTCTATTTTTTTAGACATGTTCCCGATCGGGAATCAATGTTTCTCATTTACAAAAATAATCATACATTTTTATAAATTCCTTATATGTCAATTCCATTTTCTCCTCAGAAAAATTTAAGTAGCATCATTAGCATGTTCTCGCACATCAGTGTGGAGGTGAGGATTGTATGCGGAGGTTGTGGTATGTATGGGCTGGCGTGTTTGTTTTTGTTATTCTGCTGAGTGGTTCCGTTCAAGCTTTGGTTTTAAATTACCGTCAACCCTCTCAAAAATGGAGGGAGTATGAGCTGTTGTCCGTTATGAAGGGCTCCATGAGGAATATTGACACAATATTAGAAATCTGGAAAGGATTCTCAGATATGTTCTGGAATATATATACTGTTTATTTCCTGACTATAGATATAACACAAATTATGGAGGTGATTGTAATTGGATAATTCAAAGGAAAAGTATACTATAATTATTATCGTTTTGTTAATTGCGTTTCTTGTATATACATTATGGATCTGGTGTATAATTTCTTACTCACCTTTACCTCCTGAGAAGGTTTATATCCCTATTGAAGGTTGTTTAGAAATAATTGATGTAAACGAAAGTAATGATACAATCACTTATAGAATTAATCTAACAGTACCAAAAGAGGCACCATTAGATAAAGTAAAGATTGATATCATAGCTGCAAATGGAACATATTTAAGATGGTCTCTTTCCGAGGATGGGTATGAGAACTCTTATTACAAATATGTTGACTTAATAAAAAAGAATAAAATAAACTCAGATGATTTGTTTATCTTGTACAACAAAAGCAAATATACGGGGAAAGAGGGACATTATGCTCTAATTTTTATGTATATGTCATATGGCCACTATTATGGAAAAATTGAAGGAAAGATTATTTGAATGTTATAGGAGGTGATTAAAATGAGAAAAAAGTATTTGTGCATATTAATTATTTCTATAATATTAATCGTTGAGATTGGCGGCAACGAGCAATCATATTTAGGAATATTTTCTAATACTAAATACGCAGAAGAACCTATTTTTGCATATAAAGCAAATGTGATACCTACAATCAATGGAAAAATTACTCCGTCTGAATGGAATGATACAAAGATTTATGAATATATAAGAAAATCAGGTAATCGCACATATTACATAGAATGCGGTGTAAAATATAGCGACGAATGGCTATACATATTTTACTCAATAAAATCGGATAATTCTTTGATGGGAGGTTTAAATATTGACACTCAGCCAATAAATAACCGTAGTTTGACTGTTTATCATACTATAGTACTTCTTATGGGTGGGGGTAATGCGTATCTCGGAGAATATTATATTGCACCTAACTATACTGGAAGGGATGTAGTAAAAATAGACCCGACTCATCCGCTTCCCAACATCTATTCTGGATTTTATACAAATCATAATTCACATAATGAGATTATGTATGAAATTAAACTACATAGGTCATATCTTAACTTGTCATATAGGTATGCACCGTTTAACATAGAATTTGTGGACTATCCTTTTGCATCTCTAACTGGTGTGCTTATATCCATAGGACCTCCCTGTACCGCTAGTCCTGGGATAGTGCTACTTCCAATTTCTTATTCACCAAATAATGAAGCACACCGAGAAATATGTTCAATGGATACTCTTCTCTATATAACATCTTTTATGTTCGGATTTGCTGTCGGAGGTGTTTGCTGGTATGTTATATTTAGAAAATATAAAGGAATTAAAAAATAATTGGTCTATAATTTATCTATCCCTAACCTCCACGAATCCCGATTGCGATAACGATCTCCTCCCAGATGGCTTTGAATACGATTTCTTCACGGAATACTTAAATACCGATTTGGATAACGATAATCAAATGACAGGTCCTTGGGATGCAGATTCAGATGGGGACGGCTTAACTGACTACGAAGAATGGGAAGTTTGGAGGGTCGGGATAGTGCAGGGAGACATAGATGGAGATGGCTTAACCAACATGCTCGTGGATTATGATAGCGATAATGACGGGTTGAACGATTCCGATGAAATATCTCTGGGAACTTCACCACTTAACTGGGACACGGATGGAGATCTTTGATAGGAGATTATTACGAAGTTACGAAAGGACCTGTGAATGTAGATTACGATTCGGGAAGTGTATCAGGAATGAGTTACATTACTACATTTACGC
>CAYVVU010000023.1:0-13589 GCA_964455305.1 uncultured Thermoplasmata archaeon
CCTCCTTTTATTTAAATCTTACTTTTAAACATTTCACAGTTTTTCTACTTAGATCCTCTTACACTTAAATGCATTCAAGAATTCATAAAAATCTGTTTTGTAGATTTTAAGATAATTTTCGAAAATTTTAAGTATTACAACCTACATATTTTTCATATCAGAGAGGCTCGTTTAGGAGTGATATCTAATGAAGATGAAAATCTTAACCAAAATAATAGTAACGCTAATAATCGTCATAATATCTTTAGCCGGAGTAACGATAGTAGCACTATTCAAAGACAATGAGTATATGAACACATATATTAAGTTCAAAAAGTTTAAATTTTATGTTCTTCGCCGTTATATAATGAAAGATAATAATAGACTATATTGCATTTTCTCAAAGAAAAATTCCTCCCTTCTTAATCATTATCTCTATGATTTAAATGAAAATACTCTTGATATTTCAAACGAAACTTATTTATGTACCTCCGAATATGGAATGTACTACGATAAAATTGCTCACTCCTTCACAATGTACAATGATAAAATTTATTGGATTTATAATGATTATAACCATAATGTTTCATACATATTTATAATGAATTTATCCACTAAAAAAATATATTCTGTGAATTTATCACAGTATGGAATAATGTCCGCATCAGATCTATATGTGTTTGATAAAGGCATATATTTATTTGGAAATAAATTTGAAAATGCAGGGAATGAAACGAAAATAATGCATTATCTTTTCTTTTTTGATAAGATGTTCAAAAATTATAGTATAACTTTTAATCTATCATCACATATTGGAATCAACTTACATGCAATAAAAGATGATGGAAAGATATATATGTGGCATAGCCCAGATGGTTACACGGAGGTTTTAATATTATCAGATGATGGCAAATTGTTAAAACATTATCAGCTAGAAGGGTATTCATATTGGATGGTAAAAAAGGATAGTTTTCTGATTTTGTATGCTAGAGTATTCCTTGATGATTTATCGTACAAAATGGTGATTTATAGGATTGATACATTAACAAATCAAATAAAAATTATAAATACCACCGAAGAAAAAACACCGTATGATGTTATATATGATCCGAATAGTAAGGAAATATGTGGTTTTTCATTGAAAAAACCATCAAGAGTAACGGAGGATGCATCTACAAAAATAAAATTTTATTATTCAAAAGATGGTTTGAATTTTTCTCCCGGGCTATATTTGGAAATACCCGGGCTCTGCGAGTATTTGGGAGATCTTTCAATGTATCAGTACACATTCTACAATAATTCTTTGTACATTCTGTTATATGTTTATGACCCGAAAATTAAAGAGTCGGCGATCGGTATCTTAAAAATTGAAGATTATCCCAACACGCTGAAGTACATACCCCTCCTTGATAGATTGAAAGTATATATAATTCCAATCACAGTTATCTTACTTGTTATTCTTGTTGGTTATTCCGTATATTTAGTTAATAACGCTTCTCCTGAGCATTAAGTATTTATCCTTTATTTCTTTTACCCGTTTCGTGTTACTGCTCGTGGCGTACATTCTGCTCGGGGTTCTGAGCGGTATTGCCACGGGCCTGCTGCCGGGATTGCATGCCAACAACATGGCGATGATAGTGGTCGGTTTATCCATTTCGCTGGGCATTCCACCGCTTTACGCTGCCGTTTACATATTTTCATGTTTGATAACGCATACCTTCTTTGATTTCATACCCTCCACATACATAGGTGTTCCTGACGATGCCACTTCTCTCAGCGTTTTGCCGGCACACAGAATGCTCTTGAAGGGTGATGGTCACTTGGCGGTGAAACTTTCGGCGATAGGTTCTCTTTTCGCTGCCATGTACTTCCTTCTGATATTTCCGGCCATGTTCGCCCTCCTCATCTACACTCCCCTGCCCGATTACATAGAGAAGTTCATACTTCTAATTTTAATTTCAGTGGTTTTATACCTATTTCTTCTGGAATGGGAGAAGGGAGGGGCGGGGAATGTACTGTACGCCGCTCTGCTATTTTCACTGTCGGGTTTTCTCGGCTACTTGGCATTAAAAACGCCTTATTCCACGCTCTGCTCTTCGCCGTTTATTCCGATATCGTTCGGCTCCCTGTTTCCTTTGCTAACGGGTCTGTTCGGTACCTCCACATTGCTTATCTCTACCAGAGAAGTGAAAGAACTCCCGAAACAGAATCTCAGAGAGGATTACCGCTTGAAAAAGAAAGATTATATCGCCATGGTTAAAGGAAGTTCCTCCGGAGCCCTCGTGGGCCTACTGCCCGGAGTTTCCAGCGGCATAGCCACGGTTATCGCGAGCGGTTCTGAAGGAACGGACGAAAGGTACATACTCACCATGGGAACCGTAAATACGAGTAATGCTTTCTTCAATCTTCTCGCACTCTTTACTCTGGGAAAGGCGAGAAATGGAGCGCTCGTTCAACTGCAAAGAATAACCGATATTCCGAAAATGTCCTCCTACTATACCATTTCCGATATTTTCGCTTTTATGGTTTTAGCTGGAGCAATAGCTTCCGTGCTGTCGTATTTTCTCGTAATTATTCTGTCCAGATACATCGCGAAGGGCATATCTTCTACGGGATTCAGGGAAAAATACGGAAAAATAATGAAGTACATACTATTAGGAATCTTCGCGTTTGTTTTTGTACTCAGCGGTCCGTTCGGACTACTTCTCTGCGTAATTGCCACTCTTCTGGGAATTCTTCCTCCAAAACTCGGAGTTCAAAGAGTCCACCTTATGGGATGCATAATACTCCCCGTGATTCTGTATTTTATCTGATTTTTACTCAAACCGGTCCTGCTGGGAATATTTAAAATATCATTAATACTCTTACCCCTCGTTATGAAGAAATATGTATTGCTGGCGACGCTAATCATTTACACCGCGCTGATAGTATACTACTCTCTATTTTCCTCACCTGTAGTTTCTCCCGACCCGGGGGATTTCTCGCTCCACCTTCTCGTTTATTTCTTTTACGGAGTTCTCTGCTTCATTTCTTTATCGCCATTTATTCATGAAAAGAAAAATGCAATAACTTCCCTGATAATCTTCTCAGTTCTGGATTTTTCTCTGGAATTACTCCAGCCGTATTTCGGTAGACACTGCGATATTGTTGACGCAATTCTCGGCTTCGCAGGAGGTTCTCTGGGTGTTGTATTCGGCCATCTCTACATCTCTTTAATAAGTGAGAAAAATGTTTAACTCTTAATCGCTATTTGGGTTCATGCTTCGCTGGAAGGAAGTCCATGTGTTGGATAAAAATGCCGAATACTGGGGGATCGCAACTGATGTGCTTATGGAAAATGCTGGAAGGGGTGTTGCGGAGTTCGTGGCGAAATTATCCCCTAAAAGAGTTCTGGTTATCTGTGGACCGGGAAACAATGGCGGAGATGGGTATGTGGCAGCGAGATATCTTATGGAAAAGGGGTTTTATGTTGAAATATTTGCGGTCAAGGAACCGAAAACTCCTCTCGCCAAGAAGAACAGAGATAAACTTCCGAACGACATCTTCCTGACAGAGTTGAGGTTGGATGGCTATGACCTCCTTATAGATGCCATGCTAGGAATAGGTCTTAAGCCCCCATTAAAAGAGCCGTACAGAGGAATTGTGGAAAAAATAAACAAAGAATTCAGGGGAACGGTTGTTTCTGTGGATGTCCCCACGGGATTGGGAACGGACATTCATATAAAGCCCCGCTATACAATTACTTTCCATGATATTAAGGAAGGTATGAGCAGAGAAAATTCTGGCGAGATAATAGTAGTAGATATTGGAATTCCGAAAGAAGCGGAGGTTTATACTGGTCCGGGCGAAGTCCTCCTTTATCCTATCCCCAATAAGGATTCTCACAAGGGAGAGAGGGGGATAGTTTGCGTTATCGGCGGCGGTCCATATACGGGGGCACCAGTACTATCCGCCATCGCAGCGTATCGGTCGGGTTGCGATTTGGTTCATATAGTTACTTCAAGAAAAATTTACGGAATAATAGCTTCATTCTCTCCGTCCCTTATAGTGCATCCTTCCTTTGAGGAATTTGAGGATTTTGATGGTAATATTCCTAAATGTCATTCCGTTCTCATCGGTCCGGGCTTGGGATATTCCGAAACCAAAAAGGAGAGAGTTCTAGAATTTTTGAGAAAATGTGAACTTCCGATTGTTGTGGATGCAGACGCTTTAAAAGCGCTTAAAAACAATCTTGAGGTAATCTCAGGAAAAGAGGTTGTTATAACTCCCCACCGCGGAGAATTTAAGTTTATAACTGGTTTAGATGCTAGTAAGGAGAACGCGGAAAAAATAGCGAAAGAGTATGGAATAACTGTGCTTTTAAAAGCACCCGTTGATGTAATAACGGATGGTGAAAAAACAAAATTAAACAAAACAGGGAATCAGGCTATGAGCGTAGGAGGCACGGGAGATGTTCTTGCTGGAATAACGGCGGCACTTCTATCAAAAAATCTCAACCCATTTGATTCCGCCCGGTTGGCAGCGTACATATCCGGGAGGGCTGGAGACCTCGCCTTTAAAGAAAAATTCTACGGTTTAATGCCTATGGATGTGATAGATAAGATTCCCGAGGTGCTTAAGGAGGTATTATGGAGGGACTAAAAATGGAAAAATATGCGTTTATAAGCGTCTATGACAAAAGGGGCCTATCTCCACTTGTTAAGGCGCTGGCAAAACACGGATACAAAATAATATCAACGGGAGGGACGAAGAGATACATAGAAAAGATGGGATATAAAGTCATTGAATCTTCATCCTTTACAGGCTTTGATGAGATTTTAGGCGGAAGGGTAAAGACGCTTCATCCAAAGATACACGGAGGAATTCTCGCAAGAAATTACGATGAACTAAAAAGATATTCTCTGCCGAACATAGAAGTTGTGGTTGTCAATCTCTATCCTTTTGAGGATATGGCAAAAAAATCAATAGGTACGGATAAACTTATTGAATACATTGATATAGGTGGAGTAGCTTTAATAAGAGCGGCAGCCAAGAACTATAAGAGAGTTTGCGTTTTGACTTCCCCAGAGGATTACGCTGAATTCATAAATAGGTTGGAGAGGGGCATAGACGAAAACTATCGGAGAAATCTCGCACTTAAAGCGTTTGCGAGAACAGCCATTTACGATGCAGTTATCTATAATACTCTTTGGAATTTGTGGGAAAAATCATTCCCCGAAGTTTTCATCTTTCCCTATATGAAAAGAGAAGAGTTGAGATATGGCGAAAATCCACATCAGCGCGCCTGTTTTTATGTTGACGGTACATTTTCATGGAAGCAGTTGCACGGAAGAAAACTATCATTCAACAACATATACGATGTGGATTCCGCCTATCGGTTAGTGAACGATTTAGATGGAATAGCATGCGCGATAATAAAACACGGAAATCCATGTGGCGCGGCGATGGGTTCCACGCCGAAAGAGGCGTATGAGAAGGCGCTGAGCGGAGATAAGTTATCTGCATACGGAGGTATAGTGGCCTTTAACACTACTGTGGATGAGGAAACGGCGGAGAGCATGAGAAAAATGTTCTTTGAATGCGTTATCGCGCCAGGATACGAAGAGGGAGCCTTGAATATTCTTAAAAAGAAAAAGAGGTTGAGAATTATAGAGGCAGAAAGACCAAAATATGAAGGGTACGATATAAGAAAGGTTATGGGTGGTTTGCTCGTCCAGACCTGGGACAGAAAATTTGACGAGTCGTGGGAACTTGTAAGTAAAAGGGAAGCGGATGAATACGAACTTGAGGATTTAAAATTTGCGTGGCGCGTGGTTCGCCATGTCAGGAGCAACGCCATAGTTTTCGCCAAAAATCTAATGACAGTAGGAATAGGTGCCGGCCAAATGAGCAGAGTGGACAGTGTTAAGATCGCTTCTATGAAGGCCGGAGAAAGGGCAAGGGGCGCAGTTATGGCATCCGATGCCTTTTTCCCGTTTCCAGATGCTATTGAGATTGCTGCGGAGGCAGGAATAACAGCGATAGTTCAGCCAGGCGGCTCAATAAGGGATAAAGAAATAATTGAGAAGGTCAATGAATTCGCCATGGCTATGTACTTCACGGGATACCGAGTTTTCAAGCACTGGTGATATATTATGGCTAAAAAGTACTTAAAAGTGTGTCCAATCTGCGGAAGCACGAGAATATACTATGTGGCGGGAATGATAACCGGCGAGAAGTACAGATGCGAAAATTGCGGATATATGGGTTCTTTAATAGTTGAAGTATCCGAAGATGAATACGAAGAATTTTTGAGAGAGATTAAAGAAAGAAAATCTACCCAATAAGTTTTTGCTTGTTTTCTTTGCACATCTTAACAATGTCACAGGCATCAATTATTTCTATGTCGCCATCTTCTATGTATAGTCTGTTTTTATTTTGAACAACTATTATTTTCTTACAATCAAATTTAGATAATTTTTCCTGCATCTTTTTTATTTCGCTCTTAGAAATATTTTTTCTCCATTTAACTTCTCCGACAACAACCAATTTATCAAATCTTTTTAAAGCAATATCAATTTCTGGATCAAATATTTTGACTTTTTTTAGTCCGTATTTATGGGCAAGTAGGTCCCACACAAATTTCTCCATATGTCTTGGTATAATTTCCCTGACGACTCTTTTAATAAAGTTAATGGGAATATCCTGTTCCGTATATCCGTATTTTTCATCAATATAAAAATGGACATCAAAGAGGGGCGACTTATGCTCATAGTAGTATCCTCTTTTGTTAGTATCAATTTTTTCCAGCAACCCTATTTTAACAAGAACATCAAGATATCTCTGGATCAATCCCGGATTATCTTTTGGAATAAGTTTTTTTGAAAATAAATAAGAGGTTATTTCTGTACTTGTTCTTTTCCCATCAGAAACGGCCCTGAGTATACCTTCATACACCAACGATATATTTCTCTCTTCCTCATTAAAAATCTCACCAATTATCTCTTTCAAAGTTAATTTGTTGGCATAAAGATAGTTAGAAAGATAATCGGTAATAGGTGGTTTGTAATCGTAGGCCAGAATGGGTTCGCGAAGATAAACTGCGCTTTCTAATCTTTCAACGGCATCTTTCATAGTAAGGGATTTGATTGTATCGCACTCATCCGCTAATCCGAAAATATACATTGAAAACAGTCCGAGAAGTGGAGAACCTGAACCTAGCAGTTTTTGAGATAGCCATAATGTTGAAGATATTGCGATAATCTCACCTTTTTTTGATTGATAGTGGAGATAATCAAAAAATTCATGAGGAAGGCGATGTATTTCATCAATTACGATTTTTTTACTTCCTAAGTTTTCTCTAAACAACTCAAAAAATGTTTCATACGATATTTTCCTTCCGTCTTCAATGAATACTGTACCATCTCTGTTTACAAAAAAATACAAATCATAGTCCATAAAGTTCTTTACGAAAAATGTTTTACCTGTTTTTCTTCGGCCACATATGAATATCCATCTTCCTAATTTCTCCAAATCCCTTAGTTCTTTCTTCCTCTTTAGTATGACCATAAACATAATGATGGCGAACATAGTTATAAGAATTTCGGTGCCAAAAAATTGAAGATTATTTGAATCGTTCAAACTACTTTATAGTCCTCGCCACTGTCGGCATCTTCTACGAATCTCAGAAAATGTTTTTCCGGATACGCTCCTATGAACTGCACTGTATTGCCCTTATCCAAATTCTTTATGACTATGTGGGGAACACTCATAACGCCCCATCTATCGGCGAGGGAAGGAAACTCTATGGCCTCCACCATTATGCCGGTAATCCTCTCATTCACCATAGCGAAAGAATGCGCCGTTCTCACCGCCCTCGGACAGTATGGACAAGTTGGAGTTATGTATACCTCTATTTGTAAATTGTTTTTGAGTTTATGTAGTGCCTCCTTAGTCTGTTCGCTTACCTTAGGAGTTCTTCGTGATACATCTATTATATCCTCTATAAATGTTGTGAATTCGTATCCTGAAGGAATGCCCCAGAACTGTATCCTGTTACCGTAAATTCCCTCATCGTCGGTGATTATAATTGTAGGTGTCTGCTTCACAGAATATTTTTCCGCCTCTTCATCACTCATATCATAAATTTTCAATTCAATTTTTTCATGAAGAGAAGATATTTCTTCTAACAACATATTAACTTCTCTGCAGTACATACATGTATGCTCCTTACTGAGAAATCCAATCAGTACTACTTTATGCTGTAAGTTTTCCGCGAATTCTTTTTCAAGAATTTCTCTATCTTTCTTTTTCAGCAGAGACATACTGGTGCATCCTACGAGTATATTTAATACTTTCTTACTTGTGCTGTCTCTCTATCATAGCCATCAGAATCAAACCCGCTAGAAGTACGCGCCTATCCAAATACGGTGGTATGTTTAAGCAGCGAAGTTCCCATATATCTCCGATTATCTTGAACTGTTGTTCTATCTCCGCCACAGGCTGTCCATGTAAGTACATGGTCATCTTCTCCGGTATAAGACCTCCTCCTGGCATATATTTTCTCATAAGACCTGTGCTAGTTTCTTCCTTTATATGGCCTATGAGGTTTTCATTGGCATCGTATACTTCCCATTCATCAGGCGCGAATGTAGATTTTAAGAAATTCCTCCGTATGTAGCCCAAGATCGTATTTGTTTTGGAATCTATAACGGCAAATTTGCCCCACACATCTATTATTTGCGTCTGCTGTATGCGGAACAATTCCTCCTGCATAGTTTCGTCGGTATATATTCTTATATCTTCTTTCAGTTTGAAGATTTTCTGCTTACTGAATCCCAATATATTGCCGTTGGCATCCTCTATCCAGTACTTATTCCCTACGGTTAGAACTTTCTTCCTAACACGGTAGAAGTTCTGGAACCATATGGGGTTCTGCGTGTACTGTGAAGGCTGTGGCGCTCGCTGCTGAGAAACTGGCTCCACATATCTTTGACAACGATAACAGTAATATCGCTGGTACTGTGGAATAAAACTCAACTCTCCGCCGCAGTAGGGACAACGAGGAGCCTGTTGTGATTGCACCGGTTGTGGTTGCTGAACGATTGGCTGTTGTGCCTGCTGGGGCTGAACTACCGGTTGGGGAGGTTGCACGGGTTGAGGCTCAACATACCTCCGGCAGCTATAACAGTAATATTTATCGTATTGAGGAATATAAGTGGCGTTTCCTCCACAATAAGGACATCTCACAGATGCAGGTTTCTCCTCCACAGGCTCCACATATCTTTGGCAGTGATAACAATAATATCGCTGGTACTGTGGTATATAGCTAACATTTCCTCCGCAGTAAGGACATTTCGGCATATGAACACCTCAGAGCCACCGGGGGGATTCGAACCCCCGACCTGCGGATTACAAGTCCGCCGCTCTTCCAACTAAGCTACGGTGGCAGCAAAATCCAAAATAGGGGAGATGGATTTAAGGTTTTTGTTCATCTATCTCCTCATTTCCATAATTTTCTCGTAGAGTTTTCTGCCGTATATCTCAATATCACGCGAGTGAAAATTATCTCCCCTCCTCAATATAGGAAGGCCAATATATTTATTGAGGTTATGTAAAAGATTTTCAAGATCTCTTTCTTCTATACTGTAATTCTTTTTTATATGTTCCAGCATCTTCAAATGTATTTTTATTCTGTAGTTATCCGCAGCAGTTTCCGAATCAGTTATCATACATAGAAATACCGCGTAAATATAGTCCTGACATATCCTCAGCAGCTTCTCATCAACCATCGGAACAATAATTGTGGTAGATTAGATAAATTTTTCTCCAACAAAATTTAAATTCACCACCACGATAATCCTACAATGAAGGGATATGCCGGTAAGGTGCTCAGAGTGAATCTCACGAATGGCTCGGTAAAGAAGGATGAATTGCCTGAGGAACTCGTGAAGAAATTTCTGGGCGGGTTGGCTCTGGCTTCCTATTATCTCTACAAGGAGGTGCCGAAGGGCGCAGATGCTTTGGGCAATGAGAATAAGCTGATTTTCGCCCCCGGAGTTTTAGTGGGTACAGGATTGCCCACCTTGTCCAAGAGCTCGCTGGTTTTCAAATCTCCGCTGACCGGCGGATTCGGGCGCTCGGTGGTAGGGGCGAAGATGGGTATCGCTTTGAAAAAGGCTGGTTATGACATGCTCATCATTGAGGGCATGGCGGAGAATCCCAAGATTCTCAGAATAAAGGATGAAGTTGTTGAAATTTTGGATGCCGATGATCTATGGGGCAAAGATGCATTAGAAACGCAAAAAATACTTAAAGAAAGATTCGGGGAAAATGTGACCACCGCCGCAATAGGACCCGCCGGCGAAAATCTATCGCTTATATCCGGCGTGGATTTTGAAAAGAGACAGGCGGCTCGCTGCGGAATAGGTGCCGTCATGGGTTCCAAAAAATTGAAAGCTATGATTGTGGAAGGCACAGGCAAAATAGAGTATCACGATGAAGACAGAATGAAAATTTTGGCGAGGGAACTAACGAAAAAAATTCTGGAAAATCCATCCGCCAAGAGGTATAGGGATTTCGGCACAGGGGCTTCCTACGACTGGCTTAACCGCGGACTGGGTATTTTTCCAAGCCGAAATTTTCAGGAAAGTTTCTTCAGAAAGGCCTACGAGGAAAAGGGATACAGCGATTTGGACCCTGAGCGTTTTGTGCCTACAAGAAGAGTCGCTAGAAATCCCTGCCCTCACTGCGTAATAGCATGTTCCCGCGTAGTGGAGATGAAAAAATACCTGCCCGGAACGAGAGTGGATGGGCCGGAATATGAAACTTCGTATTCTTTAGGAAGTATGCTTGAGATAGATGATTTGGATTCCGTGGCGTATCTCAACTATCTTTGCGATATATACGGCTTGGATACCATATCCGCGGGCGTGACGATAGGATGGGCCATGGAAGCTTATGAAAAAGGACTCCTCACAAAAGAAGATACCGACGGCTTGGATTTGAGATTCGGAAATGTTGAAGTCGCCGCAGAAGCCCTGAGAAAGATGGCCTATCGTGAAGGAAATCTCGGAAAGTTGCTTGCGGATGGAGTTAAAAGAGCATCGGAAAAATTGGGCAAGGAATCGTGGAAATTCGCAATACACATAAAAGGGCTTGAATTTCCTGGATATGATACGAGGGGGGCTAAGGGCCTTGCTCTGGCGTTCGCCGTATCTTATCGGGGGGCATGCCACTTAACTGCAGGAAATTACCCGACCGAACTCGCGGGCAAATGGTGGGTATTTGATAGCGTGAACAGGATGGATTATAGAAATAAGGGATTCATCGTGAAATTCCACGAGGATCTCATGCAACTCTACGATACTCTCGGAATATGCAAGTTTGCCCGGGGAGTATATACCATAGATATTCTCCCCGATATTTTGTATGCCGTCACGGGTATGTACGCGGACAAATCTTGCCTTATGACCGTTGGGGAGAGGATGTACAATATAGCAAGAGCCTTTAACATACGCGAGGGTTTCTCCAGAAAGGACGACACTTTGCCCTGGCGCATTATGCACGAACCCATACCCAGAGGACCCTCGGCAGGGGCTAAGGTATCTCCAAAGGAACTTGAGCACATGCTTGATGAATACTACCAAGCGAGAGGTTGGAGCAAAGAGGGCATACCCACAAAAGCGAAACTTATCTCACTGGACTTAGATGATATTGCGGAAGATGTTGGTATTTAAAAACTCCTATGAAAATGAAAAATGATTTAAATAATAGATTACTATGGGGTATTAATGAAAAAGGATATGATGGTAGGTAAATATAAGATTGATGAGATATATTGTGGCGATGCGCTAGTACTTATGAAAGATATCCCTGATGAAAGCATAGATCTTATTGTTACTGATCCTCCTTTTGCCATTGATTTTAAGGCAAAAAGAAATAATTACAATAGGAGGCAAGATAGAGTATTAGAGGGATACAACGAAATACCAAAAGAAAAATATTACGATTTTACAGTTAAATGGATGAAAGAAGCCTATAGGATTCTCAAAAGAACTGGAAGTATGTATGTTTTCTCAGGTTGGACTAATCTTAAAGATATCTTAAATGCGCTAGATGAAGTAGGTTTTATAACTATCAACCACCTTATATGGAAGTATCAATTTGGTGTTTTCACAAAAAGAAAATATGTTACAAGCCATTATCATATTCTTTTCGTTGTGCGTGATGAAAAGAAGTACAAATTTAATAAAGTAGAGCATTATCCTGAAGATGTATGGATAATAAATAGAGAATACTGGACTGGTAAGATAAAAACACCTACTAAATTGCCTGTAGAGCTCGTTAAAAAAATTCTACTGTTTAGCAGCGATGAAGGAGATTTAGTTTTTGATCCATTCATAGGTTCTGGTACCGTGGCGGTGGTGGCCAAAATGCTTGGCAGACACTACCTTGGGTTTGAAATCGTTCCTGAATATTGTGAATTTGCTAAGCAGAGAGTTGCAAAGGTTCAAGCAAGCTTATTTAAGTACATCAATGGAAAAGATTTTGGAGGTGTTTAGTTTGTATGAAAAGGAAAGAGAGATATTCAGAAAAATAAAAGAAAAACTTGAGGATGAAAGGTATAAGGAAAACTTAAAAGAATTTGAAGCAGCTATTAAAAAACTTGTAACGGAATACAATACAGCTAATTGGGAAAATAGGTTTGTTGTTGGTGGTGCCCTTGAGGCGTTATTCTGCGCGCTTTTAAATTCAGTTGGTTTTAAATGTAAATGGTTGAAAGAAGCTAGATATGATATTGAAGTAAATGGTGCAAAATTTTCAATGAAGAGTAGCTTCACTGGTTCTGGAGATATAAGACTGATAAATATTTTGGGCGATGAAAGAGTAGAGTGGAAAGAGGCAACATTATTTTTTATAAGCGGTTTGGGTATATGTTACGCTGATCCCTATATGGCTCTAGAAACAAGACACACCAACGATGCTTTGGTAATAAATGTTAAAAGAATAAAGGAAAATGTCATGAATAATAGCGAATGGCTTATTCCTATAAATATACCTCAAAAACCACGGAATTCTTCTAAAATAAAAACTGCAAGCTACGATGTAGCTAAATCAATACTTGAAGACATAAATAGTAAATACCTTAAAAAGCATCTGCCTGAACTGTAACAAATGTAAAAGAGATCAATCATTCAACAGCCAAAACAAAATATTAAATGCGTTAATTTGTATACACCTTAGTATGGTAAATCTGGCTGTTAAAGTTGGGAAACTGGAAATCCCGAATCCCACTATACTTGCCTCCGGCATATTGGGAATTTCGGCAAAACTTCTGCTGAGAATTCTAAATAGTGGTGCGGGAGCGGTGGTTACCAAATCCTTCGGTTTATCACCCAAAAAGGGCTACGACAATCCTACAATTTATGAGATGCCATACGGCTTGTTGAACGCCATGGGACTTCCAAATCCGGGGGTAGAATTCTTTTCGGAGGAGTTGAAGAAAATTAGAGGCAGAAATATCATAGCCAGCATATTTGGATCTGAGGTTGAAGAATATTCATCTATCGTTAAAAAAGTTGAGGACTTCGTTGCAGGATTTGAACTGAACTTCTCCTGTCCACACGCTA
>CAYVVU010000023.1:13599-19936 GCA_964455305.1 uncultured Thermoplasmata archaeon
CGGTAGGGATATGGAACTCGTTGAGGATATTCTCAGAGAGGTTAGAAAAGCCACGCAAAAACCTATTTGGGCTAAATTCAGTTTGGAAATTCCCAACTTCGTGGAACTGGGAAAAATTGCGGAGAGATATGCAGATGCGGTTGTTATGACCAATACATTAAAAGGAATGGCGATAGATATATACGCGAAAAGACCCGTTTTAACTGCTAAAATAGGAGG
The DNA here is from genome assembly GCA_964455305.1 of uncultured Thermoplasmata archaeon. Lineage (GTDB taxonomy): Archaea > Thermoplasmatota > Thermoplasmata > Thermoplasmatales > CAYVVU01 > CAYVVU01. Next base: position 13,819 of record CAYVVU010000023.1, read on the forward strand.
TTACTCAGGTCCTTCAATAAAACCTCTTGCGCTCAGAGGAGTTTACGAACTTTACGAGGATGTCAAAGTGGATATAGTCGGATGCGGTGGAATTCTTAGCGGATACGACGCAGTGGAATTCTTTATGGCTGGCGCTAAAGCAGTGGAGATAGGAAGCGGGATTTATTACCGGGGTATAGGAATTTTCAAAGAAATATGCCAAGAAATCAAAGAATTTATGGAGAGAGAAGGTTATGAAAGCATAGAGGATATGGTGGGTGTTGCGCATGTATGAAGCGGTTAGGATTAAAAGGAGTGAAATAGTTGCGAAAAACATAAAGGAAATAGTATTTGAGAGATGCGATGATGCGAGGGCGGGGCAATTCTATATGCTTTGGTTACCCGGAGTGGATGAATTTCCGATGAGTATTTCAAGGATAAGAAAGAATGAGAGAGGAATTATGGTTAAAGTCATCGGCGAGGGGACTAAAAAACTCTACGAGAAAAATTTAGGCGAGAAGATATGGGTTCGCGGTCCGTATGGCAGGTACTACCGCAAGCAAGAGAACGCTTTAATAGTCGCGGGAGGCATAGGAATAGCATCCCTCCTACCCCTTACAGAAACCATAAATGACTACATAATAATTATCGGAGCGAAATCAAAGGATGAGTTAATAAGAATTGATGCGAAGAATGTCGTATACTGCACCGATGACGGTAGTTTCGGCGTTAGAGGCACGGCTGTGGATATAGCTAGAAAATATATGGAAGAGAGAGATTTCTCCGTAGTTTACGGATGCGGTCCAGAGCCCATGCTTTACGCGTTATTCAAACTCTGCGAGGATTTTGGGATAAAATGCCAGTTATCGTTGGAAAGGTATATGAAATGCGGCATCGGACTGTGTGGCTCTTGCGAAATAGACGGATATTTGGTTTGTAAAGATGGTCCCGTTTTCTCATCGGAGGAACTCAGAAAAATGGAATCTTTCGGAAAATTCAAAAGAGACGAAAGCGGAAAACTAATACCTCTTTAAAATATAAATTCTGTCGCCGTAAGGTCCTGATATGTAAAGTACATCATACTCACTCAAATATTTTTGAAGAGTGGTATTATCTATGGTTATTGGTCTTTCGGGATACATTTGAGCGCCATAAATCCATCTCTCCCTTAGTATTAGATACTCGGAAGGTGGCGTCTGATTATATATTATCGCGTACGGCAGGAGGAAATTTCCACGCATATCGTAAAAATTCCTTCCCAATTCGTACATGTGCTCATCACTGCTGTAATTGTTCACGGAGTTCTCGTACAAATATGTAAGGGAGGATACAGCCCACGGCTCCACATAGTTTTCCACCCCAAATATCTGGTGGGTATGCGAGAACATGGGGGTGGAGGACATAAGCGCGACTATACCCGCGGCGAGGATCGCTTCTTTTCTATACGGGAATTTTTTAATTTTAATCTTCTTGGAAATATATCCCACTCCGAAGAGAAAAGCCATACATATGGAGAAGTCAAGAAAATCAAAAGTTCTGAATATAATCACAAAGGAAAAGAGGTCAAAGCCCCTTAGAAATCCAAAGAGTATCATCGTTAATGGAGCGAAGAGAATAGCAAAATACAGAGATTTGTATTTCCAATCGCTCCTAGCTAGAAGTATTAAACCAACTACCACGAAAGGAACTATGAAAAAATAACCTACAAGAAATTGCGATGCATTGCCAAGATCCACAGTATCAGGAAAGAGTGGTTGCTGCATGATCAGAAAGAAAAATGCAGTTATAACGATCCCCATAAAAAATGCTGTTCGTAATCTTCCCTCCGAACCGCGATGCTCAATAATGCGAAGTCCCAAAAAAGAGAGAATTATAAATAAAGCGAGAAGAAGCCAAGCCTCCGCCATCGGGGAAATATACTCCACACGATTAAAATTCCACATCGTATAATAGAAATACAGATAAATCCAAAGAACGGACATATAAATCAAAAGGGCAATTTCCATCTTTATTTCTTCGTGTTTTCTCATCTTTTCGGATAACTCCCACAGCGCCATATAGGAAAAAGCGAGATAGGTTAATAGTGCGACATAGTGATGAACCAGCGGCAAAATAGCTAGGGAGAGAAGAGCAAGAGATTTTTTGATTTTATTCTCCGAGTAATAGAGGTAAAATATGTAGGGCATAAGACATATTCCCAATGATTCCTTCCATACGCTAACTCCCACATTCACATAACTCCCGAAAAATGTAAGGAAAGCAGCAGTTCCCACAGCGACAAAATCCCTTCCAGTCATTTTTCTGGCGAGAATGCTCCATCCAAGTATGGACATGGCAAAGATGAACGCTTCAAAGTATTGCCCTATCAAAAGAGGATGTTCCATAGCAATTAGAGATATGCCAGCGAGTAGAGCGTTCTGCACAGGGGTTGGGGCGGTATGGTTGTTTTCCCTATACCATTTACCTTCTTCGTAATCCATATTGCCATTTTCAACAATATGTTCGGCAGCTCTCGCATCCGTTATGGCATCAAGATTGTAAGGATATTTCCCAACGCGTACTGGCTGTAGGGATATAATAACAGCCACCACCAGAATGATCCCTATAACTACATTGACCCAGAACCTCAACTCTCCTCCCCCCACAGACCCCCTACATCTATTCCTCTTTCAACTCGTACTATTTTCCTTATGATTTCCACTGTTCTCTTTCTAAGAAGTCGTAGTGTGAGAAATATTCCCGTAAACATTACAAGTAAAATTGATGTTAGAAATATAGTCAGTATCTGTATTGGCTCAGCAGATATTGAAATGGCATGACCGAAAGCCCTTATCATTCCGTGCTCCGATATGTACACTACAATTAAATAGCCTATCATTACACCCACAGCTATTCCCATCCCGCACCATAGGAGTGTCTCTTTTAATATTATCTTGAATATTTTTATTCTCGTCGCCCCGATAGCCCTCAAAATCCCTATATTTTTCTCTTTGGAGCGGAAATTTTTGGAAAATATCGTAGCCACGCCCATAACAAGTAGAGCTGCATCTGTACCTATAACTGAAAGGATCAGTAGTATAAAGTTTCCTTCAGAGAGTTCAAGCGCTTTATAAACTGCATCTCCCTTCGCTTTAATATCTATATCCTTCGTGTATCTGAGTATTTTCTCTACGGGAATATTCCCAACAGAATACTTATAAACCATTAGATAGAAAGTGTAATTGAGAACGGTAATTATGTGCTTTCCCTCCTCCAACGGCGGAAGATTGAACACAAAACTCTTTCTTTGCTGGGGAAGTATCGTTATGTAGGTGGTCGTATAATTCTCTCCATCTATCGTTATGTTTATGTAAAGAGCGCCAGGAGCCTCACCGGAGTTCCATACATCCACAGCGATGATGGCGGATTCATTTACAGTTATTTCATCAGGCGTTATGTACGCGGAATAATTTATTATGGGATACGCCTCATATTTTCCAAGGAGCTTTATAGGTATAACTACTGTTGCGTTGTTTCCATAGTAATCCTCGGCGTACAAAGTAAGATTGTATTTTCCAGCGGGAAGTGAAGATGCATTAATACAAATCGTGGTATTATTGGAATTAACGGAATAGTTCACGGAAAAGTTATTTCCCAAATATCCAACTTTGGCCAATCTATAGTTATCCCAGAAGGATACATTGAAAGAGTCATTATAAGAAAGTATATTTTTCTTCAAATCATGGAGAATTATGGGCTTTGCCAAATCCGGCTCGTTACCCATAACTATTTGCGTTGTAGAAGAATATGAGTTTCCATAGGGATCCTGAGCGTAAACGAAAACCGAATAATTTCCCTCCTTCCAATAAGATACTGTCATGTTTTCCTCGTCCACATCGTATGTTTTTATAATAACATTAGTGTTGGTATTTATTTTCTTAATTACGGTAGTTTCGTATCTAACTATGACCGTTGCATTTTTAATTCTGAAATTATCATCAAACTCAACGGATATGCTCTGTCCGGGACTCATATAAATATAGCGAGAGGTTACATTTACCGATGCGTTAGGCGGAGTGGTATCGTTTTCCTCCATGAAAATGAAAAATATGCTTATGTTCCTCCAGTTTCCGGCGAGATCGGATGCATTAACCACAACTCGGTAGGGTCCGCTGAAATTCCGAGTATCCTTGTAAACAAAATTATCAGTAAGATTTTCGTAGCTAAATGTGGAATTGTATATTCCTATTTTTGCGTATGTCAAGTTAAAATTATCCTTGACCTTTACTATCAATATCTCACCCGGTCTTATTTTGGAGGGAATAGGATAATTCACAGATACTGCAGGAGGAATAGAATCAATGAATATAGTTATATTTTCCCATGTTCTGTTGTACTCATCCTCACCGTATATCGTTATGTTATACCAGCCATCTCTCCAATCCTCAAGATAAAGAGTGTTGTTTTCTATCTCTACAATTTCGGAATTCCAATAACCATAGGATAAGTTCGTTTTGTTGTTATGTGTAGTAAAAACCATTTTTCTGCTGGAATTAACCAAATAAAAACTGAAATTTTCACCCGCTATCAATTTAGGATATACTACCCTGAAGAGATTTTGGGGCGAAACATATCTGAAAACTTTAATTTCAAATTCTTCGGTTTCATATCCATCTTTCTGAACTAAGAATCTTTTCGTGCCCACTGTATCAAAAGATATCTCAACGGAGCCGTTTTCATCTGTTCTGTACTCCCTTCCTTCTACCATGACTGTGGCATTTTTCACCGCACCCTCAACACTACTAACAAATATCTTTCCTTTATGATTTATCTCTAGATATTCTGGGTATGTCACAAAGAGTGGCCGCAAACCTACCTGAATAATTGTGGAATAATTGTAAGGAAAAATCTTATCATTTAAAAATATATTTATTGTTTTATTTCCCAACTCTGTCGCGTTTACATACATTACAAAATTTTTCTCACTCTCACCATCCACATAAATCCTACTTTTATAAGTTTTGTTGCAAAAATATATCTCCACCGATGTATTCCCACCGACTTCCCCCCAGTTTCTCACGGTAAATTTGACAGGAATCTCATCGTAAAGATAAGTATTCAAAGGAACATCCACATCGGTAAGTATGAATTTTGCGTAGTTCGGCTGCGTAACCATTCTCATTCTCTCTTTGTCCCGGGATTTTACCCTAATTATGGAGACCATATTTTTACCCAATCCGCAGAGATTTCTGGCTATTGGTAAAGATACGAGAATTTCCTCGTTACTAAGAGTTGTGGTTTTGTATATTCCGACAACTTTAACGATGGCCACCGAAGATTTGAAGGATCCGAATAAAGTAATGGTATCTCCTATAAGCACATTCATCCTTTTAGCAAAAGCATCGCCAACGATGCACTCATCGGTTCTATTGGGATATCTTCCTTCTATTAACTTCCCGTTCTCTATTTCTAGAAATTCCTTGAACCAGACACCTCTGATCGTGACTGCCTCACCTCTATAGAGAGAAAAAACCATTATTTCTGGGCTAACAACATCTATGAAACTCATATTCTGAAGAGCGTATGCGATCTCTATATTCAAATTACTTCTAAGAGGGTTCGGATCATTCGCTTTGGTAATAACCGTTATATCTCCCCCTCCAAGAAGATTCTGCGGAACTGTCACTATGCTGGAAATAACTATTATGAGGGCAGTAAATATGGATATGAGAATCGCAACTCCACCAGCAACCCCTTTACCCACGATCACATCTCCACCCCCATCTCTCTCACTATCCCTATCTTAAGGGTTCCCAATATTGGTGGAATTCCGCCTATAACTGCTCCGAGAAAACCGAGAAGGATAGCATAAATAGCAACATAGGGATAAACCACTATGTTAAACAAACTTTCCACGCCGAATCTTGGTATTATGGAAACCAGAGAGTATGAAAGAATTATCCCGAGAGATAAGCCGAAGAGAGATGCTGTTATAGCTATGTAAACGGCCCTCGCAAAATAAACCATAAATATTTTGTATCTCGTGCATCCGATTGCACGGAGTATGGCTATAGTTCGGGAGTTATCCTTCATATCCATAGCCATAACGGAATTCATGAGGAGAATGGAAATTACGAGAGCGATTATTATTGTTAGGGCA
>CAYVVU010000024.1:0-1306 GCA_964455305.1 uncultured Thermoplasmata archaeon
ATCTCGTTTGTATAGTCAAGGTTATCAGACCCGTACCGGATATCAGGGCCACGGGTGTAAGCACACTTTGAATAAGTTCCGTTACATTCACGAAGGGGAATTGAATGTGAAGATAATAAAGGTTTCTAATATTTTAAACTTTAAATATCAGATAATATATTCGCAAATCATGACCTGCATAAACAAAAATAAAAATCTTGAAAATTGCACATGCACATACGAGCCGTGCGGTAGAAAGGGGATGTGTTGTGAGTGTCTTAGATACCACTGGTCACATCGCGAGTTGCCTGGATGTTTGTTTCCGAAGGATGCGGAGAGAACCTATGACCGTTCGCTAGAATACTTCATTAAGGTATGGGCAGAGAAGTTGGGAATAAAAATATCATGATTTTCCGAGTAATCCTTTTAGAAAAGATGGGAGCGCTTTCCTGAGTCCTTCCGTATATCCGCCTTCCAGTACGATATATATTTTATCAAAATTTTTTCTAAGAGTTTTTCCAATATATTCGTATGTTTTTTCGGTTATCTTTAAGGATGACATTCCGTCGCGGAAATAAGCGTCAAATCCCGCAGATACAACAACCACATCGCTCCCGCCCAACTTCTCCATACAAAAATCTACGGCATCCATATATTCCTCATCACCCGTGCCCGGCTCTAAATTAATATTCATTTTTGTCCCTTTTGCTTCTCCCCCACCATCTTGTTCTGGCGTACCGCTTCCTGGATAGATTGTGGCGTAGTGCTGGTGAATGTCGCAGTGTATCACCCTAGGCTCATAGTAAAAAATTTCCTGTGTACCGTTTCCGTGATGCAAATCAAAATCAAAAATTCCAATTGTATGATATCTCTCCAAAAGTTTTTTTGCTAAAAATGCGGCATTGTTGAATATGCAAAAGCCGTTTGTGGGTGCGAGCATGGCTTTGCCCCTCCTCCCAGCGTGATGTCCGGGAGGTCTAACAGCCGCGAAGAGAATATCATACTCATCTATATAAGGGAGGAGTGCACCGGCTGCTGTTAAAGCAGCTTTAAATGTTCCTTCGGATGTGTAAGTATCGGTATCAATATCCAAGCCCCTTTTGCAATAGCTCTCAACTTTTTCTACATAATCAACAGCATGTATGGAGTATAATTCCTCCTTCCTTATAGGTTTAGCTTCAAGTATAGGTATATTCAACTCTTCTAAAACTTCCAGAACCACTTTCAGTCTTTCGGGATTCTCTGGATGCTGATATTTTGGTTTATGCTCAAACATAACGCTACTGCTTACGGCCGCGAAACGCATAGATGAAAAATATATTCAATC
>CAYVVU010000024.1:1406-19760 GCA_964455305.1 uncultured Thermoplasmata archaeon
ACATAACGCTACTGCTTACGGCCGCGAAACGCATAGATGAAAAATATATTCAATCCTAATAAACTTTCCGAAATGTCATCTCCCATAAGTTTTATATAATTCATCGCCAATAACGGTATGGGGATTCACCATGATGACCGAGGTAACTGAATTGATAGGTCTGGAAGTATATACGGATAAGGGTTATTTGCTCGGAACGGTGGAGGATGTGGTAGTGGATACCGATGATCAGAGCGTTTATGGTCTCTACATAGGAAAAACAAATCCTCTCCTTGTGGAGGATGGTGTTGCGGTCCTCGTCCCTTACAGATGGGTCAAGGCCGTTGGGGATGTCATTCTTCTCAGAAAATTCCCGACATTCATCAGCATTTCTTCAACATAATTTTTATCTGTGCGCATAATATCCGATTATTTTCCCGTCGGATTTTTCTATCCTTGCAAATCCGAATCTTTCAAATTGCACAGTATTTCCATCAACTTCATTCTCTATAAGTTTTTCCACAAACCCTTCCATTACTTTTCCATCAGGCATATAAACGCGGCAATTCAGTTTTTGCGGGGGAACCCACTGTATTATTCTTCCACCCATATCCTTGATTTTTTTCAAATCATTTCCTTCATAAATTATTTCTTTTCCCTCAATCCTTGCGTTGCAAAGGTCCTTCAAGCGGAATATATTGCTGCCGACCTTTTCAACATCATCCCTGGTAAGGTATATTTTATCCCCATCCTTTATGGTATATTCCCTATAACCCATCTCTCTTCTGCTCGGGTGGTAAGGTGCTCTGCAAGAAATATTAGGACCTTTATAAACGAATTCCATCGGTTGCCACACGAAGAAATATCTTTTTGCGATAGGGTCTATTATCTCCCTATTATAGGAGTATAGAGTGTCCCAAGAGAATTCTATATCCACCTCTTTAAGGCCTACTTTAATCCAGTATTTTCTTATGGCTTCGGGTCTTATTCCCCTCTTAGCCAGCGCCCTTATAGTAGCCAACCTGACATCATCCCATCCCCTATATTTTCCGCTGCGTATTCCTTCTTTTATTATGGAGGTTTTAAGAACAGCATCTCTTATCATAACCCATCCGTAGTGTATATAAACCGGTTTTTTCCATCCGAAGTAATCGTATATATACATCTGACGGTAAGTGTTGTTAAGATGATCCTTCCCCCTAAGCACATGGGTCAGATTAAGGTAATGATCATCAACCGCTACTGCCATGTTCATAAGGGGATACACAGAATATCTTGAGCCTGTTCTGGGATGTTCAACATCAGTTATTATCCTAAACGCTATCCAATCCCGTATGGCCGGATTGGGATGTTTAAGATCCGTTTTCACAACCATAACCGCTTCTCCATCGGAGTAATGACCCTCCAGCATCCTATCCCATCTTTCAAGATTATTTTCCACCGAATCCTCGCGATGCTCGCAGGCGATTCCCTTTGATTTTAAATCCCTCCACTTTTCGGGCTCGCAGGTGCATACATATCCTTTTCCTATCTCTATCAGTTTCCTTGCTATATCATAGTAAAGAGGGATTCTCTCCGACTGTATTACTATTCTGTGAATATCCACGCCCAACCACTCACAATCCTCCACGAGCATATCATAGGCTTCTGGCAAAATGTTGTGGGGATTCGTATCTTCTATTCTCAGATACAAAATTCCACCGTATCTCTTAACATATTCGTCGTTGAGTATTGCCATTCTGGATTGGCCAAGGTGCATAGGCCCCGAAGGACTCGGTGCTAAACGCATTCTTACTTCGCCCTCTACATTCGGTAAATCTTCCAAAGTTTTTTCTTCTTCTTTCTTCTCCTTTTTAGGTAATTCCATTGCTTGGAGAAGGCTTTTCTGCTCCTCAATACTCAGAGAGTTTATTTCCTCGCAGATCTCTTTAATTATTGGAATCAAATCCCTAACATTCTTTTTGAGTTCTGGATGCATGCCCAAAATCTTACCTACCACAGCCTTATACGATGCTTTTCCTCCGTGCTTTACGGCATTATCCAGTGCGAACATTCTGATTTCTCTTCTGATGCCCTCGTCAATCACATCCATAAATCTCCGAAGGACAAGGTATAGAAAAAACTTTTTGTTGATTACGGAAACTTACGATTTTCTTTCTTTGACTCTGTCCGATAGCAGACGACCGTTTATTCCCACATTCTCCGGCAAATTCTCGTGTATTATAACAGTCACATGTTCTATTCCGTAAACCTCCTGCACCACTTTACTTATTCTCTCCACAAGATTTCTCTTTCTCTCCTCACTTAACTTAGGGGCTTCAACTATAACCGTGGGCATTTTTTATCACCTCAACCTATATACCTCAAATCCTCGCTTTTTCTCGTATAATCTAAAATAGTCTTCAGCAATTGAGAGGCTTCATCTTTTGTAAGACCTACTCTTTTTACTAAAAATTCCTCAACTTCCTCATGAGTTTTTCCAGAATTAAGCATATCAATAATAATATACGCCAGATTTTTCAGAAATTCCTCCTCAAATTCCTCTTCTAAACCCAGCGTTTCTATCACTTTATAGGTGCCCATAACCAGCGCGGTTAAAGCGTCGTTGAACTCTTCTTTGTTAAGCGATGCCAAATCCAGATCAACAGCCACTATTATATTGTCGGAGTTTCCCATAAGACCAACTTTGTATAGATTGGAATCACTGTTCATATGCAGAAGTTCCTTGTAAATTTTCATTCTATCTTTTATATCCAACGCATCAGTTTCTATATCCGTTACAATGTACATATTGGCGAAGTAGGGATTCACATATATTATTATACGGAATGGAACTCTCGGATGCTCGGCATAAAGGTACTTATAATCATCCTCCGTTCCTTCCTTAACTATTTCCCATGGAAGATCCACGAGATTTTTTGAACTATCATCGCCTTGTTGCAACCAATCCTTTATGGTGGAGAACCAGTCCTCCATCATATATTCACCATCCAGAGCCATCATGCGATTTCAGTTATATAACTCTTTTTACTCCCTTTTCATCCTCCAGCGGAAGAGAGTTGCGCCGGCAACGAGAAATATCAGGGTTAGGACTGTTGCAAATATCATTTGAAATGTATAGTTTTCAATTCCTTCGCCGTAAATCACTATTTTTCTTATTCCTCTGAGAAGCGCGCTGGCAGGGAAATAATCCCCGATTACCCGCATCCATTCTGGAAGCAAAAACTGCGGGAGGAATATTCCTGTTATGAAGGATATGGGCCAAGCTATGGCGTTTGCCGCTCCAGTAGCGGCCCTCTGCGTTCTGCTAATTCCCGAGAGGAGGAGACCCAGAGATGTTGTGCTGAGAGATGCAAGTACGAGCATAGCAAGAACCGCTGCATCTATATACATGAATTCACCAAATATTACGAAAAATGATAACATAATTATGAATGCCGAAATAATCATTATCACCAAAACAGTGAGCAAATTCCCAATGAGCATTTCTATAGGTTTTGTTCTTGTGCTCAACAACCTTCGTGCCGTACCTTTTTCTATCTCCCTGGATATCATTGAAGCAGATGTTATCATCCCGGAAAATACAAATGTTATACCTATGGCGGCTGTTTCATACCAAAGCCTTGTTATTCTTGCAGACGATTCTCTCTCGTATATTTCCGTTGTTTCATTTATGGGATTTGCAAAACTTTTCATCCACAACTCCACATATTCTTTGGTCTCGTTTGTCAGGTTTCCCCATTCATCTATGTAGCCCATTGTCAAGTTAATTCTTACCTCTCTAACTTTATCCTCAAAAACATCTATGTAACTCGCGATTATTGAACTCACCATTTGGTATTCCTGCGGGTCTCTTTTGTCAAAAATAATCTTAATTTTTGCCTCTCCAAGCCCCGAAGTTATGTTTTCCGTGAAGTTACCATCAAATATTATCACTGATCTTATGCTTCCATTCTTTAAGTATTTAACAGCCTCATCCTCCGATGAAAAGTTTTTGATCTCAAATATTTTGTCTCCATCAACGCTCATATTTTCCATACCTTCCACGAAAATATCGCACATGGTTGTATTGTTGTATTGCTCGGGAACTATTCCCACAGGAATGGCGGAGAAATGACCTTCCTGCCCAAATACCGCCGCAAAAAGAACTCCGAATATAACTGGAAATAGGAATGTCCAAAACACCGCTTCCTTTGAGGCGAAGAATTCCTTGATACCTTTCCAAAAAAATGCATATATTCCAATCATTCCTCCAACCTCCTTCCCGTCAGTTTGAGGAAAACATCATCCAGTGTGGGCTCCCTTACCAAAACCTCTTTTATTTCTCCGAACTTTTCCGCTTTGGCAACGACCCTAATCAAATCCTCGCGGGCGTTCATAGTGTACCATACGAGAGAATCATCCTCATGAGAAAAGTCTTCTGGAATCTCTCTGAAATTTCCCTTTATTACTATGGCGCTCTCTATTCCAGCCATTTTCTTTAGATTTTCCACAGTATCCAGCGCTATTATTTTCCCCTCGTTTATTATAGCAACCCTATCCGAAAGGTATTCTGCCTCCTCCATGTAATGGGTGGTCAATAAAATGCTTTTTCCTTCATCCTTCAAATTCAGAATTATCTTCCACAGTTCTCTTCGCGATTCAACATCAAGACCCACTGTGGGCTCGTCAAGAACCAGTAGTTCCGGCTCACCAACCAACGCCACGGCTACATTCAACCTTTTCCTCATCCCTCCAGAAAGTTCCTTTACCTTTTTGTTCGGAATTTTGAACTCTTCCATCAGTTTCCGGACAACATTTATATTTTGGTGATAAAGCATGGCATAGAATTTTAGATTTTCATAAGCTGTAAGTTCTTCATACAGCAAACCTTCTTGCGGACAGTAACCTATTTTGTGGCGGTGATTTGCAATATCTTCACCTTTGAAATATATCCTGCCCTTATGGCTTATACCTTCCGCTATAATCCTTATCAGTGTGGTTTTTCCAGCCCCGTTTGGGCCAAGAAGCGAGAATATTTCCCCCTTTTTTATTGAGAAACTCACCTCATCCAGAACCTTCTTTTGTCCGTAGTATTTGGTTATTTTTTCCAATTTTAGTAGTTCCATAGTTGAGATAACATTTAGGTCTATTTAAAGGATTTTCCAATCAAAAATTCGCAGAATATTCAAAAAATTTAAGTATAACACATCAATATAGAAATGGGGATTTCATATGGTTAAGTGTGGAGTCTGTGGTACGGAAAACCCGGATGGTGCCCGATACTGCATGAATTGCGGTTCTCCCCTTATGCAGGGAGTTCAACCGTATTTACCGTATGCCGCCTACTATCAGTATTATTTAGAGTATTGGCGCTGGTACTACAACCAAAAAAAGATGGAAGAAATAAGAAAGAGGAAGTCATTAATAGCTATAAGCAGAGTTCTGATTATGGTGTCGGCTCTATGTATACTTACATCAACTTTAATGAGTCCCCTTTTAAGTTATACCACCTACACACATATCACTATGTACTCTCTGATAATAGGAACCATGTTAGGACTTTTCGCAGGATTTTTGGGACTCTATGCCGGGATAATTCTTGAAGGAAGGAAAGAAAGTGAATTATGGATCGCTTCATCCGCCGCTGCAGCTGAGTTTGTGGCGTCTTTCTATATATCAACTTGGGTATTGTATTCACCCATGGCTCTTCTGTGCATTCCAGCCATAGTGCTCTCATTTGTGGGTGTAATAATACTCGCTTCCGGTGGGTACAACATAATAGAGGAAAAAAGTCAACAAAGTTCAGAAGTGTATGGAAATAATTCTGGCACCGAAGTTGAGACTTAGGAAAAAAAGTCTTGTTATCATAAAACTTTCAAAAATTTTATATACTTAACTAATCATAACATCCCTATGGTCCGATGTGATGTCTGCGGGTTAGAAAATCCGGAAGGGGCAAAATTCTGCACTAACTGTGGTTCGCCTCTGATAGGATCCGATTTCAATGTTTCTATGAGAGGGCTTCAATGGTACTACCAAAACTTGAGGTTAAGAGATATGAGAAAAAGGCTATCAATAATAATAGCGTCCAAAACAATTCTTATAATTTCTGCGCTCTGCATTCTACTTACCGCGCTTCTTGGCATAGTTGTGAGGTACTCTTCCTATCCTCTCTCAGATTACCAATTACAGTTCTATGCTATAGGCATATGTGTAGGCTTAACTGGAGGTATCTTTGGATTAATTGCAGGAATAACTCTTAGGCCTACGAAATCGGATTACCTTTGGTTTTCTATCTCTGGAGCGGTTGTGGAGTTCATATCCTCCGTTTTTCTTGGAACATGGATTTCATTCACGCCTATGGCTCTTTTTTCCATATCCTCCATACCACTGTCCTTCATAGCTATAATACTCCTTGCAGCGAGCGGCCATGGTGTTCCCAGCGTTCCCGTTAGACTACCCGAGAAAGAGGATTAATATTTTTATCCAATAACCTCAACAATCCTTATTTTTCCGGGGGGTAGAATCCTAACTATTTCGTCCAAGTTCTCCCATTCCAGAATCTTGGCTATTTCCTTCGCCGCCATTTCCTTCTTCATCTCTCCCGGCTCTATTATTACATATTTTTTGCTCCTTGCCGCCACCGCCGATACCGGGGCGCACATAACCAGTTTTGTTCCCTCATATTCAATTACTCCCACAGCCAGACGGAGTGGTATTTTATGCACATAATTTCTTTTTCCTCTGACTATCCAGGCACCTTTCGGCACATATTCTCCGCTCTCCGCTCTTTTGCTTACTTGATACGATTTCGCGTAGTATGCGGATATCCCCCACAGATTGTTGCTCCATGCTTTTGAGAAGCAAACCGCGAATTGGGCAACTTCCTCCACAGTTTTTTCATCCACCTCATTTCCACCGGTTTTAAGGACGACGCTCGGTGCACCATGTATATCGGCGTGAAAATATAAATCCTCTTCCCCCAGATACTTTTTCACAACTTTTTCATTCGTTTTTGCATCTTTACCCCCAATAACGATCATTCCTGACGAGGTTATGAACCATCTGTAGTTTTCAAACCAGAATGTTTTCCTTCGTAATTTCTTTTCCTTTCTTTCCTTCTCAACCATCTTTTTTCTCTCTTCAATTTTGCGTTTGATTTCTTCCATAGCCCTTATCAGACCTTCAACCTTCGCCCTACTTTTTTTTGCCTTTTCGTAGTATTTTCCTGCAATCTCCTCAACAGTGTTTCCATCAAGGACTATTTCCCTTCCGCGTATTAATATCTTGTTTTTCCCTTCAGCGAGGGCCTTTGCCGCTTCTCCGTAGTTTTCATAAATCAAATCCCCGATTTCTTTATAATTTCTTTCCTCCTCTTTGAGTTTCTCCAGATTTTCCTCTTGACTCTTCAAAACCCTTTTAAGGCGTTGAATCTCAGAATCCTCCTCTTCCTCCTCCGCATACTCAAAATAGATTTTCTTTACGGCTTCGTTAAAACTATCGTATGTTTCATCAGGCTCGGCATCGCTGAAGAGAATAGGCGATACATTTTTACCGTATATGTATCCTCTGTGCTTCTCCGCCTCATTTACAATATCCATTATCGCTTTCCTCAAATCATTCCAGTTCACATTGCTGGCTAGAGTTTTCTTATCTATTTTCGCCCTTCTGCATATCTCTTCCGCATAGATTCCTCCGAAATTCAGTTCCCTAGCCAAAACCCTAACTATTTCTTTATTTTTCTGGGAAAATTCCTTCTCCATATCCTCCTCGCCCAAGGTCAGCGGATTTTTCAGGGATGGTGGAAATGAATAAATCTCTCCTCTTTTGACTATCCTATGTCTAAACTCTCTGGAAAAATAGGGCATTATTATTCTGCCATCCTCATCAAGAAGTACTATGTTCCCCTCTCCGAAAAGTTCCACTATTACCTTCCTATCTCCAAAGTCCATAACGACTATTCTTTCAAATTCGTGCTGCCTTATATCCTTTAATTTCTTATTTTCAAGATGCTTTCTCATCAGCATGGCGAATGATGTGGGTTGGAGAGGGGTTTCCATCTTCCCGGAGAAAATGTAACCTTTCAAATCCACGAGAAGAGGAGAGCGAAACTTGAAGAGAAAAATTCCTTTATCTATCTCATAAAATTTTTTGAGGTAATCTCCCACTAATTTATCTCTCAGTTCGCTGATCAGGGCGAAAATCTCCAGAGAATACATATAGAGGGGTAAGGAATATCATCTTATTTTAAATTTGGGGAAGATAAGGAACAGCGATGCAATTGCAATAAGTAAAGGATGCATCTCCAATGTTGGAGAGGTGTTGTACTCCAAGAGCCAGATTCTTCCGTGTTTACAGCTTCGTGGAAATGAATCATGTTGTGCTTCAACATAAACGCCCACAACTACAATTCTGTCCTTTCCGCTCACATTCTTATCTATGGCAACGGACTCGGCGAGATGTATTCCAGAGAGTCCTGTGCTCGTTTGTTGTATAAGATCATACCATATCTCATGCGTTCTCTCTGTTATCGTGGATTCGTAGTCAAAAATCGCAATGAAGTATTCAACCACATTACTATTTCCCGTGCCTCCAACAACCACAATTTCATCCTCACCGTTTCCGTCCACATCACCGAATTTTAAATCTACCGGAATGGTCATATCCGATTGCATCCCTATGTTATCTAGATTATAGAGAAAGTTCAAGGATGCTATCATCTGAAGATTTCCATTGACCAATTTCCATACTGTAATCTCTCCCCATTTATAGCCTGCCATACCATTTGATGTTACGAAGATTTCTCCATTATTTATTTTCACATCCGTTATTAATCTGTTGGCGGTATCTCCCGTTTCGTTCCCTATCGTAGAATCCCAAGCCACACTCGTGATCAATGATAATGAAGTTCCATCATATTTCCATACCCTTATCTCCCCAGCCTGTGTATACGAGTTATCCGGATAGAGTTTTACCCTTGCTCCACCAGTTACTATTTCCTCCTCTCCATCTCCATTAACATCGTCAACATCCACAGATGTTGCTGTTGCCCCGCCGTTGCCATCTCCGTTCCATATTTGGAATTTTTCTATGTGAAGTGTGCCAGAGGAGTATTCCGCTATTACGAGGAATGCTGCACTTCCCGAGGAGTGGCCAGTTAAATTACCCACCGCGCAGAGTTCTATGCTGCCATCTCCATCTATATCTCCCTCTGCAAGACCTCGGACACAAACATCTCCACCATAGGGATCCGACCAGTTGACCTGTGAGAGCAAATTTAGCTTTGAATTTTCCCAAGCCCATACACGGAGATACCCATCTCTTCCAGTTTTATTGGGATTATTATTTTTAGATACTGTTATCAACTCAAGATTAGGCGTATCATCCATCTGATATACATCCACATCAGCACCCCAAAAACCACCTAGCGATACATTGAAATCCCATGTTTTTTCATCAACCACGGTAAAGTTATTTCCGTTCTGATGCCACACCCTAAGATTAACTCCTCCCGCTGCAACCCAAAAAGGACCCAAAGTTACATCCTTTGATAGAGTTATATATTCTTTGGTGCCATCATTATCCAAATCCTCCACCTCTACACTGGCAACTTCCGTTCCGTATTCTCCACCTAAGGGGGATTGCGATGTCCCATTAACATAATCTATTTCAGCAAGAACATCAAAGTTATTCAAAGTTGTTTTTATACTTTTTGTGCCTATACCGCTGACAATCGCTGCGAATATCATGATCAATATCCCAACAACCACACCCGCGAGGCGAATCCCACCCATCATGGTATCTCCCTCACACTTCCATGACGATGAAAAATATAAATTTTACTCTTGGGAGAGAAGATTATCTGATATGAGTTGAAGTTAGTTGAAAACCAAAACATGCTCATACTTAGAAAAATTTATATATCACCATTTAATACTTTTAAACATTATGAGGATGAGGTTGATAGTTTTGTTAATTGCTCTTACGATCCTTACTTCTCCAGAAGTGTTGGGTTTATACAAACCTACAGTAAAAGAAAAAGGCAACTCGTTGAGAGGTTGGGCTATGGTTACCAAGACGGTATCTCCTCCACAACAGATTATGTATGATATAGAGGCTGGTGTAAATTTCACGGTAAACATAACGGTAAGAGGTATTGATATCACAGCCATAGATGTTGTTATGCTTATGGATACATCGGGAAGTATGACTGATAGTGATCCAGATGCAATCCGCGTTCAGGCGGCAAAGCATTTTGTGAATATGCTTGAGGATCATGCCAATGAGAGTGGTTTTTATTCTCGTGTTGCAGTGGTGGATTTTGACGATGATGCCATCGTTCTTCAAACACTAACCACAGATTACAACGCGGTGAGAACTGCTCTGGATGCTTGTGCTGACGCAAACGGTGGAACAAATTTTGAAGCGGCAATTTCTGCCGGAAACGGTGAACTCGTAAACAACGGAAATCCCAACCATCCAATTTGGGCCGAGATTCTACTGACAGATGGTTATGACAACGGCTATCCATTCTGGGACGATGTGCAGTATGCTGCTGACCACGGAATAAAAATATACACCATAGGGTTCGGAAATCCTGACAGCAACACCCTGCAACAAATAGCCCAGCAAACGGGAGGAAAATATTACTTTTGTCAAAGCGCTTCAGATATAGACAGCGCGTATCAAGACATTTATAATGAGTTAATAGGGCATCCAGCCATAGTGAATGTTAGTACTACAACGCCATTCATAGAGGAAGTATTCCCACCCTATGTAGAATTCGTATCTTCTTCCATTCCTCCCGGAAATGTTTCTTATGACTCTAATGGTAACAAGCATGTTTGCTGGTATGTGTCCCAAATAATGGTGGATGAAATTTGGTATTTGGAATATGAGGTGAAGGTTTTCAAATACGGACATGGCCCACCTTATGATAACGGGGTTTTCATCAACGCTATGGATTCCGCTGGAAACTGCTTATCTAAAATAAGGTATAGAAATTGGACTTCAAATACCACTATTGTTGAATCACTACCTAATCCGCGGGTTTTCGTTCATGGCCCTCCAGTGGCCTATGCCTCATCATCGGTGCAATACGCCAGTGTGGGTGATGTTGTTCAATTCTACAATCATTCTACGGATGGATGGTACTATTCCTTTGACCACGATGATGAGATAATCAAATATATATGGGATTTCGGTGACGGATGTATTGAGGAAACTGCTTCGGGCACCATCTCCCATATTTATAATGCTCCGGGAAACTACACAGTTAGTATGACCGCCGTGGATGTAGATAATCTAACAGATACCGTGAATCTATATATACGGATATACCCCTCATCCGTCAATTACTCCGTATGCGGATATATAAGATACAATGGACAGATAGCGCCGGGTGCCAAAGTTTATGCTTATGTTGATGGAAATTTAACAAATACTACAGTAGCCAACTCCTACGGTTTCTATTTTATGTACATAAGTGCAAAAATCGGTTCAAACTTAACTATTATAGCGGAATATAACAATACAACTGCGCAGAATTACACAATCCTCGGAGAAAATACACAGATAACTATGGATGTAAATATAGCGAATGTTGATGAAATATATGGCGTAACGGTCATAGTATTTGTAGTGTTTCCTGTAATTATTCGCAGATTTTGGCAGTTCAAAAGATAACTATATCCGCAAAAACCTTTGCATCATTCACCATATTATCCACTATGCAGTATTCGTTTGGCTGGTGAGCAACTTCGTCTATGGTCTCCCAGACCGCAGTGTGTATGCCCATCCTTCTAAATATCGCGGCGCAAGTACCTCCGCCTATCCCTATGGGTCTCGCATCAATACCTCTAATCTTTTTTATAGATTGTTTTAAAATTCTAACTACCTCAGAGTCCGGTGGGGTTGGCGGAGGGGCTTCAACTTTAACGGGAGTTTCCACTATAATTTTTCCGCCGCTTTTCCTTGAGAATTCCTCCGCTAGATTCTTTGCTAAAGAAATTATTTCATCAAGGGAATGTTCAGGCAAGACCCTGCAGTCAAAATAAATTTCATCTCTGCCAGGTATCGTATTTACATTTTCTACATTTTCAACATGTTTTGTGGGTTCAAATGTGGATTCCGGCGGCGAGAAAAGTTCGTTTTTACCTGCAAATTTCTCGTGTAGAATTTTATCTAGATGAATTGCGAATTCCATATTGAGGCGGTGCGCATTTAAGCCGAGATGGGGCATTGAAGCGTGGACCTGCTTTCCCTCGGCAATTATTTTTAACCACAGTATGCTCTTTTCCGCAATCTCTATGCAATCTCCTTTGGGCGTGCCAGCATCTGGAACTATAACAATATCTTCTTTGGAGAAAATTCCTTCTTTTGCAAGATGTTTTATTCCATAGATGTTTCCCGTTTCCTCATCCGCTACGATTGCCAAATTCATTCTGTATTTAGTTTCCGACGATTTTTCCACGATGTATCTCGCAGCATGTATGGAAGATATTATCGCCTGTCCGTTGTCTTCGCTCCCCCTACCGTAGATTTTCCCATCCTTGTATATCGGCTTAAAGGGGTCATGGCTCCATAATTCCCTGCTTCCTGGCGGGACGACATCCATGTGGGTAACAATCCAAAGATTTCTATCTCCCTCACCTACCGAAGCCACTATATTTGGCCTCAATACCCCGTAATCGTCCCTTGTATCATACCTCCTGTATTCTATCCCGTATTTATCCAGTATTTCACAGATTTTATCCGCTTTCTCCCCCTCGCCTTTCCCACCATTTTTGGGTGATAGCGCAGGTATTGAAATTATCTCCATTAAGTCTCTCACCATATCTTCGCGATAAGCATCCATATCCGACGGATTCCACGACATAGGCAAAGGAAAGGTTTTCTGGAATATATTGTTTGCGTTTTCATAAATAAGTGCTGTCTATTCCTTTTCAAAACTTCACCTGCTGCAACAGCCGAGAATATCAATATTATGATACTGGGATTATTTGATGCAATATTTATTTGCTCTTCCTTATTCTTTCCAGTATCTCCTTCGCTTTATCCACCCGAACAACACCTTCCTTCACCATTTCCTCCGCCACTATATCTATTTCATCGCCCTTGGCCCCCGCCATAACTGCAATGTTTCTCGCGTGTAGGGACATATGTCCCCTCTGAATTCCTTCCGTGGCAAGAGCGCGCAAAGCTGCGAAGTTCTGAGCAAGGCCCACAGCAGCCAAAACCTCTGCGAGTTCCCTCGCAGTTTTCACTCCCAGAATCTTCTTGGCTATTTGAGCCTTCGGATGTGTTTTTGTTGCGCCACCAACTATACCCACAGCCATAGGAATTTCTATGCTTCCAACTAAGTTCCCTTCGGAATCCTTCTCCCACCGGGTTAGGGAGCCGTAATGGCCGCGTATGGCAGCGTAAGCATGCGCTCCCGCCTCCACGGCCCTCCAGTCGTTTCCTGTGGCTATGAGTACGGCGTCTATTCCGTTCATTATTCCTTTGTTGTGCGTGGCCGCCCTGTATGGGTCTGCATCCGCAAACTCATAGGCAAGGATTATTCCTTCCACAACATCCTCTCCTCCTATGGCTTCTTTGTCAAACACTGCCCGTGCTCTCGCTATGCGGTAAGTGGCCAAATTGCTCAGAATTCTCAGATAAACCCTTCCACCTCCCCATTCCTCTATGTACGGTGCGAGTTTCTCGCACATGGTGTTTATGGCATTTGCACCCATGGCGTCAAGTACATTAACTATTATATGGGTCACCACCATAGGGCCCATTCTGCTGTTTATAACGCGAACCTCAACATCCCTGCATCCTCCGCCGAGGTTAACCAGAACGGGGTCCTGCTCATTCGCAATTTTTATTATCTCCTCCTTGTGTTCCAATATTCTTAATTTCGCCGCGTAAGGGTCTGGAACATCCACCATTTGAATCTGTCCGATCATCAGTTGCTCGGAGGCGTTTGCGTAAAAACCACCTCTCACCCTAGCAAGTTTCGCCGCATGGCTCGCGGCGGCCACCACACTAGGCTCCTCTATCGCCATGGGTATGAGGTAATCCTTCCCGTTTATCAGGAAGTTCGTGGCTATTCCCAGCGGAAGTTCGTGCACGCCTATAACATTCTCTATCATCCTGTTGGCCAAATCAAATTCCAAGCCCGATGTTTTCCTGAGAAGAGCAACTTCCTCATCGGTCAGATTTGCAAATTCCTGGACTATTTTCAACCTCTCTTCCCAACTTTTGTTGTAGAATCCGGGTATGCGTGATGAGGGCATAAACGGGGATAGGTATCAAGTATCAAAAAGTTTTCTCATACAATTTCGTAACTCACTCCAAGTTTTCGCAGGGCGTTTTGAAGTTCGTTAATTCTAATCTCAGAAAATCGCTCCTTCATTTCTCTTCTGCCTCTTCTCAAAACAATTTTCTCGCCGTTTTTGAGTTGAATTTCTATTCTCTTTTTCTTTGTGTTAAGTGTGAATTTTTCAATATCGGATTTGGAGATGAACCTCTTCTCCGTATAGATGTGTAGTATTCTTATTCCTTTATCTAAAATCTGAAAACATTGTAGAGGGTCTGTGAGAACGAACATGTACAAGATTAAAGCATAAATAGGTGCGAAAATTGGAAATGCTATTATAACCAATATAGGTTCTTGTTTAAAAACTGCTGATAGATATGCACATATAAATGTTGAAAGTATTACATAAACTGTTGTGAGTATCATCAATTTGTTAAATAACGACTCTATTTTTCTACCTATCTGAATAACATCTCCATCAATTTCGGAAAAAAGTATTTTACCGCTGGTGTATTTGCGATAGATGGATAACTTGCGCAACTTTCTAACGATTACGTTATACCCATTTTCCTCGGCTATTCTTTTAAAATCGGTTGCTATCAAATTTCCAAATTTTCCACCAGTTCCGTTGAAGAAGGGTATATACTCTTTACCAGTATACACGGCAGTTGTTCCCCAACGCTCATCTGGAACTGCAATCATACTAATTTCCAAGAGTTTTAGTTTTTTCTTTTTCTTTCTATATATCATTATTAAAATTTTTGATTGTTTGTTATAACAGATTTCAGAGGGGGCCATTAAATTTACAAATAGGTTTACAGTATATGCAAAAATAATCAACATACAAAAAATTGCAACAATTTTTAAACTATATGCTGATAGGAATATCTTCTCAAGAATAGCAACCAAAATCCCAAACCCCAAAATCATCGCCGCCATAATAGTCCATACAATTCTAATTTCTGGTATTTTTAAAGGATTTACCCAAAGCTTCCTCCTCACACATATAATATCTTTATCCATCACGGCAATAATTTAATCAGCATATTTAAAATCTTCTTTATGGATGAATGTCAATATAAAAATGTTTCAAAGTTCATTATTTTTTGCATTGGTATTGCGAGATTTTGAGATTTTCCTATATACAAAGTATCCACATAGAGAGATAACGAGGATGATTATTATCAATATTATCGCGACATAGTTCCATCCTGATGTCTGTGATATCTCTATCGGTTCGGTTAATGGATAGTAATCCTTCGCTTCTTCCGATCCCCATATAGGATACGGCCAGTCAACTATTCCATCATGATTTCGGTCATTGGTGTTATTATTATTCGCCCAATCGTGCCAGTAATTTCCTATGCATAATGAGGAGTACCAATGGTTATTATTTCCTTTATCAAACGCCTGAACATGCGAGTAGTTGAAAGTATCTCCCGAACCATAGTTGTAATAAAAAGAGTTGCCCCAAATCAAATTGTTGGAGCAGTACAAATCAATGAATATACCGAAATACTCGTTATATGAGATGTTGTTATATGTTATATGATTGTATGAACTGAACATAGTAAGACCAATGCCCTCTTTATTATATGAACAGACATTGTTAGATATTGTATTATGGCTGGAGTTAAATATATAAATACCGCAAATCTCGTTATGAGAGCAGATACAGTTTTTTACAGTTATATGTGATGAAAAACATATTTCAATTCCTACACTTGCGTAAGAGAGGTTCAAATTTTCAACAATAAGGTGAGATACATTGGCTAGGATTACCTGTCCGGCATTTACGGGAACTCTGGCATTGTTCATATTTCTATTCTTGTAATAATATATCGGTTTTCCATTCACCGTGTTGTTTTTGGGTATTTCCTGTGAAGTCATTGTAGGCATATCTCCATCCAAGAACAAACCACAATTATGCATCTTATTTCCATACAGTTTGTTATTATCTGTGTATTGTAAACAAATACCTACTTCATTATCTGAACATATGTTATTTATTATTTTACTTTTGGTTGAGGCCATTTGGTATATACCTTTCTTATTATCGGAGCATATATTACCTGTTATTTTATTGTTCATTCCTCCTACAATAAAAATACCGTATTTACGATTGTTGGAGCAGTTGTTGCCAGATACTACACAATCGGCAATCATATTAAGGTAGATACCGTATTTATTCTCTGTGCAAATATTATTTGACAGTACCGCGTTGCTTACATTATAAAGATAAATGCCCGCTCCCATGTACGGCAAATCGGAGGAGGCGTTGTATAATTTGCAGTTTCTTATAATGAAATGCAGAGTGGTATTTCCAATATATATGCAATTTTCCTTATCGTGGGCATCTATCTCATAATTCTCAATAATGTAAGGATTATCCGCTGTACCATCTCCCAGCCATCCTTCCTGCTGGGCCAACTCGGCAAATTCGGATTCATTGTTTATCTTTATAACATTGTGCAATACAAATTTTAAATTTATATGTTGAGATAATTTTATCTCGTAGGGTGCTTCGGATACATTCATAGGGAGGAAATTTCCTGATAATATTATCAGTATGCCCATCAAAGCAAATGCTACCGTCGCCCTCCGCATATTGGAGTCACCTCAATCACTATATTTATGATCTCGTACTTAAAAGTTGTTCACCACTCTCTCCAACAACTATAATCATAACAATTTATACTAACATTCCAATCAAAAACCTCACCGATAACTTTCAAATATCACTATCCAATGAGGGTTCGGTGATTGGATATGGTGAAGGTAGCGATTAACGGGTTCGGAAGGATAGGGCGTCTGGTTTTCAGAAATGGATACAAGGAGTTGGATATAGTGGCTATCAACGATATAACGGACGCGAGGACCTTAGCGCATCTTCTGAAGTACGACTCCAACTACGGGAAATTTGAGGGCGAAGTTGAGTACACGGATAAGTCGCTCATAGTGAACGGCAAGGAAATACCCGTTTTCTGCGAGAGAGATCCATCAAAACTTCCCTGGAAGGATTACGATGTAGATTATGTTGTTGAGAGTACGGGAGTTTTCCGCTCCAGGGATAAGGCTGCTTTACATCTTGATGCTGGGGCGAGGAAGGTAATAATAACCGCTCCTGCCAAAGGGGTTCCGGCGGATGTAACGATAGTTATGGGCGTAAACCACGAGAAATACGATCCGGAAAAACATCATGTGGTTTCCAACGCATCTTGTACCACGAATTGCCTTGCGCCTGTTGCTCTTGTTCTCCACAAAAATTTTGGAATAAAGTACGGATTGATGACGACCGTTCATGCTTACACAAACGACCAGAGATTGCTGGATTTGCCTCATAAAGATTTGAGGAGGGCAAGGGCCGCAGCCATTAATATGATACCTACCAGCACGGGCGCGGCAAAGGCGATCGGTCTTGTGCTTCCAGAACTTGACGGCAAGATGCACGGAATAGCAATAAGGGTCCCCACGAGTACGGTATCTCTGGTGGACCTCGTTGTTGAGGTTGAGAATGTGCCTACGGAGGATGATGTCAGGGCTGCCTTTAAAGAGGCATCGGAGACATACCTGAAAGGAATATTGGGATATGTGGATGAGCCCCTGGTCTCAGTGGACTTTAAAGGAGATACGAGGAGCGCAATATACGATGCTTCGGAAACTTATGTTAGAGGGAATCTTGTGAAGGTTCTTGCGTGGTACGATAACGAATTCGCTTACGCTAGACGCGTGGTGGATTTAATAAACTATATGGCAAGTAAGGAGTGAATGCTATATGGGGAAAAAGAAGAACGACGATGAGAAAAAGGTTCGGGAACTTGAGGACCTGCCCGGCGTTGGGGCGGCTACTGCGGAAAAACTCAGGGAGGCAGGATACTACGATATAATGGCTGTTGCAGTTGCCTCACCGGCGGAACTCGCAGAAGCCACGGGAATAGGAGAAGGAACTGCGGCAAAAATAATAAGGGCCGCAAGGGAATACGCGGATGTCGGCAAATTTGAAAGTGGAGCGGAGATCCTTGAAAGGAGAAAAAACATAAAGAAACTCACCACGGGCTCCAAAATCTTGATTCTCTGTTGGGCGGTGG
>CAYVVU010000025.1:0-19289 GCA_964455305.1 uncultured Thermoplasmata archaeon
AGGGCGTCGGGACCTACCAACTGTACAATTTCCTGAAGGTCCGCCTCTCTCTGCAGTATGCTCATCGCTTCTGTTCGCAAGGAGTACCAGTCCTTCGCCACATTCTTCTCCCACCAGCCCCTGACAGCATCAAGGTACAGGGAATAAGAGCGAAGCCAGTTTATGGATGGGAAGTGTCTCTTATCTGCGAGTTCGCTATCCAAAGCCCAGAATACCTTCACTATTCTCAGGGTGTTTTGTGTTACTGGCTCAGAAAAATCTCCGCCTGGCGGGGATACAGCGCCAACAACGGATAAACTCGCCTCCCTCTTTTTGCTACCGAGTATTTCAAAGTAACCCGCACGCTCGTAGAATTCTGCGAGACGAGAAGCCAGATAAGCGGGGAAACCTTCTTCGCCCGGCATCTCCTCCAACCTTCCAGATATTTCTCTCATAGCCTCGGCCCATCTGGATGTGGAATCCGCCATTAATGCCACATGGTACCCCATATCCCTGAAATATTCCGCTATGGTTATTCCAGTGTAAACTGATGCCTCTCTGGCAGCGACGGGCATATTGGAAGTATTCGCGATGAGAACCGTACGGTTCATCAGAGGTTCTCCTGTTCTCGGATCCTTGAGTTTAGGGAAGTCCTCAAGAACTTCGGTCATTTCATTGCCTCTCTCACCACAACCCACATAAACTATTATGTCCGCATCACTCCACTTAGCCAATTGATGCTGAGTTACCGTTTTTCCAGTACCAAAACCTCCGGGTATCGCGGCGGTTCCTCCCTTAGCTATTGGGAAGAATGTATCAAGAACCCTCTGCCCCGTGATCAGAGGCATGAACGGGTCGTACTTCTTTTTAAAGGGTCTCTGTCTCCTTACCGGCCACTTATGGTACATCTTCAGTTCCTTCTCCTCGTTACCCATCTTAACCTTGGCGATAATTTCTTCAACGGTGTATGTTCCCTCTTCAGCGATGAATGTGATCTCTCCCTCAATATCTGGAGGGACGAGTATATAATGCGTGACCACAGGAGTTTCCTGAACTTTGCCTATCGGGTCACCACCAACCACTTTATCTCCAGATTTAACCAAAGGTACGAAATGCCATTTTTTCTCCAGATCAAGGGGAGGGACCTCTATCCCCCTGGTAATGAAATCACCGGCTATTTCTTTAATTCTTGGAAGAGGACGTTGGATTCCATCGTATATCTGGCCTATCAGCCCGGGACCCAAAGAAACAGATAAAGGCATAAAGGTTCTCTTCACAACCTCTCCCGGCTTCAGACCTGTAGTTTCCTCATAGACCTGTATTATCGCGCGATCGCCGCGTAATCCTATTACTTCCCCTATCAGACCTTCCTCGCCTACTCTAACCACCTCATACATCTCTGTTCCTTTCATTCGTTCTGCGACCACCACTGGTCCTGCAACTCTAATTATCTTTCCTTCCATAATTATCACCTCTTCGCAAGTATATCAACTCCTATTGACCTCTTTATCATTCCCCTTAGCGGGTCCTCTCTCTCCTCCTCAACGCTCTTGATGTCAGGCACAATCATTATTATCGGATATATACCTCTTCTGCTCTTTTTCCATTCCTCTATTTCCTCCTTAATATAATCTGCGACGCTTTCCCCTATAAGCACTATTCCTATGTGAGACATCTCCCTAACCGCTTTTACAGCCTTTTCTGCATCCCACTTGCTTCTCGCAACATATACCTCTTTGATTCCTATCAAACGAAATGCGAGCGAAGTGTTTTCATCTGCTATAACTGCCACCTTCATAGCGTTACCACCCTCTCATACATATCGCGAGGAACCCCATTTTTAATTCCTCTTATCACCGCTTTTATGTTCATAGCCTCATATTCCTTGGCTACGAGAAATCTAAGGGTGGGACCTGGTGAGTTGGAGAATGTTCCGTATATTTCTTCAAGTATTCTGAGCAGAGCGCGGTCAATACCTCTCTCAATTTCGGATATCTCAGGCGGAACATCCTGCAGGAATTTTTGGTAAGAAGTTCCTTCCAAATATGTAAACATTCCATCTATGTTTTCCGCTTCCAACATCTGCTTCAATTTCCACAACGGAAGTTCTCTGCCTCCATCTATCATATATTCCTCCGCGTTCATCACTCCCATAAATTTGCATCTGAACGCGGTCTTCAAGTTATATGAATCTATTAAAGAGCCCACGAATTTTTTAACAGCATCTCTCACAGTATCATCGCTCATTGTTGCCGCTGCTTTTAGGCGTTCAAAGAAAACCTTATCCACGGCATGTTCAAATTTCACAATGTCCCGGGAATTCTCCCATACTTCTATGCATTCGCTGAATGGGGTGGCATCCAAACAGCGGATTGCATCGTCCACCTTTTCCGATTCTACCATGTGCTCTATTATTGTTTTGGATATTACATTCACGGGATATACTTCTTTGTAAATTCTGTTTTTGGGTACGCCCGCATGTTTGGCGATTATTATCCTTTTTACTATCATAGCATCGTATTTCAAGGTGTATGCATCAAGTAACGGTCTGAGCGATTCTGGAGCGCTGGTCCTTATCTCGTTGAGCATTCTGACCAATTCTTTTTCCACATCCTTCTCCGCCTCATCCGCGTTATCACCGCTTATTTTGTATCCAGATGAGGCGATCTGTACAGCAACTTCACCAATATCCTTACATTCATACAGCACACCCATATTTTCCCTGTAAAGATACCTCCATCCGATGGCCATGCACTTCGTGTTTATGTTCATAACCGAAGAAATTCCGAGTATAACACGCAAATAGCCTATGAGAGTAGCCACTACGGCGGCGCCAACCGAAATACCGATTATTATTGCTATAGTGGCTATCGGGTCCATACTTCAGACCTCTTCAAACAGGACCTTTGATGCTATTTTTCTCAGTTCGGGCCATCTGGCCTCAAGCAGATCTTCAAAAGTTCTTCGCAAGACCGTTCTTCCATCCTGACTGGTTATTATTATTCCACCGTACTTTATTTCATCAGTGATTTCAATTTTGCTATTCGGAAGTATAGCCAAGGTCACCTGCTTCACTATATCCTCGTCCTTAGGAAGACATTTGACTATGAGATTCAATCCTATACCTGATGCGGCTTCTTTGAGAACTGATAGCAGAAATTTTGTGTATTTATCTTGAGGAAGATTCTTGAGTTTCTCGTAGACCCTTCTCTTCACTTCGTTCAGAACATCTTCCCTAGCCCTTAAAATCTCCATTTTTGCCTTCATCTTTGCATCGGATATAATCTTTCCTTTGATTAGCGAGACCTCAACACTCATCTGATGCTCAAGCTCTTTTTTCCTTCTCTCCCATCTGCTCTCCATATTATCCATTATTTCCTTTATTTTCTGATTTTTTCTTGACTCGTACTCCATAAGTTTTTCCCGAAGGTCTTCACGGATTTTTTCTTCAATTTTCTTTATAGCCTCCTGAGTGTTCATAGGATCACCTCAGAAGAGTCCTAAGGCTCTGAGGATGAGCATGGCAATCACCAATCCGAATATAGCAAATGTTTCCGACATAACAGCAAAGAGTATTCCTTTGGCGAAGGTTTCACTCCTCCTGCTCACTGCACCGATTCCCATTCCAGCGGTTATACCCTGACCTATACCGCTTAGGCCTGCGAAGCCTATTGCCATACCTGCTCCTATGGAGCCGAGGCCTATATAAAACGCCGTGGTATTTCCGAACGCAACTCCTTCGCCCATAAGCCCTGCTGAGAAAATCATTATTATCGCTACCACCAGCGCATATATACTCTGCGTCTCAGGAAGTATAGAGAATATTATGGCTTTAGAGAATACTCTTGGATTCTCCGCAGATGCAACCGCACCGCTGGCCGCAGCTATCCCTTGGCCAATAGCTGTTAAACCGCTCACTCCTATTCCTATACCGGCGGCAACGGCCACTAGGGTTATACCCAGAGGCACGGATTTTATGCTTCCGGAGAAGAAACCTATACCAAAAATTATGAATATCGCTATGAGTAGACCGTAAATAGCCTGGGTTTCTGGAAGAACCGAGAACAGCATCATCTTACCCATGGAAGTTCCCTCTTTGGAAAGGGAGGATATGCCGCTTGATGCCGCTATGCCCTGACCTATACCGCTTAGACCAGCAAATCCTACTGCCAACCCGGCTCCTATGGCGGCAATACCTCCTATCAATGATAGATTTTCGGACATGTTTGTTACTCCTCCAGCCAGAAGACCCATGGTATTCATCACGATTATCGCTATAACCAAGGCGTATATACTTTGGGTTTCGGGAAGAACCGAAAATACCATTCCCTTGGTGAATAATCTTGGATTTTCGGCAGATGTTGCCGCACCGCCAGCTGCAGCTATTCCTTGACCTATAGCGGTTAGGCCACTTAGCCCTATACCCAAACCCGCGCCCACAGCCGCTATGCCAACGCCGAGAGGTTTGGGAACTATATTACCTCCGAATATGCCCACGCTGTACATAATCAGGATGGATATTAGAAGCCCATATATTGCCTGCGTTTCAGGCAATACCGTGAAAATTATGGCTTTACCGAAGGGGAGTTTTTCGCTTTGCGTTACCCCAATCCCCGTTCCAGCAACTATTCCCTGACCTATCGCGCTAAGGCCCGCAAAACCAACAGCCAAGCCCGCACCTAGAGCACAGAGACCTACGGATAAGGGTATGTTAAGGGAGAAAGACATGCTCAATCCGCCCACACCGAGAAGTATAAGTATACCAACTACAAGTCCATATATGCCTTGGGTTTGCGGTAATGCTTGGAAAAGGAGTATTTTACCCAACCTTCTCTTGGGATCTTCCGCTATGGCAGTTGCAGCCGCCGAACCCGCGATTCCCACACCTATTCCAGAACCTATCGCGGATAATCCAACGGCCAGTCCTGCGCCGATCAAAGCCAAATATCCGCCGAGGGGTCCAGGATTCACACTTATAGTGTAGTAATGCTTTCCTGCGGAATCTATAATTGTGAGGTTGTATTCCCCATATTCATCAAAAGAAACCTCAAATTCATTTCCTATCCATATTTTTCTCCATTCGGGATTAGTTGTGGAATTGAGGTACCAGGTTGCGTTGGTATTCCAGATGAAGGTGTAAGTGTTGCCCTCTATGAATTCCTTTGCCTTTGAAACATCTTCAAAAGTTTTGTTCACGATCTTTCCGTTCCACTCGTATTTGACATATAGATTTTCCTCGCTCTGTGCATTCACACCTCCGATCGTTAGGAGTGCAAGGCAGATCGCAACAGTACCTATAAGCAATATTTTTCTCATTTCTTCACCTCCACATAGGTATATGCTCTTCTCTCCCTGAACGGAGAGAATTTTCTACCGCCACCCTCATAGAACTGCGAGAAAAACTCAACATACTGCAAGCGTAGCGAGTGAACGAATGAGCCCAGTGCTTGAAGAACAGCATTGCCCAGATGAGTGACGGTATAAAAGAGCACAAAGAATATAGCGAATCCGAAGTACATGGCGGTTGGGTCAGAGAAGCCAAGGAAGAATGTGGTCGCGCCCACGACAATTTCCAGAATTCCAATGGCGGTTAAAAACTTCTTGAAGGGCTTGAACTTCTTTCCCACGATTATGATTATCACTCCCAGAATTATTTGTAGGAGATTAAGCAGGTTTCCGAACATTGATGTTATTATGTCTACTAGAACATTTATCGTCATAGCCAGACCGGCGGTCGCTAGACCAAGGGCGAGAAGTCTTGCATAGGAGAGCCAGTTTCCTATGAAGCCCGTTATTTCAAAAACATTCATTATCTTTCCAAATATATACTCTATCTTTGCTTTCACTCCTTTAATTTCTCCTGACCTGAACTTTATCACTATATCGGGTATTTCAAATAGAAGACATAGACCCACCAACGACAAAATGATTGATACGAGTTTCATTGTACCACTTAAACCCCACCATCCGAAAAACTCACCGATCAACGCACCACCAAAGGGAATCAGAAGGTACCATGAGACTCTTCCCTGTATAAATGTCAGGTAGTTCCTCCTCTTTAAATCCTGATATGCGCCGAGGGTTATACCGAGAATTATGAAGAAAAGTCCTATTATGAGAGATATCAGAAGTATGAATATGGGGTCTCTTATACTATCCAGAGGATACCTAATATCCGTCGGTATTTTTACGCCGAAGATGGCAAAAAATCTAACCCATGGGTTTCTTTCGTCAAGAGGTCCCATGAAGTTTCCTCCGAGAAAGCCGAAAATTATCGTGGATATACTGCACGGAATCATTATTTTGCCGAGGGTTCTGTATGTCCATGATGTTTTTCCCGCTCTTAAAAGAAGTATGGAACCTACCAGAAGAATAAGGCCGTAAAAGGCATCTCCGAGTGTAAGGCCGAAGAATATTATGAAAGCCAATCCTACTATTATTGTAGGTTCAACATCTCTGTATTTTGGAGGAGAAAACATATCTATGAAAGCTTGGAAAGGTCTTATGAATCTTGGATTATCATAATCAATGGGAACATCCTCCCCATCCTTCGCTTCCCTCCACTTAACTACGGCGAGACCTTCCGAAGATTCTTCAACAACCTTTCTGAACTTCTCTAAATCCCTCTTTCTTATCCAACCGCCTATCACATCGCAGTATTTCGTGCCGAGCATTTTATTTCTTGCGATTTCGCGTTGACGATGGTTGTGAACTTCGTCCCACAGTTTCGCGAATTTCTCCCAGTTCTTTTCCTTGGATTTTTTGATTATATTCAAAAGGTTTTTCCTTTCTTCTGTGAGAGAGGATATCCTTTCATCTATCTTTTTCAGAATTTCATTCGGCTTTCCTTCGTAACCTCTCAAATCGTACTCCTCAAAGGATGCGAATCTTAGAGCACTTTCAACCTCTTTTCTATTCTTGTGCAGAGCCAGAATAACTACATTCCATCCCACCGTTTTCTTTTTTTGTTTAATCTCGGAATACCATATCGCTACCGGGAGTTTGGCTGTCTTTTCCAAAAGAATTTCCAAATCTTTAATGAATCCCGCCCTTATATATAGATATGGAGAATCGCCCAGATACTTCAAGTTGAACTCCAAATTCAGAAGATTTCTAACCCATTTTCTGTGAGTTTTTAGAGTTTCAAGCTCTCCTTCTATCTTCTCCAGTTTCTCCTCCACCGCTAGGATTTCTTTACCTACATCATCCATAAATTCCTTCACTTTTTTAAGTAATGCGTCTCCATCCATCCTTTCAGCGGGAAATTTGATTTTTTCCGGTGGATGAAGAATTGATTTAATTAAATCTCCTTTTCTTCGTCCAACTCTAGAATAAACCGCCCTTACAGAATCCATTTGCGTATATGCTTCACGGAATCTCTCCTCAATATCAATTCTCTCCAATTTCTTTAAAAAGGAATGGTTTTCCAAATATTCCATCTGCATAAAGCCCTCCCTGTGAAGGGATTCAAGTACCTTATTTCCCACATCCCTGTGTACGATGGCGTAGGCGTAGCACATCTTTACAGGGAGGAGCATACTTACTCACCCAAAAACACTCTAATTACCTCATCAACAGCCTCATTTATCTTCCTCATCCCACCTTCCTTTATTCTGCGCGCCTCCGCGAGACCGTTTTCCACAATCTTCATAGCTTCCTTTTCTCCCTCCTCCCTTGCCTTTTCCTTGGCCTTCTCAATTTCTTCCAGAAATCTTTTTTCCCTCTCCCTAAATTCATTCTCCGCCCTAATCTTCGCCTGCTCTATTTCCTCTTTCTCCTTCTCCTCGGCCTCGCGTATTTTGCGTAAGACCTCTTCTTCAATCTTCTTTATCCTCTCTATCTCCTCATCTATCATGCGAAGGGTAATCTAAATTATGGATATAATGGTTTTTGATGGTGAGTTTGCGGGATATATTCCAAAAGATTTTTTCATTCCTCAAATATCTCGTTAATCAACTTTTTGTTTGATGGAATCAAAATTTATCAGCTTATGCAAGCGCTGGCTCGAGCAATAAGTTTATATACTCATAAGTATATACTCTTAAGTATGAAGTTTATAGACAGAGAAGAAGAGATGCGTTTACTGAGAAATGCAGTTGGTAAAAATCCACTTATATTCGTGTATGGAAGGAGACGAGTTGGCAAAACAAGATTGATTCTGGAAACTTTTAAAGATATGAATCTTTTGTATATTCTCTGCAGGGAGGAGGAGCCTTCTGAAACTTTGGAAAGATTAAGAGGAAAACTTATGGAAGCATTCGGCGATGGTGAAATTCTACGCAGATCAGTAAAATCCTTTGATGATTTTTTTGATTACATATCTGATAAGGAGTGCGTGGTAGTTTTTGATGAGTTTCCCATTCTTGCTAAAAAACATCCTGCGATTTTAGGCGTATTGCAGGAATATCTGGATATGAAAAGAAAAGCGAAAAACACGGTAATTCTTTGCGGTTCAAGTATAAGTTTTATGGAAGAGATACAAGGATATTCCAGCCCAATCTATGGCAGAAGGTCTTTCTCTCTTACGGTAAAACCACTCCAGTTTGAAGATTTATCCGATTTTTTCCCGAAATACTCAAAAGAAGAGTTGGTTAAAATATATGCGTGTTTTGACGGCATTCCCGAATATTTGCTCAGAATCAACCCCGAAAACTCTGCGGAGGAAAACATAATTGAAAACTTTTTCAAAAAGGGATACATGTACGAGGAAGCAGAGTACTTGCTGAGGTATGAGTTGCGGGATTTAGCAACATACAACACCATATTGGAGGCCTTAGGTGAGAGAGGCAGAAAATTCCATGAAATACATGCGATAACTGGAATAGACAAATCCAAACTACCCAAATATCTTTTCATTCTGCGAAACTTGGGAATAGTTTCCAGAGAGAAGCCATTGACCACTAAAAGAAAAGCAAGAAACTACATTTACCGAATCAGAGATAACTACTTCAGATTTTATTATACTTTTATTTATCCGTATAAGGAGAGCATTGAGATTGGCATGAATCATGTGGCGATAGAGAATTTCAAAAAGCATTTCAACACATATCTTGGGCATGTTTTTGAAGATATAGTTAGAGATATTTTAATAAAACTAAACAAACGGGAGAAATTACCATTTAAATTTGAACTCATTGGTAAGTGGTGGAATCGTCAATACGAAATTGATTTGATAGCTGTGAATGAAACTCAAAAGAAGGTTATTTTCTGGGAGGTAAAATGGGCAAATATAGGTTACAGAGATGCGAAAAGAATATACGAATCTCTTAAAGAAAGGGCACAATCAGTCAAAGAGTACAAAAATTACAAAAAATACTACGGCATATTCGCCCGGAAAGTTTCAGATATCCCTGAAAATTTGGTGGCGTTTGATTTAGAGAGAATATGATGTGGATAAGGTGCGCCCTTCTTATCCTTCCACTTCACACCTTCTCACAACCTTTTTATATATCTCTCCAATAACGAAAAACTATGAAGGAGGCTTACATAAAGATAATCAC
Source organism: uncultured Thermoplasmata archaeon (assembly GCA_964455305.1). Taxonomy (GTDB): domain Archaea; phylum Thermoplasmatota; class Thermoplasmata; order Thermoplasmatales; family CAYVVU01; genus CAYVVU01. The sequence goes on from CAYVVU010000025.1 coordinate 9,480, forward strand.
AACATCTAGAAAGGGTTTCTCGGACCCCTCGCGGGATAAGATAGTTCTTCTTGGTTTTTGGGCGGACAAACTTGAGATTTTTGAAGGCGAAGAGAGGGAAATACTACAAGAATTCTCCAACAGATTTATAGAATACGACCCTGATAGGATAATTGGGTTCAAAATAAACTACGAGGAATGGCCTTTCATCATTGAGAGAGCGAAGAAAGTTGGGCTAAGGATGAATCTGGGCAGGGATAAGAGCGAGGTAAAAATCACCGGAAAGTACTATCGCGGAATAATACTTAGACAGGCAAAAATAAAAGGCCGGGAGAATATTGATTTGTTTCCGATAGCGTGGAGAGATTTTCCCCAGTTACCGACGAAGGAACTTGATGAATTAGCTGAAGCGAATGGTGTGTATTGTCCTAAACTCCCGCTGGATTATGAAATATGCGAGAAGGTTGAGGAAGAGGATTACGATTTTCTCAGAAATTATATAAAGGAGTATCTGAGCGTGGTAAAAAATCTTGCCGAGAAAATAATTCCATTTCAGGAAGAACTCGCTAAACTGGTGGGACTTGAACTTGAGGAACAAATAAGCAGAACTGTGGGAGAATTGGTTGATGTTCTAGTAAGCAGAGAAATGAAGAAAAGAGGAATAAAAGAGATGAAAGCCGGAAAAGTTAAAGAGTACGGTGGTGGCTTGGTGTGGCTTAAGGAACCGGGTGTGTATGAAAATGTGGCGTACCTGGATTTTCAGAGCATGTATCCTTCTATAATCAAAGAGTGGAACATAAGTCCGGAGACGGTGGATGTTGATGGAGGAGAGGTCATAGAGGTTGAAGGAGTACGCCATACGATTCTGAGGGATAAGAAGGGTGTTATACCCCAAATAGTGGAGGACTTCTTATCCAAAAGATTGGATCTCAAGAAGAAACTCAAAGAGCTAAAGGGTAGTGAGAGAATAAGGGTTGATGCCCAGCAGCATGCACTGAAGGTTTTAATAAATGCCATGTACGGATATATGGGATGGAGTGGAGCCACCTACTATAACCGCGGGGCTGCGGAACTTATAGCCTCTCTGGCAAGACACTATATAAAGAAAGTTAGGGACGAATTAAAGGAAATGGGGTGCGATGTGATTTACATAGATACGGATGGTATACAGTTCACGGGTTGCAATGTGGAAAAAGTTGCAGATAAAATTAACGAGATTGAATATGTGGCGGAAAAAGCGGCTTTCTGGACAAAGAAAAAGTATGTGCATCTTGTTGATGGAAAAATCGTAGGTAAAGGTATGGAATTCGTTAGAAAAGATTATCCGAAAATAGTTAAGGAGGCTCAGAGAAAGTATATAGAGCTCATGCTCGGAGGTGATAGGGAGGAGGCGAAGAAGATAAAGGAGGAATACAGAAATAGAATATCCTCGGGAGAGTTTGAACTTGATGAGATATACACGGTGGAGCAGTTAACCAAGAAGCCAGAAGAGTACGAAAAGGCCACGAAAGCGAGTGTGGCAGCGAAGATAATAAAGGACATGCTGGGAATAGAACTTCACAGAGGAACGAATTTAAGGATAGTTATAGTCAAAGGTACCGACGGCCCGACAAATAGGGCCAGACCCATACAACTCGTAAGCAAAGAGGATGTGGATATAAATTATTACCTGCAGATGTACGATGATGTTATGAAGAGAACATCGGAAATATTCAGAAAACCCTCACTGAAAAGGTGGTTTTAAGGAAGTGAGTGCGGGGGGTGGGATTCGAACCCACGAAGCCCTACGGCACCGAGTCTTAAGCCCGGCCCCTTTGGCCAGCTCGGGAACCCCCGCTTACAGGTATATCTGGGATTGTTTTATTAACCTTTTCCTATCGCTTAACCGAAAATTTTATTATACATTATTCGCCATAGCCCTCGCATGCTTACCCTGGGAATAGAAGGTACCGCCCACACAGTAAGCGTGGCAATCGTGGATAATAGAAAAATTCTGGCGATGCGCTCCTCAATGTTCAGAACGGAGAAGGGAGGTATAAGGCCGAGGGATGCGGCAAATCACCACGCCGAAAATCTTCCGATTTTGGTTAGAGAAACCTTGAAAGATGCGGGCATAAAAATGAAAGATTTAGAATTAATCGCATTTTCCCGCGGTCCCGGATTGGGCCCATGTTTGAGGACTGTGGCCACCGCCGCTAGAACGATAGCGCAAAAAGTAAATATCCCGATAATCGGGGTTAACCATTGTTTAGCGCATGTTGAGATAGCGAGAGAAATTTACGGTGCAAGAGACCCGGTTTTTCTGTATGTTTCGGGAGGAAATACGCAGGTAATAGCGTACAACAAAGGAAGATATAGGGTATTTGGCGAAACGCTGGATATAGGTGTAGGAAATTTTTTGGATAAATTGGCGAGAAAAATGGGCTTCGGGTTTCCAGGAGGGCCGATAATAGAGGAACTCGCGGAAAAGGGAAAGAATTACCATCCTCTCCCCTACTCGGTCTTCGGGATGGATGTGGCATTTTCGGGAATTCTAACTGCGGCGGAATCCCTTCTCCGCAAGGGAATAAGGAAGGAAGATGTAGCGTACAGCGTTCAGGAAACGGTTTTCGCTATGCTAACCGAGGTAACGGAAAGAGCCCTCGCACATCTTAAAAAAGATGAGGTAAGCGTGGGAGGAGGAGTTGCCTGCAATTCAAGATTGAAAGAAATGCTTCGCATAATGTGCGAAGATAGGGGCGCAAGTTTTTACCCCGTAGAGAAAAAACTCGCAGTGGATAATGGGGCTATGATAGCAATTTTGGGCGAAAAGATGTATAAATACGGATATAGGGATGAAATAGAGGATACGGAGGTGCTCCAGGATTACAGAATAGATGAAGTTCCGATCCGCTGGGAAGTGGAGAAAAGGGTTAAAGAATACAGTGAAGCCCCAGGTGCAGAAGCAATTATAGAGGAAAGTGAGTATCTGGGGTTGAGAGCAATTATTAAAAAAAGAATCAGGAAATCTTATCGCATAGAAGAACTGGACGAAATAATAAGAAAAACGAGGACCAGACGCGAGGTTATTCTGAGCCATGAAGCGAAAAAGGTGGGGGTTAAGACTCCTTTCATTTACGATGTTTGGGATTATACTATAGTTATGGAAAAAATAGAGGGAAAAACTCTTCGGGAAAGGCTGGACTCTATGAGTGAAAAAGATAGGGAACTCGTAATCAGAACCCTCGCGAGGAATATAATAAAGATGCACAGTAATAGGATGTTTCACGGGGATTTCACAACCTCAAATGTTATGGAGAATGGTACATTCATAGATATGAGCATGGGTGGAAGAAACGCCACATTCCACGATATGGCCACCGATATAAGATTGCTAAAGGAATGTTTTAACAGTACGCATCCCGAATATACCTATCTGTTCAACATTTTTGTGGATGAATATTCAAAATGGGAACTATCCTCAAAGGTGCTGGAGGAATTAAGGCGAATAGAAGCGAGCAGGAGGTATATATGATGAAACTCAAATTTGTTACTACAAACAAACATAAATTCGCGGAGGTTAGAAAAATTCTGCCCGTAGAAATAGAGTTTTCTCCCTTAAACCCGCCGGAGGTACAGGCAGATTCTTTGGAGGAAGTTGTGGACTTTGAACTGGATTATTTGACCGAAAAAGGATACGATAATTTCTTTTTGGAAGATTCCGGATTGTTCATAGATTCGCTTAAGGGTTTTCCGGGCGTATACTCCTCCTTCGTTTATAAAACGATAGGGTGCGAGGGCATCCTGAAGATTATGGAAGGTATTTCCTCAAGAAAAGCGAGGTTTGAATGCTGTATAGGTGCTGTGATAAACGGCAAAAGATACAAAATAAAGGGAATCTGTCCGGGAGAGATTTCATACGAGATGAGGGGCGAAGGAGGATTCGGATTTGACCCTATATTTGTTCCCGAAGAACACGATAGAACATTTGCGGAAATGACCACAGAGGAGAAGAATGAGATATCTCATAGAGGCAGGGCATTCAAAAAATTTAGAGATCTCCTTCTAACAATACGAGAGGATCTTTGAAACTACGGATTTTAGTTATCAGTTTTGCGATCCCTAATGAAAATAGGGAAAGGATGCTTCCCAGTATAGCAGAAACTAGCAGTATTGCCGCAATCAAAAGCAGTATATACCATACACTCAGATTATGTATAAGGGAGGATACGGTGTATAGAGAAACAAATATCAGGGTTGTCTCAACTCCGCCAATTATGAATTGCTGACCCCATCTACATCCTACAGTATAGAGAATGAAGGGTGTTAGTAAGAATAAACATACAAAACCCATATAGCCGAAAAGGTACGCAACAAGAATGCTTACTATTGCTGACAGAATTGCGCCTTTATGCACAGGTTTGGTGTTAACAGGATATGGTTCCAGAAATCCTTTTCTTTTCCTCGCAGTCTTAATAAGCTTTCTGGTACTCAAATATTCTCCTATATACATCACGAGGCCTGCTATTAGAATGGTTACAGCAGTTAGAATTAGTGCGGAGATTACATCCAAAATAAAAACTCCTAAAATTGCGAATTGAGAGAAAAACAAAACCAAATTATCGGGCAGAATCATCCAAAAGGGAGAGGAATAAGATTCAATCTCTATGCGATATACCCCTCTTTTCTCTGGCGCTTTTATGTAAACTTTTTGGGTCACGGTCTCTCCCGGATGAACTATAAATATTCTATTCTTTACCTCCACATTTTGTGATATTATCACGCATTTTAGAGGCGTGAATCCAGGATTTGTTAATGTAATATTTACTCCATGCTTGCTTCCCGGGGATGCATAATTTATGGCCCCATCACCAGCATATTCATTTACCCCTACTTTAACAACGGATACATTCTTTGCAAATGGTATTGTACTTGCACAGATAAGGAAGAACACAATAAAAGCTATAAGAAATAATTTTTTGAGAGAAATTCTTTTGGGCTTTGATTCAGAACCGAGGACTGATGCAAGAAATATTAATGAGATTGCAAATGGAGCTATGGATGGAAATTTCAAAAACTGTCCAGTGTACATTGTTATTAACCCGATATATGGAATTTTTAATGGAAATCCAAATATTGTAACTACTATGCCCATAAAATTTTTTCTCGTTACATACGGTAACGGTACATGGGGACCATACTGATCTGGATACTCGTTAGCATCCCCCTTGGTTATCAATGCTCTTTCACCGTTTATCTCGGTAATTGCCACAACTCTATGCGCTATATATCTTCCTTCATAATCTTTGAATACAACTATGTCTCCTACCTTCGCGTTTGTTATATCACACGGTATCCAAAGAACAACATCTCCCTTATTCAGCGTTGGGGTCATACTTTCCGATACTATCGCTGCCACCGGGAGCGGGAGCGTGGAGAACATCTTCAGAATAACGAGTAATATTATAGAGATGAACAAGGCGTTGGATACGAATTTTTTTAGTCTGAAATCGCTGTACGTTTTTTCCACCCCCATATTGATAAATATGTTGCAGAGATCATTATACCTCCACATGTGATCAATGAAATTCCGCCATATAAAATTATCTGTCCGTAGTTGGTTTCAGGAATAAATATCTCTCTGTATGTGAAGTTGCTCCATGTACCGTTGTTATCCATAACCCTGAATGAAATTATATGCTTGCCGGGGGATAGTCTTACCTGCAGATAAGAACCGCTGCCAAGAAAACCATCTTTGGAAGAATACCACTCGTATTTCACTACGCTTCCATCCACATCCATACCATGGCCCTTAAGAATAACGCCTCCTTCAATAATTCTGACATCATCAATGTACGCTTTGGGTGGTTTGTTTTGAGGTATAACTGTTATATTTATCGGATTTGAATAAGCAATCAAGCTCTCATTTTGGGGATCTATCGCGTAAAAAACAACATTTTTCAGCGATTTGCTTCCAGAATACTCCGCAATTGTGCCATTTATGACTATATCAGATACATTGCATCCGAATATTAAGGAATTTGGCGTTTCTTCATCAGTGAAATAATTACTCAAATTAAGAATTAATTCTTCACTTTCTTTAATCGTTATATCTGTAAGTCCACCGATGTATACAGGCGGATCATTCACCTCAACATAAACCAGCGTGATCGGATCACTTACCGCATAATCACTAGCATTATCGTACGCGTAAAATGTCAGGTTGTATATGCTCTTATCCCCGTGCTTTGGCATCCAGTAAGCATAGCTGCCGTTTATTATTATTTCTGGGGATGATGCCCTGTAAACTAGCTTATCACTTGGCGTTTCCAAATCATCAAAATGTTCCGCCAGATTTACCTTCCAGACAGTATCTTCCTTAACATAGTACTTGCTATTTAGTCCGCCAAGATAAACCGGAGGATAGTTTTTGTATTTGACTACGACTCTGAACGAGGTTATATCCGAATACTGAGAATCGCTAACCCTAACCACCACAGTGGAAGTTCCTACATAATTCTCTTCGGGATTAACAAGAACTTTTCCAGAGGGAGATATACTAACATCTATATGCGGATGGCTCTGAGAAACGATTTCAAATGCGAGAGAATCCACGGGCGTGTCAGGATCTTCAACAAAATCCCTGAGATTTATCGGCGAGTTCTGCTCATCCAACGGCTCGTTTTTGTATGTGACTACATCCGGAATTTCCTTAACCCAGAGGGGCGCCGAGTAAGGCACAACCGTGATATTCAGAGAAGTTTGATTTGTTAGGTTTCCGTCGGATACGTAAACCATCGCAGTATAATTACCGGGTATAGAATATCTTATTTTCAGAGTAAGATTAGAGAGGGGAGTTATATTGGTTGGGTCAGATGTTGTTATATTTAAGGATGGAGAATCTATGTCCCAAACCTTCGCAGATAAATCAAGATAATAAGTTTTGTTGGTCCGTATTTTAATGTCGCTGAGGGGAAGAACCACAGGGGGATCATCAACAGGAAGAACTGTGATGTTGAATGGGTTGCTGTAAACATAAAAACCGTCTGAATCTCTTACCTTTACATACGCTGTTACATTACCATAAAAATTTGGAGATGGTAAGATTGTTAGAGTTGTTCCATTTGAAACATATGAAATATAATCGCTTTCACAATCTAAGGAATAGCTCATAGAATTTTTGTCATCCCAGAAGTATTCGCTCATATCAAGAGATAAAGAACCATCTTCCATAATAACAATATCTGGAATATTTTTCATAAGCATTGGGGGACAGTACTCGTAATCAACAAATATATCCAGATACAACTTAGATTGAGCGTCTGTCAAGAATGTTAAATTTACATTGTCCAATACCTCAGGTAAATTTATTTTAAATGTTTTATTATATGTTATACTCAGATTACATAAAGTTATACTTGCGGCTTTATTTGTATAGATATGAAATGGTATGTTTATATAGGGATCCGATGATTCTTCAGATATCTTTTGAGCGATATCATTCAAAATATTTATGGCCATTTTTATTCTTATTGTGGATATCTGAACATTATTTCTTATAAAATAGATGCTTCCATCCGGATATCCCACAAGAATATCAGGGTCTCCATCATTGTATATATCTCCTACCCAGACAGCATCTATGTATTCGTATGATATTGGATTAATGAAAAGACGTTTTGGGTTTTTCCATGTTGATATATTACCATTGTTTTCCATAACCATAATTCCCATTTTCTGCGTGAAAATAATATCGTCCAAGCCATCCAAATTCCAGTCAGATACTCTAACATTTTTTAGGTAATAGTAGCTGGGGTAATCAACGGTATATTTGTAAACCAACTTTGATAAATCTTGTGTATATATCCTTATACTCCTGTCTGAACATCCCAAAATAACATAATCCGAGAAATTGTAGTAACAAAAAGAAATTCCATCTATATAAAAATCAAAGGTATACTTGATCGTGTTAGATGATGTCATATTATATAGGTATACATTATTTTCACTAACGAGATAAACCAAGTTTTTATTAATAAACATCTTTGGATGGTAAAGTGAACCATTGATGGAAATATTTCCAATGGGATTTACTACATAACTACCGTTTGAAACAACTATTTTGTAGAGGGTGTTGTTTATTTCATCAAACAAGTATATGGATTTATTGTATACACACACTAAGCCAGAAATATTTAAAAAATCAATCATAAAGCTATTCTGTGGATATAAAACATATAACTTTTTGTTTTTTGAAAATATGACTTCATCCGCATTATCATTGTTTATATCTCCATACACAACATAAGATACGGAAGATATATTGTATATATCTTCCAGAAGATACAAACCTCTATATATATGAAGAGTATTGTTTGTTAAAACACAATAAAGATTACTTTTGTTATCCGCGTGGATTGATTGAATTGCTTTTTCAAATTTATCAATATAATCTGTTTGATATTTTTCCTTTAACATCCAGATGTTCTGAGGAGGAATGGAAAGATATCCCGTGAAATTTAAATAAATAGAGGTTGAATTGAATTCTACAGGTGATTGAAAACTCAAATCTAATATAGCATTTTTAATATGGGAATTTATGGGCAATGATACGGAAAAGTTTCCGTGAGAATAAAAACTGAATCTCTTTGAGCCATTAAAAAACTTATCTTGATATCCAAGATAGTATGGGAAATAAAAAATTGTATTGTCATTATTGATTACAGTCAAATTCAAAGGAAAATCTTCGCGAGTGGGAGATAGATAAATTGTTAAGTTGTTAGCCAAACTGCCATCCGGTAAGTTTATATTCAGAATGTTAAAACCTGTTGTCATATTGTAAACTAAACTTTTTCTTGAGCCCTTTATCTCCAAAGAAATACAATTAGTCTTACCATTCTCATTCTTATAGGTATAATACGCAGTTTGTGCAGATAAAAAACCTATATTTAAAACCAAAAACAATAAAAAAATAATAAATGAAAATATTTTTTCGGTCATTTTACACATTTACATTGCTGACTAGGTCTACATAGATAATTATGGTGTATCCAGTGAAATCTTGTGGGCTGGCAGGTGGCGAAGATGGAGCAATAACTATTTCTACCCAGACAAAGTTACATCCGCCAGCATTAGTATAAGTGGAGGCTGTCTGTAGATATGATGCGTTGACATTTGTTCCTCCCGCTGCGTCGTCTGATACCCAAATGTAACCTTCACCAGATGGTTGAGTCCAAGTTGCTGTGAAGGTTTTAGATCCTCCACCAGCACTATTTTTTGTGTTAGCCATGAGTGTACCGGTAGAATAGTCTACTCCAGAAATAGGTTCTAATACCCAAGGATCTGCCACGGTTTGAGGACCTCCTGATGTCCCATCATAGTATAACTTTGTGCACGCAGCGGCTTCTGTTGTTGTATACCAGCCACTTTCAGAGGGATATGTAGAATTCTGGTGGAGATATATTTTCACCGGTACATTATTATCCGGATTACCTGTAGTGTCTAAAATCTCAATTTTTGTTATTTTAAGGCCGTTTCCACTGCTTCTAACCCAAGCTATAGCAAATGCTGCTGTGTAGGTTGCACGATAATGCCAACAGAAAGTTCCCAAGCTAACTTTAAGTGCAGAAGTATCATTCTTTAGTACATAGTTTCCTGCAGGACTTAAATCGTATGCTATAAACTGTACATCCGCTGTTCGCTCTGATAATTTCAGTTCCATATTTACTCTCGCTTGCAAATACTGTGTCGCCACTAAACCGCCAATGGTCGCCAAGAAGGCGACCACGACCAAAGCTTTCTTCCAGTTCTCCATCCTTTATCACACCTCCAGTTGGTTTTTGGGCAGTGTAG
>CAYVVU010000026.1:0-14974 GCA_964455305.1 uncultured Thermoplasmata archaeon
GGCGTGCACCACTTGCGAAAAGCACGAGCAATACCTATCCAAAATAAACCCGTAATATCTTTAGTTTTAAAAACAATAATTGGCGCAGAGAACTTCCAGTACTGTAATAATATTTCTGTTATATTTGTTACTCTCTCTCTGAATTTCACTTTGTAACCTCCTTGATATTCTAATTCGCTATCCACAAGCCATAAAATTTCATCCTTATGAAATCCTAACCTAAGCGCTGTTAAGGAGAATACCAAGAACAGGATGAGGGCGATGACAAATACGAGGATTGCTTGAAGTACGACATCACCGCGGGGATAGTTGAATTTAATTGAGACGAAGTAGAGGATGAAGAACAACCCGTATCCTCCTATGAGTGCAATGCAGGAGATGAAGAGCGGATAGCTGAAGGCGTCCATCATATTATGTTTCACATGCACGAGTTTTTTCCTCATTTCAACCACCACCTCTCTTCTATCACTTTTGCCTCGCCCATAATTTAAATGTATCTCCTACTCGTATATAAACTTCTCTTCTGACCACTTTTATTATAATGAGATTTTTATCTTTCAGAGTTATCCGAGAATTCTTTAAATACCCTTTTTGTTGTTGCAAAAAGTTTTTACCTGAATTTCCATGTCCATCCATTATGGGGTTCGTAATAAGTCTTGTCAAGAAAAGAAACGGCGAACTGGTGCTTTACGATCGCAACAAGATAGCGTATGCGGTTTATCGCGCTTTTGTTGAAACGCGGGAGGTAGAAAATCCGAAAGAAGTTGCGGATGAGGTTGCGGAAGAAGTTGAGAAGAGGTTGATAAAGGAAAGGCTTTTTGTACCCGAGGTTGAGCAGATTCAGGATATTGTTGAGAAGACTCTTATGGATTTGGGTTATTTCAAGACAGCCAGGGCTTACATAATTTATAGGGAGGAGAGGAAGAAGATACGCGAAGCGAAGAAAATGCTGGGGGTAAAGGATGACTTAAAACTCACTCTAAATGCGATAAAAGTTCTTGAAAAGAGGTATTTGTTGAAGGATGATAAGGGCAAGGTTATAGAAACTCCGCGCCAGATGTTCTGGAGGGTAGCGAAATACATAGCACTCGTGGATATATTTTATTACGATGAGATATACGATATTTCGGGGAAATGTGAACCACAACTTTATAAAGGCGAGTTTCCGCAGACGAAACTTGACCTCGGGCCTTACGAAAAGGAAATGTTGATGAGGGCTTACAATAACTTATCCAAGGAGGGGCATATGAAGGTGGGATTTGAGGAGGTCGTGCGATTACTTGAGGAGAAGTGGGAAGAAATAATGGATGTAGCCAGAGAATTCAACTCTTTGATGGTCAACAGATACTTCATTCCAAATAGCCCGACTTTGATGAACGCCAACACGCGTCTCGGACAACTAAGCGCATGCTTCGTTCTTCCCGTGGAGGACAGCATTGATGGAATATACAAAACGTTGTGGCATGCCGCCAAGATTCACCAGAGCGGAGGAGGAACGGGCTTTTCCTTCTCAAGGCTAAGGCCGGAGGGAGATATTGTTGGAAGCACGAAGGGAGTTGCTTCCGGACCAGTGAGTTTTATGAGGATATACGATGTTAGCACCGACATAATAAAGCAGGGAGGGAAGAGAAGGGGCGCAAATATGGGAATTCTAAGCGTTCACCATCCGGATATTGAGAAGTTCATACTCAGCAAGGACCCCAATAACAAGATACTGAGCAATTTCAACATATCGGTGGCGATAACAGACGAGTTCATGGAATCTTTGGAAAATGATGCGGAGTATCCTCTTATAAATCCGCGCACCAACGAAGTGGTTAGATACATCCCTGCCAGAAAAATATGGGATATGATTGTGAATCAGGCGTGGGCTACCGGAGACCCGGGGATAATATTCATAGACGAAATAAACCGCCATAATCCCACTCCACACCTCGGAAAGATAGAATCCACAAATCCTTGCGGGGAGCAGCCTCTCCTACCCTACGAATCCTGCAATTTGGGTAGTATAAATCTCTCTCTTATGGTTGAGAACGGCGAGATATTGTGGGATAGGTTGAGAAAGGTCGTTCATACCGCGGTGCATTTTTTGGATAATGTTATAGATGCCAACAAGTTCCCCATACCTGAGATAGAGCACTGGACAAGGAAAAACAGGAAGATAGGTCTCGGAGTTATGGGATGGGCGGAGATGCTCATAAAACTGGGAATTCCGTATGATAGCATGGAAGCCGTGGAACTGGCGGAAAAAGTAATGAAATTCATACAGGAGGAGAGCCATAGAGCAAGCGAACTCCTCGCCGAGAAGAGGGGAACTTTCCCCGCTTGGGAAGGTAGCGTGTGGTGGGAGAAGGGAAGGAAGATGAGAAACGCAACCACAACCACAATAGCTCCGACAGGCACGATATCCATAATAGCGGGAACATCTTCGGGAATAGAGCCTCTTTTCGCCATAGCGTTTCAGCGAAGGGTTCTTGAAGGCGAGACCTTGCTTGAAATAAATCCGATATTTGAGAGGATGATAAAGGAAAGGGGTCTTTACTCCAAGGAACTTATGTACAAGGTAGCCCGCACCGGAAGTGTGCAGGGAATAGAGGAAATTCCCGAGGATTTGAGAAGAATATTCGTCACCGCTCATGATATTGATCCTAAATGGCATCTTCTAATGCAGGCAGCTTTTCAGAAATACACGGATAACGCAGTTAGTAAAACGATAAATCTCAGACACGATGTTCCCGTGGAAACCGTGGATGAGATATTCAAAATGGCTTATCGCCTGAAGCTGAAAGGAATAACAATATACAGGGACAAATCCAAGAGGGTACAGGTGATATACAGAGGCCTGAGCGAGGAGAAACTCAAGGAAATAGAGAAGGCGGAGAAGAAACTGAGGGAGGAGAGGGAGGAGAAGGTGCAGCTCAAACTCGTGGACGAAAAGTATCTCACACTGGAAGAGGGAGAGGAAGCTTCCTGTCCCAAGGGAACATGCGATAACTGAACGTTTACTTTGTTTATTGAAAGTAAACAAACATTTATATACTTTTGTTTACTTTTGGTTACCATGGTAAACAAAGAGCTCTTGCGTAGGATGGAGGAGTGGAAATTTGAAGAGTTACCAGAATTAATTCCCAGAAATCTTGATGTTAGGATGGGAAGGGATATCGTCGCAATAGTTGGTCCGCGACGGGCTGGAAAAACCTACTTTATGTATCAAAAAATGAAGGAACTTGGGGTTAGAGAGATGTATGTTGATTTTGAGGATATAGTTTACAGAAATTATAATCCAAAAGATATAATAGATGCGTATATTGAGGTTTTCGGAAGAGAGCCAAAATACTTATTTCTTGATGAGGTTCAAAATTTAAAGGATTGGGGCGTCTGGCTCAGAACTTTACACAATAAAGGTAAATACAAGATAATGATCACGGGTTCATCATCATCTCTTTTTATTGAAAAAATTTCAAAGGAATTGCGAGGTAGATACATTTCCAAAATTTTGCTGCCATTTAGCTTTAAAGAGTATCTAAAAATGAAAAATCTCAGTATGGATAATATCTCAGAAGTAAGAATTCTTTCAGAATTAAGAAAATATTTGGAATTTGGCGGATACCCTGAAGTAATAAAATGTAATGAAAATATTGAAAAGAAAGAAAAATTGAGGAGCATATATGAAACAACTTTGTACCGTGATATTATTGAGAGAGGCAGAGTCCGTGAAAGGGAAATCATGGAGTTCATTCTCCGATATCTGATATCCAACAGCGGAAATAGGGTGAGCGTATCAAAGCTCAGCAGAATAATAGAATCAACCTTTTATAAAATTTCTAAAAGAACTGTATGGAAATATTACAATCTCGCTAAATCATCGTTAGCTATATTTGATGTTCCCATTTTCACCCACTCCAGAAAAAAAGAGATGCTTATTCCAAGGAAAATATACGCTGTGGATACGGGAATCTATAGTTTCGTTTCTACCAAGAAAAATTTCGGTATCGCCATGGAAAATGTAGTATTTTTGGAACTTATGAGAAGGAAAAACTTTGAGGATATAAGCGTAAGATATTACTATAATGATAGATACGAAATAGATTTTGTTGTTCTTGAAAAAGGGGAAATAAGAGAACTAATTCAAGTATCGTACGATCTGGATGATACGAATACTTATAAAAGGGAGGTTGATTCCTTAGTAAATTTTGCAAAAAAATGTATGTGTGAAAATTTAAAGATAATCAATTGGGATTTAGAAGAGGAAAAAACGATAAGGGGAAAGAAAATAAGATTTATTCCTCTGTGGAAGTATCTTTTAGGAGATGTTTGATGAGATATTCAAAAACGACTTATTCGCGAAAATCTTATTTTCCATTCTGTATTCACCCTTATATGAAGTTCGTAGTTGTGACTGGTGGTGTTGTATCGGGCTTGGGAAAGGGTATAACGACATCCAGCATAGGAAAATTAATACAGAGTTGCGGTTATAAAGTTACTGCAATCAAGATAGATCCTTATTTGAATTATGATGCGGGCACGATGAATCCCTATCAACACGGAGAGGTTTTCGTTCTGGATGATGGGGGAGAGGTTGATTTAGACCTCGGAAATTATGAGAGATTTCTTGATATAAATCTCACGAGAGACCATAATATAACTACCGGTAAGGTTTATTTAACCGTGATAGAAAAAGAGAGGAGAGGGGATTATTTAGGAAAAACTGTTCAGATAATTCCCCATATAACGGACGAGATAAAAAGGAGGATAAAGGAGGTCGCCGCAAGAAGCGGTTGTGATGTCGTCCTTATAGAGGTAGGGGGAACGGTTGGAGATATAGAATCTATGCCGTTTATAGAGGCTCTACGCCAACTTAAAAATGAAGTTGGACACGAAAATATAATTTTTATCCATACGACCTATGTTCCCGTTCTGGATGTAGTTGGGGAACAAAAAACTAAACCTACGCAGCACAGCGTAAAGGAACTTCGCTCCCTGGGTATTCAGCCGGATGTTATAGTGGCAAGGAGCAGGGAGCCGTTAAGCAAGGAAACGAGGGAGAAAATATCTCTTTTCTGCGATGTACCTGTGGAAGCTGTTATAAGTGTTCCCGACGCTAAGAATGTTTATGAAGTACCGATAATACTTGAGAGGGAAGGCATGCTTGACTACATGCTCAGGAAACTGAATCTGGAGAAGAGGGAAGTGAAGTTGGATGAGTGGAAAGAATTTTTGAACAATCTGGAAAACCCGGAGAGGAGGGTAACTGTAGCTATAGTGGGAAAATATGTTCATCTGAAGGATTCGTACATAAGCCACAGGGAGGCGTTTGTGCATGTATCCTCGTCGCTCAAAACCAAGATAGATTTGAAGTGGATAGATTCCGAGACCCTTGAGAAGGAGAAGAATCTCTCTGCTTACTTTGAAAATGTTGATGCTATACTCATCCCCGGCGGATTCGGATACAGGGGAGTTGAGGGGAAAATAAACGCGATAAAATACGCCAGAGAGCATAAGATACCATTTTTGGGTGTGTGCTTAGGATTTCAATTGTGTGTTGTGGAATACGCCAGAAATATTCTTGGGTATGAAGATGCAAACAGTACGGAATTCGTAGAAACAAAACATCCGGTTATTGACCTTCTTCCGGAGCAGAGGAACATAGATAGATTGGGAGGAACCATGCGCCTCGGAGCCCATAAAATAATGATAAAGGAGGGGACTTTGGCTCACAGAATATACGGCACGACGGAAATTTACGAGAGACACCGCCATCGCTACGAGGTGAATCCTGATTACATAGAGGAGTTGGAAAAAGCAGGCATGGTTTTCAGCGGAAAGGATGAGGAGGGAAGAAGAATGGAGATTCTGGAACTTCCCGAACATCCGTTTTTCATCGCATCACAGTTCCATCCAGAGTATAAATCCCGTCCTCTCAAGCCATCTCCTCTGCACCTCGC
The DNA here is from genome assembly GCA_964455305.1 of uncultured Thermoplasmata archaeon. Lineage (GTDB taxonomy): Archaea > Thermoplasmatota > Thermoplasmata > Thermoplasmatales > CAYVVU01 > CAYVVU01. The sequence goes on from CAYVVU010000026.1 coordinate 5,946, forward strand.
TCTTATCAAAGCGGCCATAAACAGAAAGGAGGGAAAAATATGAAGAAGTTGATTTTAGCTGTTGGAGGAAATGCTCTTTTAAGGAAGGGAGATAAGGGAACATCCGAGGAACAACAAATGAGGGCGAGAGAGACCGCCGAAAACATATACTTCATTTTCAATAGGTACGATGTTGTAATCACGCATGGAAACGGGCCGCAGGTGGGCGCAATCCTGCTTCAGAATGAACATGCGAAGGATATAGTTCCTCCTATGCCGCTGGATGTGTGCGGTGCGATGTCGCAGGGAGAAATAGCGTACTTTCTTACCCAAGCGTTCACAGAGGTATTTAGGGAGAAGGGGGTGGATAAACAGATATGCGCCATCGTAACTAGAATGGTTGTTGATGAAAATGATCCCGCATTCAAGAATCCCACCAAGCCCGTAGGGCCTTTTTATACCGAGGAGGAAGCGAAAATTTTGATGAAGGAAAAAGGATGGGTTATGATAGAGGATGCGGGAAGGGGATGGAGAAGAGTTGTTCCCTCTCCTATGCCCTTGGAGGTCGTTGAGAAGAATTCAATAAGATTTTTGGTGGAGCATGGATTTGTGGTGATAGCGGTCGGTGGAGGCGGCATACCTGTGGTAAGGAAAGGTAATGGATACAAGGGGGTGGAAGCGGTCATAGACAAAGATTTGGCTTCCGCAACCCTCGGTAGGGATATAGAGGCTGAATATCTCTATATACTAACCAGCGTTCCCAAGGTTTATCTGAATTTCGGAACTGAAAGACAAAAAGGTATAGAAGAGATGAGTGCTGATGAGGCGAGAAAGTATCTTGAAGAGGGACATTTCAAAAAGGGAAGTATGTATCCAAAAATTCTCGCCGCCATAAAATTCCTTGAGTGGGGCGGGGAAGAAGTTTTGATTACCTCGCCCGAGGAGGTTGAACTCGCTTTAAAAGGCGAAGAAGGAACGAGAATATACCCGAGGAGGTGAGTTTTTGCGTTATAAGGATGCGGGAGTGGACATAGAGAAGGAGAAAAAATTCATAGATATTCTCGTCTCAAAGGTGAAGTTCCGGAGGAATGATATTATCGCAAAGCCAATACACTACACATCCCTCATAGATTTTGGGGATTATTACCTCACATTGAATACGGATGGCGTCGGAAGCAAAGTTCTGATTGCGGAGAAAATGAATATGTGGGAGGGAATTGCGATAGATTGTGTTGCTATGAATGTTAACGATGCTATATGCGTTGGCTCAGAGCCCATCGCATTCGTTGATTATATAGCGCTGCGCGAAGAGAAGGATTACATCGCGGAACAACTTGGAATAGGGTTCAATAAAGCCATGGAGATGGCCAACATATCCCTGGTGGGTGGCGAAACTGCAACGCTGCCCGAGTTGATAAATGGTATAGATGTTTCCGGCACATGTCTTGGAAGGGTTAGGAAAAGTGAAGTTATAACGGGGGAGGATATAAAAAGAGGTGATATTATTCTATACCTTCAAAGTTCGGGAATTCATTCCAATGGATTAACACTCGCAAGAAAGATTTTTGAGATGGCAGGAATAAGCTATCAGGATTTTGTTCCCGAACTGGGAAGGAGGTTGGGAGAGGAACTTCTGGAGCCCACGAGAATTTATGTGAGAGAAGTAATTTCCATGATTAACATCGCCAGAGAGTACGGAAATCCGAAAGAAATGATTAGGGGAATAGCCCACATAACGGGCGGAGGATTCAGAAACATAAACCGCTTAAAACCGATGAGATTCATCATAGACAAAATTCCCGAAAAGCAAAAGATATTCTCCCTTATTCAGGAACTTGGAAATGTGAGCGACGAGGAAATGTATCAAACATTCAACATGGGGGCGGGAATGATTCTCATAATCTCTGAAAATTTTGTAAATGAGGCGAAGAAAATTACGGGCGGCGAGGAATGTGGATATGTGGATGATGGAGAGGGTGTTTTCATTGAAGAATTGGGAATAGAGTACTTATCCTACTGAGAGTTCAGCGCCCTTTTCCTCACATTCTTGTAAACGAAGTATATAAAGAGGGCGAAAATGCTGAGAAATATTATTAGCGAGAGAATAAGAAATATATTCTTGGTTTTCTGAAACATATCTATTATCTCGCCGGAGGCGTAAGCCAAGGAGGCTATTAAGTAACAACCGAATAAGCTTCCGGCTGTTATTGTTATCAGTGTTTCCCTTGCAGACAAACCGATGAGCCTTCCGACTATTGTTCCTCCGACCCCTCCGGTGCCCTGAAACGGGAACGCCACGAAAAGCGCCAGAAATATATACGCAAGATGTTTCTTTATTTTCTTTCCAGAAAGTATTTTGCTCTGCTTCTCTTCAAATTTTTTAATCCATTTTCCTAGAAGAGGTATGCTTTCCACCAAATCCCAGTTGTAGTAGAGGAAGAGAGCTACGACGAAATCCACAAATGCCATGCTCGTTGCGGAAATCACTATTGAATAAATTCCGTAGGTGGAACGTAGCAGAAATACACCAGCTGGGACCATGCTCTCCTTGCCGGCGGGAGGGATAAGATACAGAAACATAATACCTATGAACTGCACATTGAAGGGGCTCAACAATACTAAATAAATTCCGAGAAGATACAATAGAGATATACCGAAGGGCAAAACCCTTTTCCAGAGAGGTGGATTCATTGGAAGGTCATGTATGCAACAGTATAAATTAATTGTCTTTGGGAAAACTTAAAATCAAAACATACAATAATCCTCTCGTGGTTAGAATACCGACATCGGTTGTGGCGTTTGACACGATAATAAAAGGCGGTCTGCCATCTGGAAGTGTTGTCCTTTTGTACGGGGAGCCGGGGGCAGGACATAGGGAATTTGCACATACTTCCGCCGCAAACCTCTCTCTTATAAGGGAGAATCGTTCACTTCTGAAAATGATGGGGATCACCGAGGATGTTTACATACCAGAAAAAACAACATATATATCTTTCAGTAAGAGCGAGGAAGAAATTCTGAGAGAAGTAAATCTCACATTTTCAGAAGAACTTTACAGCGCTTTCACCAAAAATCTAATTTTTAAGGATTTTTCGGCAGATTATTTTAGACATACCATAGTGCCGAGGGAATGGGTATCCTCTTCAATATTCCTAACTCAATCAAAAAACATACTGAAAAGTTTTGTGGAGTTCATCGGAAAAAATGGTGATAGTAGTGTGGTTATCGTGGATTCGCTAACAGACCTTGTTATTTCGCCAAAATTCGGGGAGGAGGAGATAATTGATGTAATCAAGGGTTTAACGAAAATTGCTAAAAAATGGAATAGCGTGATTTATATAATACTCAGTTCGGGAATAGCATCGGAAAGATTTGAAAGAATAATGTTTGATTCCGTTGATGGTGTTTTAGTGTTCAAATGGGGAGGTTCTCAGAGATATTCTAGGCTATACAGGTATATGTATGTTATGAAATTCACTGGCGTGCTTTCCCATATAGATGAGAATAAAATATCTAGGTTTACCACGGCACTTAATCCCAGAAGGGGATTTGTGGTGATAAATGTTGAAAAGGTGGGATGAAAATGAATAGGGTAAAACTCGGAATATTCGGATTGGACGAAATGATACAGGGCGGAGTTCCGGAAGGCAGTGTCATAGCGGTGCTTGGAGCATTCGGAACGGGAAAAACAACATTCGCCATGCAGTTCATAAATTATGGTTTGGTGAACGGCGAGAACTGCGTTTATATATCCTTGGAGGAGGATGAGGAATCTCTAATAAAAACTGCAGAAGCATTTCACTGGGATTTCAGAAAGTACATAGATGAAGGTAAACTAAAAGTAATGGTTCTTGAGCCAGAAGACCTGGAGAATTTAACGAAGAGTCTGGAGAGCGAACTTCCATACTTTCTCAAGGAATTTTCCACGAAGAGGGTGGCTGTGGATTCGGTGTCCCTTCTAACCATGCTTATGAAAAGCGATGTTGAAAAGAGAAAAGCACTCTTATCTCTAACAAAAGGGATAAAAGAATGTGGAGCAACCGCGATACTTACCGCAGAAGTTGATAAAGATAACCCCACGGTATCCCGTGAGGGCTTGGTGGAATATGTGGCTGATGGTGTTGTACTCCTGAGTTACTACAAAAGAGGCGGAGATGTTAAGTTGACGGTGGAAATAGTGAAGATGCGAAGAACCCCGCATATGAGAAAAATAAAGCCCTATTTGATAACAAACAGAGGAATACAAGTTCTCACACAGGCGGAAATATATTAAAAAATAAATAGTGAAAAGGATTATTCTTCCTTGCTAACGGCCGCCGCTATAAGAAGTACTGTAACTCCGCCGAAGATCATAACTGTGTAGGCATCTATCTCCGGTGTTGTCTGTCCAATCTGCACAATCACTTTTTGTACATTCACGCTGGTATCTATCTGTATAGTTGTGCTTCCGCTCTGCGTTCCATTAACTGCAGTTATCTCTACACTATCACCATTACTGTATGATAGCCCAAGTTCATCCAAATCAAAGCCGAATATTCCATTTGCATCCGTTGTGGTCTGGAAAGTCTGTCCTGAAGGCACATGTTTCAGGGTAACCGTAGCGTTAACCACAGCGTTTCCATTCGCATCCACAACCTTGCCGTATATGGCATGGTGGTCAAGCACAGGCATCTCAGGATCGCCAAGCAGATTCGCGTCATATATGGCCCATTTATAGGCGCAATAAGACATTACATCGTAATTGTAGTAAACTGGACTAACGCTCTCTCTGGCTTTCTGAACGGCCCATCCGAGATTTATAAGGCCTTTCTGGAAGACATTCTCATACAGAGCATTGTCAATCTGACCGCTGAGTAGAGTAGGATCGTTGGAATCGCCCAGTCCAAACCTGCTATTCAGCATAGTTGCTACCATTCCACCCTGATCATTTATTATGAAGCACTCCGCCAAACAATCGTAATCACTCTCCGCGGAAGCGCCACTGTCCACATCGCCACCGAATAATAATGCCATTTGATTGGCATGCAATCCGTCAAACGCTCCTGAGTAACAAGCTACAGTCGCATGTATTGGATATACAGTATTCTGAAGAGCCAGAGCATCGTCTTTACTGAATTGAGTACTACTGCTACCATCTATTATGTAGATGTTTGTATCTCCGTGGCCTGCGTGGTTAACAAAGAGGTTGCCCTGCTCAATGTGTTGAGAGTACAGAGATACTGTAATATCTGGTGTATTATGCGCCTCAAACATCTCATCCACATTTATATACGATGGTAGATACGCCTCCACACCAGGTACAGAATATCCTCCGGAATTCTTCTTAATAACACTCATATCACCGAAGCTCTGTGGATCGTCTTCCGCATGGAGCATAACAGTTGTTGATCTTGAATTGCTCTCAAAGGCTATAACTTTATTCACGAAGGTATCCGCCTGCGCGGTAGTATCCACTGGTGCTCTTCCAATCGCTATTTCGCCGAGCCAATCTGCTTCCTCCGGTATACTGCCACCATCTCCCTCTCCGTATATTCCATCGCCGTCGCTATCCCATGTGCCATCCAAGCCGGAGAAATAAAGGTCATCTGGGAACTTGGAGGAATATATATCAACTGTGGTTATTCCATTGCTTGCGGTTACATTCGCTCTTGTAGCTCTGTGGGGCAAGAAATCGTTTCCGCTGCTATCCGTAGTATCTCCGCCGAGCAGTACATACTCCGTTCCATGATTTAGATAATAGTCAATTATACAGTTTCTTATTTTTTCCTGCGTATCCACGCCTTGGTAGTTAGCCTCTATATCCTCCAATGTTATCAGCGTTGCGGTTAAACCACGGCTAATCTTGTGGTTTATGAGTGCTTGGAAGGAATTCGCTAAACTCTGCGGAGTTATTATTATATATCTGTACTCGTCCTGTTTCAGCTTTTTTACTGGATATGTCTTAACAACTCCCGGATTGGCAACTTCCATAGCAACTTCTATATGATCCCTTTCAAGTCCGCGGTATGTTTTTGGAATTTTCGCGTCTGTCAGGGTAACAGTTATTTTTATGTTTTGGTAGAAGTAAACTTTTCCATCTACGAATTTTACAGGACATACATAGGCTCTCAGTATTCTGAATCCTCTGAATATCCCAACATCATACATTACGGGTGCCTTTGGATAAGTTCCTGTTCTTATGTATTCCACCGAACCCTTACTTTTTCCTATGGCTGAAACCAAAGTGACCTGAGCCTTCTTTAGAGAGTAGTCAGTGGCAAGCAATGTTTCTCCACTTTTATCCCATGCTATGCTCTGCAAAGTTTTCCCGTAGGGCAGGAGGAGATAGACTCTCTTAAACGGAAGGATCACATGTCCGTACATCAGTTGTATGGTATCCTTCATGTAAATCCTTCCAGCCTTTAAAGTAGGCGGCGAATCAAAGGTAACCGTATATGTAAAGAAGTTTCTGTTCTCGGTGGTTTCGTTGGTAGAAGCAAACACTGCGATAGAACACACTAAAATCATAAATACAGTAGCCACCACCATAGCCAAATGCCTACTCATTCATAACCACCCAAAAGCGATAATCATATCCAAGTATATAAATTTTGGCATGATATTGCTATACACACTATACTCTCAACTCTCATAAAGTTTTAATCTGTCGTTATGCAACAAAGTTTTTATACCATAACATGATATGGCGTAGTATGGGGATTAACACAAAGATGTTATTGGTAGGAATTATTTTTGTAGTGATATTTGCTCAGTGTGCCTCAGCAATCTCTGACACTTATGAGGAAGGAATGGTACCCGTTGATGTAGAGTACCCATTCAATTCTACTCTCCCTGATAATTTTGATGTTTCGGTATTTTGTACAACACCTGGAATGTTGGATAAAGATGGAATTTCGTGGATAGCAATCTATAATTCTGAGAAGATAATTTTTTATGCGGCTGCTGATCCTGATAGAATTTGGTATGAAAATAAAAATTATTCTTATTCCAAAGTTTCTCCGTGGGATACTCAAGATTATATTCAACCAAATATTATTGAGATAGAACCATCAAAGTTAGGTTTGGATAAACCGTTGAGTAAACCGATTTATTTACCTCTATCCCTCAATTACGACTATACACTCCCCCAAAATGCTCATCCAGCCTTAAATGGACTTGTGGTGTTTTCAGCCAATAATAAACTTGTTTTCTATGATTTGGCAAATCAAAAAGTTATAAAAATTGTCAATCTTGATTTTGTTCCTACTTATATATCTGCTGATCCGCTTGGTTGCGGAGAAACCCGTCATCCTCCCGTTCTAACAAAAAAGCATACTCTTAACGGCGAAGAAATAGAAATACCGTCAAGAAGATTCATAGTGTGTGCATCTGAGAATAGATTGGTAGCTTTTAGAGTGTTTTATAGTTACTCGGTAATAAATGAAGAAACTCATATTTGGGTGGAAAAATTCATAGATGATAGTTATACCTCTAAGATCATCACCGAGCCCCTCGTGTATTACAATCCATATTACGATTGGAGAAACGCAATAATCGTAGGTCTGAATAATGGAACGACTATATTTTATAACTTTGATGAGGAGCCCACGGCGGATGGGACCAACTATACTCTTTTACCTCCGATAAAATTTTACGAAAATTTTGAAATTATCGTTCAACCCGGATACCTTAGAGGGATTGATTTTTCACCAATATACTTTCTTGTGGTGAGGAAAGGTCAAGTATTGAATTTGGTTGTATATAGTATCTATAACAAAGGCGTGATAGCAGAATGTGAATTAGGCAGGTACAAATCCGTAACGAATATTGATGTAATGTGTATTCCCTATGGTTATGCTATATGTGTTGGTGCAAATGGACCTGAAAACTGTGAAATTATTTGGTGTAATTATACGCGAGAAATATATGGGGAAGAAGCGGTAGCTAAATTGTATGTGTATGCAAAAACCACAATATCATTACCACCGAAGGAAATTTTCTTAATGCCATATACACTCACACAAAAAATTTTTATTTTGACCAGCGATGGAAAAATATTCTTCGCCGACATACCACTAAAATCTGTTGAATATTTTTATGTCGTGAACTATGAGGATAAAACGAAAGTAAGAAAAATAACAGATGCTGAGCATTTAGTTTATGTTGGATCTTTAAAAGGTGCAAAACACAGCGTACAAATAGGACCAGCGGAGGCTTATGGTTTATATTATAATTCAGTTAAGAAAAAATTAGTGATATTCAGGTGTCATCCGGATTATTGGGATTATCCTCCCAAGGAAAATTATCCATTAGAGAAAAATTACATGTGGATGATAATCGTAGGTGTAGCGGTAGTCAGCGTGACGGTAGTCGTTGTTTTCATAGCAATCAAAAAAAGGAGAGGATGAAACAAATGTTTTAAATATCAAATGCATATTTAGGTCACTGTGCCCCGGTAGTGTAGCGGCCTATCATGCGGGCCTGTCGAGCCCGCGACCCGGGTTCAAATCCCGGCCGGGGCGCTGAATGAAAACTCTCTCGGAAGAAGGGGAGCGAAATCTGATAAAGGAAATTCTGAAAATTCTCAATGAGGATATCCACGATGATTGTGCGGTTTTGCAGCATCTGGATGGGGATGCGGTAATCACCACCGATTGTATTTCGGAAAAGGCCCACATTCCTAAAGGGGTTTCGTGGAAAAAAGTTGGGAGATTCTTCGGAGCGATAAACCTAAGTGATGTGGCGGCGATGGGCGCCGTTCCCAAATTTTTTCTGAGCGGTGGAGTTTTGCCCAAAAATTTTTGCAATGAAAATCTTATTGAATTTTTTACCGGTCTAAAAGAAATACTGGATGAATTTTCGGTAAGATATGTAGGTGGGGACATAAAAGAAGGAAGTGCTTTTTCTTTCTGTGGTGTATGTGTTGGCCTCCTTCCGCATGGCAAAGGAATGTTCCGCGATCGCTGGAAAGAAGGAGATATTGTTGGCATAACAGGAAATTTGGGAAAGGCGGCCGCCGGATACATTCTTTACGGAGAGGGGCAGGATGACGGCTCTCTCATACTTGATGT
>CAYVVU010000026.1:14984-15816 GCA_964455305.1 uncultured Thermoplasmata archaeon
GTGTATGCTTCTGCTCTTCAGTTAATGGAGATAAACGATATAGGCTTTGAATTTTATCTGAGTGACGATATACTTCATCCCCTTGCCCTCAAAGTTCATAAAGAATTTAAGGTAGATAAGGAATTTTTGGCATTTGGATACGGGGGAGATTACGAACTAATGTTCGCTGTGGCAGAGGATGAATGGGAATCGTTGGAAAAGAAAATGGTGGAGAGAGGTTTCCCGGTGAAAAAGATAGGAAAGGTTATAAAAGAGGGATTGTATGTGGTGATTGATGGTGTTCGGAAAGAAGCGAGATATGAAGGATACGAGCATTTCAGGTAAAGAGGCTAGATTCTGGCGCAAGGAAGGAGAGGGGGTTAGGTGTCTTCTCTGCCCCCACAGATGTTTCCTTAAGGACGGGCAGAGGGGAATATGCAGAGTTCGTAGAAATGTAGGCGGAGTTTTAATAACAGAAAATTACGGTTTTGTATCCTCAATATCTCCGGACCCAATAGAAAAGAAGCCTCTTTTTCATTTTCATCCTTCGGAAATAGCACTTTCTTTCGGAACGGTTGGATGCAATCTTAGATGTAAGCATTGCCAGAACTGGGAAATAAGTCAGGTGGGTGTTGGAGAGTTCCCATCTTTTTACTCCTCTTATTATACATCTCAGGAAATCGCGGATTTTGTGATTTCCCGCGGCTACAAAATAGTGGCTTGGACATACAATGAGCCCATAATTTGGTTTGAGTTTGTTGTGGATACATCCAAATTGTTGAAAGAGATGGGCATTAAGGTTGTTTATGTTACCAACGGTATTGCTAACGAGAATGCGTGGAGAGAGATGTTG
>CAYVVU010000026.1:15826-18735 GCA_964455305.1 uncultured Thermoplasmata archaeon
TAAAGTATGCGGATGCTATGAACATTGATGTTAAAGCAATGAGTGAGGAATTTTACAGGAAAATAACACTAGGTTCTTTAAAACCGGTTTTGAGAAATGTTGAAATAGCAAAGGAAATGAATAAGCATGTTGAACTTACATACCTTATAATACCAGAACTCAATGATTCTGATGAGGAATTAAGGAAATTTGCCAGCTGGGTCAAAAATCTTGACGAGAGCATTCCCGTGCACTTCAGCAGATTTTTCCCTCATTATAATATGAGGCACAAACCGCCCACGCCCATAGAAACTATGTATCGCGCTTACAATATAGCGAAAGAGGAAGGCCTTAAATATGTTTATCTGGGAAATGTATGGGATGAGAGATACGAAAGCACCTATTGCCCCAGATGCAACTCGCTGCTTATCAGAAGAACTTATTATGATGTGGAATTGGTGAATCTTGATAGAGAGAGGGGAGTTTGCAAAAAATGCGGTGAAAAGATAGAGGTGGTTCTGAAATGATGCTATCCCTGTGCTACATATGCGGAAAGCCTGCAATGCATTCCTGCAAAATGTGCGGCCGTCCGATTTGTGAGGAACATTATGTCCCATCGGTAGGTCTCTGTGTCAGATGTTTCAAGCGCTCTTCAAAGCAAGGATTATACTTCTGAGCTTTTTCTCAATATCTTTGGATTCCTCAACAACGGTGCCGGTAACTATTATATCTGCTCCGGCTTTAGCGATTTTACGGGCATTTTCACCATCCCTTATTCCTCCCCCAACTATTAGTGGAATATCTATGTTTTTCCTCACCTCAGAAACCATGCCCTCGGGGACAGGTTGGGGTGCACCGCTTCCCGCCTCCAAATAAACGAGTTTCATGCCGAGATACTGTGCGGCGAGAGAATATTTCACCGCTGTAATATAATCATCCCTTCTTATCAGCTCTGCTTTCCCCACCTTACCAACAGTCATTCCAGGTTCAACTACAATGTATCCCATGGGTATGGCCTCTAACCCCAGTTTTTTAACATATATTGCGCCTTCCACCTGCTCCTCTATCAAAAACCTGCGAAGAGTGGAGTTCAGAAAACTCATAAAAAATATTGCATCTGCCTTCCCGCTGAGATATTCGGCACCGCTCGGAAATATTATGACAGGAACGGAAACATTCTCCTTTATTCTTTCTATGGTTTTATCTACGAGCTCCATCGTTAAACCTGTGGAGCCACCCACCATTATTCCATCCGTACCGCACTCTTCCGCTATACTGGCTATGATTCCTGAATCTTCGGGGGATTGCTTATCTGGGTCTATGAGTGTGAGGTGAACTTTACCGCGGGACACGAGATCTACAAGATACGAATAAACACTCATACATGCGGAGAAAATCAGCGCATATAATAAATTAGCGGTCGTTGCGTGTCGGAGGAGCTGTAACGAAAAGTTTATATCCTTCCGTCCCCTTACATTAATTGAGATGTGGGTGGATGGCTCTTGGCGGATTTCATCGCATGTGCAAAAAGTTCTGATTATATTAATAGTTTGCTTTATCTTCCTGTGGCTTCCTATTACCTCTCATACATCGGCAAAATCTCCCGCGGAAAAGATAAGTTCGCCTCCGTCCATAACCGGATGGGTATCTATTACTAAAGAAGCCACACCTAAAAATGCTTTTATGACGAATCCTACAGTTGGGGCAGATTTTACCGTTTACCTGAACATAACAGGAAAAGGGGAGGCGACAGTTGTCACAAGACCGTTTGATATAGTTTTTCTTATGGATACATCTGGAAGTATGAGTGATAGTGATCCGAACGCGCTTCGCGTTCAGGCGGCGAAGCATTTTGTGGACAGAATGGAACAGGATGCGTCATCCAACGGAATATATTCCCGTGGAGCAGTTGTTGATTTTGATAGTGATGCCCAACTTTTAATAGGTCTAACCACCGATTACAACGCCATAAGAAACGCTTTAGATGCATGTGCGGATGCCAACGGCGGAACTAATTTTGAAGCGGCGATATCCACGGGAAATAGCGAATTGGTAAATCATGGCGACTCCAATCATCAACCTTGGGCAGAGATACTACTTACGGACGGTTACGATAACGGATATCCGTTCTGGGACGATGTTCAATACGCAGCCCAGCACAATATAAGGATATATACAATTGGCTTCGGTAACGATGATCAGGTAACACTCCAACAGATAGCGCAACAAACTGGTGGAAAATATTACCATTGTAATAGTCCCTCAGATTTGGATGATGCCTATGATGATATTTATCAGAGTTTGATAGATAACACGGCTGTGGAGCAGATATCCGAAACGCAACCCATGATTGTGGAGGTGCTTCCGGATTATGTGGAATTCAGAGGGGCAAACAATACGCCAAGTGAGATATCGTACGATTCGCAGGGAAGAACCTATCTCAAATGGAAAGTTGAAAAGTTGAACATAGGTCAGGTTTGGAGAGTAAAATATTATGTGAGAGTTCATAAGTGGGGCCATGGCCCTCCTATAAACAATGGAGTTGCTCTCGGCGCCGTGGATTCTTCTGGTAGACCTCTTTCCATGGTGCAGTACAAGAATGTAACGAGCGGTGCCGCCGAAACGAGATGTATTCCAAATGTCTATGTTTATGTTCATGGTCCACCCACATCTCACATTTCTGCATCACAAACTTCTATTCTTATAGGACAACCCGTGACCTTCTACAACTACACAACGGATTCCAACGGCCGCACTCTATGGAGCAAAGATGCCGATGACAAAATAGTTAAATACATCTGGAATTTCGGTGATGGATACACGATGGAAACTACCGAAGGTACTACCACCCACACTTACACCTCTCCCGGAACATACCGCGTTAATCTAACGGTAGAAGATATGGACGGATTACGTGATTACAGCGAGAT
>CAYVVU010000027.1:0-2052 GCA_964455305.1 uncultured Thermoplasmata archaeon
GCGGCGAGAGAATTGACTGTTCCTATAGCCGTTACTCCTCACAACATAGAGATGTTGCGGGAAATGGTGAGAAGAGGACCTAATCCCCGCGGACCAAACGGGGAGTACATACCCGGGGTCAACTACATAATAAGGAGGGACGGCCGAAGGATAAAGGTCACGGAGAGAAACGCGGAGGAGGTCGCAAAACGTCTGGAAACTGGATGGGTGGTGGAAAGACAGTTGCAGGACGGAGATATAGTGCTTTTCAATAGGCAACCATCCCTCCACAGAATGTCTATGATGTGCCATCTGGTTAGGGTGATGCCTGCCAGAACCTTCCGCTTCAATTTGGCAGTATGCCCACCATACAACGCGGATTTTGACGGAGACGAGATGAATTTGCATGTGCTTCAGGGAGAAGAGGCGAGGGCTGAGGCGAAAATTTTAATGCTCGTGCAAGAGCATATACGCTCCCCGAGGTTCGGTGGGCCGATAATAGGTGGAATCCACGACCACATAAGCGCCATGTTCCTCCTTACCCATAAGAATCCTCTCTTCAAAAAAGAGGAGGCAATCCACTTGCTATCCTATGTGGATGTGGATAAATTGCCAGAGCCCGTGGTAAAGGACGGAAAAGAGTACTATTCTGGAAAGGATATATTTAGCCTCCTCCTTCCAGATGATTTAAATATGGAGTTCAAGGCGAAGATTTGCGATCCGGCAGTGTGCAACGATAAATGTGTTAAGGAGAATTGCCCGATAGACGCGTATGTGATAATAAGAGATGGAAAATTGGTTGCGGGCACTATTGATGAAAATGCCATAGGAGCATTTAAAGGTAAGATAATAGATAGAATTTCAAGAGAGTACGGAAACGATGAAGCCAGAAAGTTCATAGATAATCTAACGCGACTGGCTATAGCGGTGATTTCGTTCAAAGGATTTACTACGGGAATTGATGATGAGGACATACCGGAGGATGCAAAGTTGCAGATAGCGGAGATCCTTAAAGATGGAGAGAAGAGGGTAAGAGAACTGATAAAATCATACAAGGAAGGCACATTACAACCCGCACCTGGAAGAACTCTGGAAGACACTTTGGAACTGGAAATAATGAGAACCCTCGCCCAAGCGAGGGATAAGGCTGGAAAAGTTGCCAGCAGATACTTAGGGCTTGAGAATCCCTCCGTTATTATGGCGAGGTCGGGTGCTAGGGCTTCCATGCTAAATCTCACGCAGATGGCCGCGGCCATCGGACAGCAATCGGTTAGAGGTCAAAGATTGCACAGAGGATACTCCAGAAGAACTCTACCGCATTTCAAACCCGATGATTTGGAGGCCGAGGCGAGAGGATTCGTTAAAGCATCTTACAAGAGCGGTATGACGCCCACCGAATACTTCTTCCACTCCATGGGCGGTAGGGAAGGTCTGGTAGATACCGCGGTGAGAACATCCCGCTCGGGATACATGCAGCGTCGCCTCATAAACGCTCTTGCTGATCTGAAAGTATCAAGAAATTACTCCGTCGTTGATACCGAGGGCAATGTAATTCAGTTTAAATACGGCGAAGATGGTGTTGATCCAACGAGGAGTTACGGCGGAAAGCCCATAGATATTGATGCTATAATTGATGCTATGGAGAGAGGTGATTGAAGATGCCGACGATAATATGGAGAGACACGCAAACAAGAGTTCTCCGTCTCCAGAAGTACGCTCCATGCTACTATGCGGTTGATTTTGATGTAGATGCCACAAAATTTCCCATGATGTTTGATGCCTACATTACCCTAAACGGCAAGGTAGTAACATACATGGTAAAAATCTCGGAAATTATGGACTACAAGACGGAAGGTATTGAAGGTAAAGTACTCGCCAAAGGACCGCTTAAAAATGCCAAAAAATTGTTGAGAATTACAGAAATAATACAAATAGCACCGAGAAGCGTTGAAGAGTTTGAAGATGAGAATGGAGAACCTTTGAAAAGGGTGAGCAAATTCGCCATAGCGCGACCAATAAAATTGGTGGAAATCAAACATGTTCCGAAGTTTAGGAAACCCACAGATACCGAGA
>CAYVVU010000027.1:2062-8905 GCA_964455305.1 uncultured Thermoplasmata archaeon
AAAGAAATTGGGATAAGAACTCCCGTGGAGTTTGATTGAGGAGATGGCAAGAAAGGTTGAGGAGAGAAATCTGAAAGGCAAGAAACTGGAAAAATTCGTCAAGATGTGCTGTGAAGAGTACGAGAAAACTGTGGTGGATCCTTACGAAGCAGTTGGTATAGTGGCGGCGCAGAGCATAGGAGAGCCAAGTACCCAGATGACCCTGAGAACTTTCCACTATGCGGGCGTAGCCGAGATGAATGTCACGCTTGGATTACCGAGATTGATAGAGATCGTTGACGCGAGAAAGGAGCCATCAACACCTATGATGGAAATTCATTTAATAGATGAAATAAAATATGATAGATTCAAGGTGCAGGAAGTCGCAAAGAAAATAGAAAACACAAGCATAATAAATGTGGCGAACATAGAAACGAGCATCGCCGAGATGTGTATATACATAGTGCCCAACGAAAAGGAGATGGAAGCGAGGGGGGTTAAAAGGGAGGATATTGTGAGGTCTTTATCTCAAATGAAGGGCTATAAAATAGCGGTTGAGGTTCTGGATGACGGTAGAATAAAAGTTAGTTTGGATAAGCCATCTTACAAAAAACTGTATTTGCTTTCGGAAAGCATAAAGAATCTAACGGTTAAAGGAATCAAAGGTATAAAGAATGCAATAGTGAGAATCAAAGAGCCGGAAAAGGAGTGGGTGATATACACCCAAGGTTCCAATCTTGACGAAGTTTTGCAATTAGACGAGGTTGACAAGACGAAAACTTACACAAACGATATAATAGAGATTTCAAGGGTTCTCGGAATAGAGGCGGCGAGAAATGCTATAATTAAAGAGGCAATAGATACCCTCCGCCAGCAAGGTTTAAATGTGGATATAAGGCACATTATGCTCGTAGCGGATATGATGACCTTAGAGGGCTATGTGGACGCGATAGGGAGGCATGGCGTAGCTGGGAAGAAGGGTAGCGTATTGGCTAGGGCCGCTTTTGAAATAACCGCCAGGCATTTGTTGAGGGCAGGCCTGTTCGGTGAGGAAGATTATCTAAAAGGAGTGGCTGAAAATATAATAGTCGGTCAACCCGTATCCTTAGGTACGGGCGCGGTAACCTTAATTTACAAACCCCGTCCAGCGGTGAGGAGGTGATTTTATGGATACGAAGGAGTTGAAGAGGGCTATAGATACCGGGAAGGTCTATTACGGAATAAAGCAAGCGAGAAAGGCCTTACGGAAAGGGGAGGCAAAGATGTTCATAGTGGCGAACAACTGTCCCTTTATGGACGAATTGGAAAACAGTGGAGTCAAAGTGGTCAAATACGATGGCCATGGTTTGCAGTTGGGTGCCATCTGTGGAAAACCTTTTAATGTCTCAGTTATTACCATCGTTGACCCAGGGGAATCAAAGATACTCAAGGGGTGATACGGGATTTGGTGAATATAAAACTGGATGCCCAAGCACTGCGGTACATGACGATATTTGAGGCAGCCACTAATGTGGCACCAAAGGACTGCATAGAGTATGAAGAGGTGATATACTTCGTGGTTTACCCGGGAACGATAAGAAAGGTTCTTGAAAATAATGGAGAAAAGGTGCAGAGGCTTCGGAAAATACTGAACAAGAATGTAGCAGTCGTTGAATATTCCCCGGACCCGAAGAGGTTCATAAAAAATCTGTTCCATCGCTACACAGTGAGAAAAATAGAACTGGACAAGAAAAACGGGGAGTTCTGGGCGAAGGTCTACATTGACCCGAAGGACAAGGCGAAGGCCATAGGGAAAGAAGGAAAAAATCTAAAAAGAGTTAAGGAAATTGCAAGAAGACACCATCCTATTGCGAATATAATTATAATATGAAGGAGGTGATTGAGGAATGAAGCTGTATGTGAAGATATATTTCAATCCGGAAGGGGATGACCCCATAAGCGTAGTTAAAAAGATGAAAGATTTGGGCTTCTCCCCGGTTGTTGGAATGTACGATTTTGTCAAGGAGTTTGATCTGCCAGAAGAATACCCCCAGATAGTCAGGGAACTGCACGAAGCCCTTAAGGGAACGAAGGTAATGTACACTGTTCAGACAAGGAAGGAATAACTATATATCCCATAGAGCATTAAGGGCGAGAGGTGAAGTGAAATGGAACCGGCGCAGATGGCTTACGATAGAGCGATAACTGTATTTAGCCCGGATGGTAGATTATTCCAAGTTGAATATGCAAGGAAAGCCGTTGAGAGAGGGACCACAACGCTGGGAATAAAGTTCAAAGACGGCGTTCTTCTCATGACGGACAAAAGGATGAGATCAAGACTAGTAGAGATACATACCATACAGAAAATTTTTGTTATAGACGAGCATATAGGATGTGCAACCTCCGGCCTTGTTGCAGATGCCCGTACTTTGGTGGATTACGCTAGAATTATAGCACAGATAGAGAGGGTCACTTACGGCGAGAAGATGCCGGTGGAGGCACTGGTAAAAAGGATATGCGATTACAAGCAGCAATTCACCCAATACGGAGGTGTTCGTCCTTTTGGCGTTTCTTTGTTGATAGCGGGAATAGACGATCAGGGCATACATCTTTACGAGACCGACCCCAGTGGAGCGATGGTGGGATACAAAGCGGATTGCATAGGTGTGAACCGCGATATGGTCATGGAAATGTTGGAGAAGGAATACAGCGAAAATATGAGCATGGAGGACGCTATAAAGCTTGGTCTGAAAGCCCTTAAAGAGAGCAGTGAGGAAGAATTCAGGGAGGATACCGTGGAAATCGGTTATATCAAAGTTGGAGAAGAGTTCCGCGTTATGAGCGACGAAGAGGTAAAAAAGATACTGGAAAAAATTGAGTGAGTATGGTAAGGCTAGAAGATGCTGTAGTTGCCAGATACGAGTATAAGGGTCATCGGTTTGAAGTTTTAGTGGATCCGGATGGAGTGGATAAAATAAGAAAAGACCCGGATAAAGTAAATGTCAGTGAGTATCTCGTCGTTGATGAAATATTCAAAGACGCCAGGAAGGGCGAGAGGGTAGGAGAGGAACTTCTGCGTGAAGTTTTTGGCACAACAGATCCCATAGAAGTAGCGAAGCAAATAATTCTCAAAGGAGAGGTTCAGTTGACCACCGAGCAGAGAAGGAAAATGTTGGAAGAGCGAAGGAAGCAAATAGTAGCTATAATAGCCAGAAATGCCATAAATCCGCAGACCCGTACACCTCATCCCCCTCAGAGGATAGAAAGAGCCATGGAGGAGGCGAAAGTCCACATAGACCCGCTGAAATCCGCTGAGGAGCAAGTGCCTATGGTACTAAAAGCCATAAAACGCCTTATTCCAATAAAATTTGAAAAAATAAAAATTGCAGTCAAGCTAAGCGCCGAGGATTACGGCAGGGTTTACGGAGAACTCACTAAGATGGGTGTTATAACCAGAGAGGAATGGCAGCCCGATGGCTCGTGGATAGGAATAGTGGAAATTCCCGCCGGAATACAGGGGGATTTCCTTGGAATGCTGAACAAAAAGACCCACGGAAGGGTTCAAACAAGGTTTATTG
Organism: uncultured Thermoplasmata archaeon; assembly: GCA_964455305.1. GTDB lineage: Archaea > Thermoplasmatota > Thermoplasmata > Thermoplasmatales > CAYVVU01 > CAYVVU01. The sequence continues at coordinate 5,599 of CAYVVU010000027.1, forward strand.
AATGAGGTGATAATTTTGGAAGTGAGAAAATATAGAGAGATTGTTGTACCAGGAGAGGAAGTGGATTTGCAGGGCCTCAATCCCGGTTTTGGTTTGTATGCGGACAAGGGAAAATTTTATTCCATTTATTTGGGCGTAAAAACCGTAAGAGGCCCGTATATGAACATAGTACCCCTTTCTGGAAAGTATATACCTAAAAAGGATGACAAGGTTATAGGAAAAATTATAGATATCGCGCCGACTCACTGGGTAGTGGATATAAACGCACCGTATTTCGCACCACTGCATGTTAACGATGTCCCGTGGAAGGTGGAATTCGGCGATACCGCAAAATATCTCAACATTGGAGATACGATATTAGCTAAAGTCAGCAATGTAAACGAAGTAAAACAGGTTTGGATAACCATGAAGGAGCCCGGTTTGAGAAAGCTGGAGGGAGGACAGATAATTAAAATTTCACCCACAAAGGTTGCGAGGGTCATAGGAAAGAAGGGCAGCATGATAAATCTGATAAAGGAATCTACGCAGTGCAGGATATATGTTGGACAGAATGGCGTGATATGGATACATGGGGCCCCGGAGAATATAATGCTGGCAATCAAAGCTATAAGGCTTATTGAAAGGGAAGCACATACATGGGGCCTAACGGATAAGGTTAGAAGTTTGCTAAGCGGAGAAGGTGATTGATATGGAAAAGCCTGAAGATATCAAGTTAATTGATGAGAACGGTTTGAGAATAGATGGAAGAAGATTTGACCAGTTAAGGCCGATAAGGATGGAGGTCGGAGTTCTAAGCCGTGCGGATGGCTCAGCATATGTGGAATGGGGCGGAAACAAGATACTTGTAGGAGTTTACGGGCCTCGCGAAATGTATCCTAAGCATATGCAGAATCCGACTAGAGCGGTTGTCAGAGCGAGATACAACATGGCGGCGTTCAGCGTGGACGAAAGAAAGAGGCCTGGTCCCGACAGAAGGAGCATAGAACTCAGCAAAGTTATATCTGAAGCACTAAGCAATGTGGTCTTCACCGAATATTTTCCGCGGGCATCCATAGATGTGTTTATTGAGGTCTTGCAGGCCGATGCAGGTACAAGGGTAGCGGGAATCACTGCCGCTTCTCTCGCCTTGGCGGATGCAGGCATACCTATGAAGGACCTCGTTGTTGGATGTGCCGCCGGTAAAATAGAAGGACATGTCGTTCTTGATTTATGCAAGGAAGAAGACAACTACGGCGAGGCGGATTTGCCCGTCGCCGTACTCCCGAGAACCAAGGAAATCGTATTACTGCAGATGGATGGCCATATGACAGTGGAGGAGATAGACCAGGCGATGGATATGATTATGAAAAGCGTTGATTATATTTACGAACTTCAGAAAGAAGCATTACGAAGAAGGTATGTCAGGTACGCGGAAGAGATTGAGGAAGGTGAGTGAAAATGGGTTCAAAACTCGCGGAAGATGTAGTATCGGAAATCCGCAAGGATTATATAATGAATCTTCTCTCCTCCGGTAGGAGAGCGGATGGTAGGGATTTTGAAGAATATCGCAAGATTGATGTAGTGGTTAATTTCGCTAAGAGGGCAGAGGGGTCCGCTCTCGTAAGGTTGGGCGAGACCCAAGTTCTCGTGGGAGTGAAAATGGATATAGGAGAGCCGTTTGCGGATACCCCGAACCAAGGAGTTATGACCACGAATGTGGAGTTAGTTCCAATAGCTTCTCCGACCTTTGAGCCTGGACCTCCAAACGAAGAGGCCATAGAAATTGCAAGGGTAGTGGATAGAGGAATAAGAGAATCTAAAGCCATAGATTTGGAGAAACTGTGCATAGAGGAGGGTGAGAAAGTCTGGATAGTCTTCATAGATATACATGTTTTGAATTACGATGGAAATCTCATTGATGCCAGCGCCTTGGGTGCTATGATCGCGCTAAAAAACACAATTGTTCCCGGCTCAAAGTTCGGGTATGAGGATTTCCCCCTGCCCGTAAATCACTACCCCGTTGCGGTTACAGTTGCAAAGGTAGGAAAAACATTGCTTGTGGATCCCTGCCTAGAGGAGGAGAATCTTGCCGAAGCGAGGTTAACGGTAACAACCGATGAGAATGGAGATATAAGGGCTATGCAGAAGGGACTTTCCGGTTCGCTCACCTACGACGAGGTAAAGAAAGTTATAAATATGTCCCAGCGTATTGGAAAGGAAATCAGAGAGAAGTACATACTGAGTGGTGATTGATATGGGAAGGACGAAGAAGGTAGGAATCGCAGGCAGATTCGGAGCGAGATACGGTGTGACTCTGCGTAGAAGATGGCAGGATGTTATGGAGGAAAGGGTCAAGAAACACCAATGTCCGAACTGTCAGCACTACGCAGTTAAAAGAATTTCAACAGGTATATGGCAATGTACGAAATGCGGACTTACCTTCGCTGGGGGAGCATATTCCCCAAATTTGGATAAGAACTGGAAAAGGGTAAGGCTCTGAGGTGATTCCCATGGCAAATTACAGGTGCGCCAGATGCGGAAAACCCCTCACCCAAGAACTCGGAAGATACGAGTTGGTCTGTGAATGCGGCTCTCGCATATTCTACAAAGAAAGGCCAAATGTTAAAAAGGTAGTTTATGCTATTTGATTTTTCTTCTTTTGTACTCCATTATCCACCCTACTAATATTCCCATTATTATTAGGGTTGTGAGGATAATCGCCATTGAGTTTTCAATTATTTTTTGAGGGTTTGGCTGCGGAGTTGTTTCGTTTTTCTCCTGAGTTTGGGATGGAATTTCACCAACAACAAGTATTCCGAAGGTTTCCTCTATTTTTGAATATGCGGAATAGGCCACCACTTTTATTATATTAAGTTTGTATCCGCTGATATTCTCCACCTGATAAATAAATTCTGCCGTTCCGTTCTCATCCGTCAATGAAGAGGAGTTTACAAGATTAATTCCCTGAACGAATACCCTAACGCCCCCACATGGCTCACCGTTTATGTCTTTAACTTTTATTTTTATTTTGGCCGTTGAGGATGCGTTGTACACCAAATTTTCTATGGAAGTAATGAATATCGCGTTCTGCATCTCTCTTTTATGGTAGCTTGTCTCGGGCAGGTAAACGGCCGAAAACTCTACGGGAATATTTATGGCATACATTTCCGAATGAAGAACAATCTTCCCAGAGATAGTAGTTGTGTAGTTGATGTACGGAAGATATATGTTGAAATCCGTCGTCTCATCTAAATTAATTTTGTCGTCAACACTCCCGATTTTCCAGAAAACATCGGCATCCCAATCATCTGGTAACCCAGAAAAATGC
>CAYVVU010000027.1:8915-14876 GCA_964455305.1 uncultured Thermoplasmata archaeon
GTTATATTCACATAACTCCTACCATTGCTATCAGTTAGTACAACCGTGTAGGCACCCGCACCCCAGCAATATCCAGAATATGGTAAATTATCCTCAAAATATGCGGGCTGCCCGAAACTCGTTGGAGGTATTTTCATCCAAACTACGGCATTGGGTACAGGATTACCAAAAGAATCTCTAACTTCCACGGTTATCCTTGCTTTTTCTGTAGGATTAAGATGGGTTTCGTTTGAGAGAATTCTTAGAGAATAAATGCCTGTGTAATTGAATAAACCACTATTCATTCCAGTTTCATTTCCAACATATATTCCTTCCATATCGTACAGAGATTGACTTTCACCGTATACTTTAATGAATCTTGCATCGTTTATGTTTGCGTTTGCGGTTATTGTGAATTCTGTCTCTCCATTTGAATCCGTTGCGTTGTAGCAAGAATTTACACTCACATTTTGGGTATCCTCAAAATACCTTATATCCCAAATTGCTATGTTGGTTAGGCGGGTATAGCCCACCTCAATATGAACCACATAGTCGGGAACGGGATTACCGTTAATATCCGTTACTTTGACAAGAACCTTTGCGCTCTCACCGGCGGATAGAACGCCCTTGGTTATGTTCAAAATTTTTATGAAATAATAATTTTGTTGATTGTTCTCCACACCAATAACACAGGAAGTAGTGAATTTGAATCTATCATAACTCACGACAAACTTCAAATACTCCGCAAGATTTCTTCCGGGGATTTCCGTAGAGGATGGAGCGGTGTATCTAAAAATTACCTTTCCTTTATCATCGGTGTACCCGTATTTTGGATATATATCTCCAAGTACCGTTGCGTATTGAACGGATACATTTGCACCTTCTACTGGACAATCTTCATCGTTCCTTACCTCCACAGTCACATTGATTCCCTCACCCACTTCCACAATGTACTTCTCGGGTAAAACTCTCGCTGCAATTGCCCGATATATTCCAAGAACCTTCATGGATTTCACGATATTGGTTTTCGCATCGCCATATTCGGCGGTTATCTGAAATTTTACGGTTATAGGCTCGTACGGTGCTGTTACATTAAAAACGAATATCCCATAATTGGAGGTTTTTCCTGATACTACATCTCCCATTGAAGTGAAAACACTAACATTCGCATAAGCATATGGTCTATATAATTCATCGTGAACAAATACATATCCTCTGATTTCTTCTCCCGCGGCTACCTTGCTGGGTATCCAGCAATCTACGATAAGTGCGTGGTCATCCACCTTGCCGTACTCTGGAGTTGAAAGGATTTTTGGAGCCAGTACTGACAGGGAATACCTATTATATACGCTTCTAAACGCGGATACCCATCCCGTCCATTCACCTTTCCTGTAAATTTCAACATTCTTACTGCGATATAGAATTACATAAGGTAGGGCATCCGCAACTATCCCCTGCATATCCTTTATTATCTCTATTCTCTTTTCCGTATCAATCTCTTCCAGCATTTTATTGAGTAGGTCGTTGATCTTCGGGTCATCGTATCCAGTTATGCCATATGGTCCAGAAAGGTAAAAGTAAAATAAGTCGTAAAGGTATTCTTCGGGGAAAAAACTCTCCTTCCAATAAAATAATTCTCTAAAATCGAACAAATACATGTCAAAATCCATGGCGCAAAAGACTTTAGTGTCCAGAGTATCAAAATCAATTGGTGATGAATCCACATTCAATCCTACAGATTTCAGGTTTTTGGATATGAAAGCTCCTATATCCCCGAGAACTGGATAGTATTCCTTGGGTACCGTCAGTATCGCGAGATTTATGGATGAGCCGTCTGGAGAGTCTCTCCACCCATCACCATTTACATCAAAGTAACCGGAAGAATCCAGAATATCCTTCGCTTTACTCTGATTGAAAGCGGGAAGTTTTGCAGATTTATTTATGTATCTCTCACTCGGTAACGGTATTGATGCATTTACGATTTCACCGTACCCGCCGAGAATAGCATCAACTATGTATTTTTTATCTATGCAGTGGGCTATCGCCTTTCTGAGGGATTTATCGTTAAGAGGACTTTTCCTCAGGTTGAAAGCGAGACAGCAGAAATCGTAATCATCATTTATTGCAAGTCCTATATTGGGATCGTGAATATTCGTCGTCCAGGGAGCTCGGATGGTAGTTCGTATATAATCCACATAACCGCTTTTCAAAGCCGTTATCGCGCTGTTGAGCGATGGATATACCTTAAAAACTATTCTTTTCAGATGTTGTGGATAAAGCGGAAAACTCGTTCCGTTCCAATAAACATAAACATTTTTGCCCCAATAATTTTCGTAAACTTCCATAACGATACGCTCTCCCGGAACCCATTCCACAAATCTCCATGGAGATGTGCCTATGGTAGCATTCGCTTCACTCATATCTTTGCCATACCCATAGTCCAACTGCATATCTTGGCTATCACCCGTTCCAGCATCCATAAGATGATTTTTCCATATGTGCTCCGGTATGATAGGTATGCTCAGCGTCTTGTAAAAGAAGAGACAGTATTTTTCGCTTAAGTGAAACTTGACCGTGTAATTGTCAATGGCTTCAACACCTATGTGTGATTTTCCATTGCCATCCCACCGATCCCATTTCGGGTCAAGCCAGTAGAGAGGATTTAAGTCGCTCTGATAAGGAGTGCACCAATAAATAACCTGATATGAAAATACCACATCCTTAGCTGTCATCTCCACACCATCATGGAATGTAACATTGCGTCTGAGGTGCACGATTATAGTAAAAACATCATCACCTTCGGGTTGAGGGAGTATCTCATAACTTTCCGCCAAGTATTTGTGGATTCTCAGATCAGGTGTGTAGGAAAGCAATCCCTCATAAAGAATACCCAGCGTATCTGGTTTTGATAGGCAGTTTGTGGACATAGAGAAATAGTTAAGATCAGGGATATCCCAAAGTAAAGCAACATACAAAGTTTTGTCTTTCAGCAAATCAGATTTATTGTTGTATGACTGTGCACATGCATATGAGGAAATAGTTAGCATCAAAACAACTGCTATCACTGCTGCTAACACCCTCATAGGTCAGATATAAATCGCTAATCTATATTAAATTTTTGCAACGCTTGATAAATGCCGATTTTCTTTCACTCGCTCAAATGCACTATCGCCTTGCTAAGTAGAGTTATCGCTCTCTTCTTGTCTCCTCTCTCAATTTCTCTTCGCGCCTTTTCAACGAAGTGCAGAGCCACAAACCTGCCGTGTTCCATAGCTGAGATAACTATAAGGCAATATATTAATTTTGCTAAGGCGATTGTCGTAGATTTCGTTTAAATCTTTCTTGTCAATTACCCCTTTATGCCCGTAAAATGTGGAAATATAACTGTGGAAGATGTTGTAAAGGTTGCGTTTGGCGAAGAAGTTTATGTATCTGAGGAAAGTTTTGAAATTGCCGATAGTATGAGGGCTCATCTCATTAAAAGGATTAACGAGGGACATATTATTTACGGGGTAAACACGGGGGTAGGTGAGTTGGTACACACAATAATTTCACGGGATATGGCAAAAAAATTGCAGAAAAACATAATAAGGAGTCATTGTTGCGGCGTGGGGGAATATTTTACAAAAGAAGTTGTTAGGGCGGCGATGTTCATAAGGTTGAATAATCTAATTAAGGGATACTCGGGCATAAGCTCAAAAACGCTGAGAACTATACTTGAATTTCTGAACAGAGACATAGTGCCTGTAGTTCCATCCCGCGGTAGCGTGGGGGCATCGGGAGATTTGGCGCCTCTGGCTCACATAGCTTTGGCCCTCCTAGGTGAGGGAGAGGTTATGTATGAAGGAAAAATTAAGAAAGCGGAAGAAGTGATGAAAGAATTGGGAATAAAGCCGATAGATCCCCAGGAAAAGGAGGGTTTAGCACTAATAAACGGAACATCCTTTATGAGTGCCTTGGGATGTTTAGCGATATACTATGCGGAGAAAATACTGAAAAATTCTCTGGTAGCTGCGATGATGAGTTTTGAAGCGCTCCGCGGAAACCCCACAGCCTACGAGGAAAAACTTCTCGGCCTGAGACCGCACAAAACTCAGATGATCATTGGAAAATACCTCCGCACTTTACTTGAAGGCTATTCAAAGAAGCCAAAGCATGTTCAGGATGCGTATTCTCTCAGATGCGTTCCACAGGTTTATTCTTCGGTGCTCCACTCCATAAACAATTTAAGAGAGATTCTCAGTGTAGAAATAAACAGCGTTACGGACAATCCAATTATAATGGAGGGGAAATCCTACTCTGGCGGGAACTTCCATGGGGAGATTATAGCCAATGCTCTTGATTATCTGGCAATAGCCCTAGCCGATATGGGAAATATGATTGAAAGAAGAATATATCGTCTTCTTGATGCGAAGGTAAGCGGTTTGCCTCCATTTTTGGCAAGGGATTCGGGCCTGAACTCAGGCCTAATGCTTATTCAGTATACCGCCGCCGCGCTATGCAACGAAAACAAAGTGCTCGCATATCCGAGTAGCGTGGATACGATCCCGACCTCCGCGGGACAGGAGGATCATGTGAGTATGGGGATGACTTCTGCATTAAAAATTATGAAAATACTGGATAACCTCTGGTATCTGGTGGCGATGGAATACTTTACCGCTTCCCAGGCACTGGAGTTTGAACCACCCACCTCCCATAGAATAATAAGGGCGCACAGGAAAATAAGAGAGATCGTTCCGCCAATAACGGAAGATAGAGTTTACAGCAACGATATTGAAAAGATTGTTGAAAAAATCAAAAACGATTTCGTTCTCCGCGATGTTTGGGATTTCTGATAAACGAGGATGTTATTGCTATCAGAGGAGGAATCACTATAAGTATTTTTGGAAGCTCATTCACATTTCCGTAGAAAAGTGAGATTTGATATTTCAGGTCATCATAGGCAGGTTTTTTTGTTCTATTGGTATACAATATTCCGAAATGGTCCTCGGGATTTATACCTCCGCCGGAATTGTAATCTATGAGTTCGTACCAGTTTCCGATTATAATCTTATTGGTGTGGTTCTGATTGTATGAGGTTACTTTCTCCCTGATTATCGGCAACGCAGTGTTTATGAATTCTCGCTGGTCATCTTCATCGTGAAACGGAGAAGAATATGTTGAAAATCCAGTTTCAAGAACCGCACCCTTTTTACCGTAACAGGGGTCTCCCGGCGTGCTAATGTGATTTATTAACGCATCCAGAGGATACCAGTCATCGTATCCGCTGAGCGTCCAAGTCCCCGGATAATGGTCTATCCCTATTATATCAATGGATTCATTCGCTTTGGAAAGCCAGTCGGTAAGTGCATCCTCCCAACCGCTCAAATCGCAAAAAACATTGACAATAACTTCAAAATCGTCATCCTCGCTGGAAATCGCGCTATGCGCGTATTTGTAAAGCAGATAGTCGTCCTCCGCAGCAATGGGGTCATTCATATGATTCGCCTCATTCCACGCCTGGTAATAGTGAATTCTATCGCCGTAAAGGTGAGATATTTTTTTGCAATATTCATAATATTCTTGAAAGAAGGCTGTTTTGTTTGAATTGTAAAGGTCTATAGCCCAGGAGGGGGGACGATACAGTATAGCTATTATATCCAAGCCCTTTTGAACGGTGAGATTTATGTATTCGTTGAAAAAATTAATAGCAGTCTGATTCCAGCTATCGTTTTGGGGTTCCACCACATCCCAAGGTATATCCGTTCTTACCATTTTTGCCCCCAAATCCACTATATAGCTGAGTGCATCATCGGCAAGAGATAAATTGTAGGATGCATCGGGTGCCTCAGGATGAAGATTAACGCACCAAAGCATTCCGGAATCTCGCGTCCCTGTTGATTGCACTTCCGAAGGTAAAAACTGTAAAAGAATGAGAACCGCGATAAAACCCGAAACAATCACTCCCTTCAGCGCGCTCATAAATTATAGATAATTTAAAAG
>CAYVVU010000027.1:14886-18702 GCA_964455305.1 uncultured Thermoplasmata archaeon
ATTTAAAAGTATATAAGTTTTCGGAAGTTTGATAATGCCAAATTTCATCAAGTATTATTTGCAGACCACTTCATCTCTTTTTGTTTATCCAACCGTTCTCTCAGAAATTGCACAGTCAATACCACAAAATTTATATGAATTATCTCCTTAAACCTTTAACATAAAAGTAATCAAGGTGATTTTATGAAGTCAATCGTGCAAGAGGTACTTTCAAAGGCGCCTGGTAGAGAGGTAAGTCAACCTCAGATGCCGACAGCGATGAGTAGCGATGACGAGGAACTGATGGAACTACTCAAAAAACTTAAAACAGTGATTAAGGTAGTTGGCTGCGGAGGTGCTGGAAGTAACACGATAAACCGTATAATGGAGGAGGGAATAACTGATGTTGAGCTCATAGCTGCGAACACTGATGCCCAGCATCTCCTCACGGTTAAGGCGATGAGAAAGGTCCTTTTGGGTAGAAGGACAACCAGAGGTTTGGGTGCTGGTTCATTACCCCAAGTGGGTGAAGAGGCTGCAAAGGAATCCGAGGAAGAACTCAGAAACATACTCCAAGGTTCGGATATAGTTTTCGTAACTGCCGGCCTTGGCGGAGGAACCGGCACTGGTTCCGCTCCCGTGGTTGCGGAGATAGCCAAAGAACTGGGCGCTTTGGTTATCGCTGTCGTTACCCTGCCTTTCAGCGCGGAGGGAAGACTCAGGATGGAGAATGCCCTGTGGGGTCTTGATAAACTCAAAAGGGCTGCGGATACCGTAATAACTATACCGAATGATAAGCTCCTCCAGATAGTTCCGCGCCTTCCTCTGCATTTGGCTTTCAAAGTAGCGGATGAACTTCTTATGCACGCCATAAAAGGAATTGCGGAAATGATAACGAAGCCCGGATTGGTAAACCTGGATTACAACGATTTGAAGACTATAATGAAAGGCGCTGGCGTCGCTATGATAGGCGTTGGAGAGAGCGATTCGGAAAATCGGGCGGAAGAGGCAACAATGCAGGCCATAAATTCACCACTCATAGAAGCGGATATATCCGATGCAACCGGTGCTTTAATAAATGTTGTAGGCGGAGAAAACATGACGGTGAGCGAGGCACAGAAAGTAGCGGAGATAATACACGATTCTATAAGGGAAGATGCAAGAATAATTTGGGGCGCATCTATAGACCCCACGCTCGGCAACACGCTGCGGGTAATGCTCGTAATAACCGGAGTTAAATCCCCGTACATACATGGATTGAGTGGACTGCAGAAACAGAGCGAGGTAGATGTTATCGCGTGAGGAAATATGAAGTTCATAGAGAAATTCTGGAGGGTACAGCGCCGAATTGAGGACCGCTTCCGAATGATAGGAAAGGGTAAGTACTCCAGAATACTGAAGATGGCCAGAAAGCCGACGAGGGAAGAATACAGAAAAGTCATAACGATAACGGGATTGGGGATGATCCTTATAGGTGCGCTTGGATTCACAATCTACATAATTCTTTCAATAATCGTCAAGATACCGTGAGGGGTTGAAGATGCGGATTGAAAGTGAAAAAAAATATGAAGTTGCCGCAGGCAGGGAAGTAATCGTTGCTCTCTATCCGGAGCATAGCGGAACTCTGGAAATAGATTTTGAATTGAATGTTGAAAATGAGGAATTGGAGTGGATAGTACATCTGGAGTTTGGAACGAAAGAATACGAGGAATATATATCCGCGAAGGAAATAAAAAAGATAAATTTTGATGTTGACCTGAAAAAGGGAAAGAAGGAGCTTATTTTGAGAATTAAAGCACCACGGGCAGCCAGCGTGGGCGATAGATTGGTTGCGAAACTCAAATACGGAGATTGGGAAGATAGTATTGAAATTAAAGTTCGCCAGGTTATAGTGGCCGTTAAAACCGTCATAGGTCAAGAAGCTATTGTGGCGAAGGATATTGCGCTCAAATCCGAAATGAATAACTATGGCGTTACGGCGGTTTTCGCCCCGGTCAATCTCAAGGGATATGTTTTCGTGGAGACCGCCTATCCAGATAAACTCCTCATATTCACAAAAAAGATAAGAGGAGTAAAGGGCATAGTGAAGGGCGAAACCACTCTTGAGGAAGTGAAGCATTATCTAACCCCGCCGCCCGTTACGAGCAAAATCAGTGTGGGAGATATTGTTGAGTTGGTTGAGGGACCATTTAAGGGAGAAAAGGCTAAAATAATACAAATATACGAAGATAGGGATGAGATAGCCGTTGAGCTTTTTGAATCCGTGGTTCCGATACCGATAACCGTTAAAGCCGATACCGTGAGAGTATTGGAGAGAAAAGAAGAGAGGTGATTTATGATGCCTCAAGTCGTTGAAGTGCTTGTGGAAGGTGGAAAAGCAAGTCCCGGACCTCCTCTCGGTCCTGCCCTCGGACCTCTCGGAGTGAATATAGGACAGGTAGTAGCCAAAATAAATGAACTCACAAAGGACTACGCCGGAATGACCGTGCCTGTCAAGATTATCGTTGACCCCAAGACAAAGAAATTTGAGATTGAGGTTGGCACGCCCCCCACATCCGCACTTATAAAGAAGGAATTGGGTATAGAGAAGGGCTCTTCGGATGCGAGAAGGCAAAAGGTTGGCGACCTCAAACTTGAGCAGGTAATAAAAATTGCGAGGATGAAAAAGGATAACTCCCTATCATATACCCTTAAGGGAGTAGTTCTTGAGGTTTTGGGCGCGTGCGTCTCAATGGGCGTTACTGTGGAGGGTAAGGACCCGAGGGAAATCCAAAAGCTTATTAAGGAAGGCAGTATCACCATCCCAGAAGAATGAACCTGTAGGAGGCCGAAAGGGCCGAAAACTACAGGGAGATGATTGAAATGGCGGACGAAAATATAGTTAAGGCTGTTAAGGAAGCGATAGAGAAGGCGAAAGAGAGGAAATTTGTTGAGAGCGTAGATATAGCTATAAATCTGAGAGATGTTGATTTGAAGGACCCAAAGAAGAGAATTAATATGGAAATAGTCCTTCCGCACGGCAGGGGCAAGGAAATCAAGGTGGGCGTATTTGCCTCTGGAGAGACCGCACTCAAAGCAAAGGAAATAGCGGATATAGTAATACCTCCGGAAGAGATAGATAAACTTGCGGAGGATAAAAGGAGAGCAAAAAAACTCGCCAACAAAATAGATTTTTTTGTGGCAGAGGCTCCTTTAATGCCGATAATTGGTAAAAAACTCGGTATTATATTGGGCCCGAGGGGAAAGATGCCCAAGCCCATACCTCCCGGAAGTGATCCTACTCCAATAATAAAGATGTTGAAAAGGAGCGTTATCGCTCGTTCAAGGGATAAGAGGACATTTCATGTGCCCGTGGGTACGAGAAACATGGAACCCGAGAAAATCGCGGAAAACATAGAGGAGGTTCTAAAAAAAGTGGCTTCCAAGTTGGAAAGAGGTTTCGGGAACATAGAAAGCGTGTATGTTAAAACCACGATGGGGCCAGCAGTTAAAATTCCCCTGAAGAGGTGAATTGCATGGCTCATGTTGCGGAGTGGAAAGTGAGAAAAGTGAACGAACTTGCCGATATGATGCTTGAGTATCCTATAGTGGGGATTGCGTCCATAGAGGGTATCCCGGCTCCGCAGATGCAGAAGATGAGAAGGAGCCTGCTCAATAAAGCTAAAATTGTTGTAGTAAAGAATAGATTATTAAAACTTGCTATAGATAAAGCCTCTGAGAAAAAAAGTAATCTTGAAAAGCTGAAGGAATACATAGAAGGACAGACCGCCTTAATTCTCAGTAAAGAAAATCCATTCCGATTGTACAAATTGTTTGAAAAATCAAGAACCAAAGCGC
>CAYVVU010000028.1:0-18161 GCA_964455305.1 uncultured Thermoplasmata archaeon
GCGAAGGGAGTTTTGGTTGCTTCAGGCGTTGTTAAGGCGAAGGATCCCGCAAAGGCTCTGGAGGAACTGGCCAGGGGACTGCTATAAATGGCGAAGAGAAAGAAGATAGAGGAGGAAGAAATTCAACTTCCCCAATTTGATGCAAAGGAGTATTTTAGAAGAGAGAAAGAAAAGACCAAATTGTACATAATTTTTTCAATATTAGCGGTTATTTTAGGAGTTTTGTCTGCGATTTTGCAGATATACGGATTAGTTTATGTATCTCCCATTCTGGGGCTTGGGGCTATATTCTTTTTCATTTATTTCTCTGATACTCTTTTTCATATTGATTTGAATCTTAAAGATAAGATAGGTCCGATATTTGTTCTTTTTATGCTTTACTTATCAACTTGGATTCTCGCATTAAACACACCGTTTGCGGATATATCTCCCCCATCCATAGATGGGGTTTACTACTACAAAAACGGAACCTGGGAGAAATGCGAGTATTATCAGGGAGTATATTTTGTTAATACTACAGACGAAAATGTAAAAATAGGGTTTAAGGTTTATGACGCCTCATCGGTAAGAGTTAGAATAATTGTTGATGGAAAGGATTACGATGTTAAAAAGTCAGAAATAGAGAGTGTGTATTATATAACGCTTTCCTCTTCTCAACTAACAGGAACATGGTTAGATATTAGAGTGATAGCCGAGGACTCCAAAGGAAATACAAAATCATCAACATATCTGGTAAGTATCAAACCATCCAAGGTAATTTTCTGAGGAGACCTCTGTAAATTTCCTCAATTTCTTCTGGGCGCAAATTTTCCAGCACAGAATCCAGAGGAGTAATTTCCATACTATCCTTGAATCTGTTTAGGTGACTTCCGATATCCCGTTCCCGTAATTCATGGTACAGAACATCTTTTAGAGATCTAATTTTTTGGGGAATTATGGCGTATAATCTTGAATTCTCAATATAAGGCCCTTCTATGCCCAACGAGGACCATTTTTCAACGAAATCCACAGCATTATCCGTCCATACTGGAGGCCCCTCATGAACTTTTGCTTTGGGAAGCGAGTCTCTTTCAACAGAAAAAATCAAATACACATATTTTTCAGTTATAAAATAAAATACATTTCTTGGTAGAAATTCCCATTTTTTAAGTATGTTGTAGACTATCCTTGAAAATTTTTGGAGCTGAGAATGGAGAACATCCTCAACAGTCTCTGGCTTAATGATTTTTATGATATAAACTTTGAATTCAGTTTTTTCTATATATTTCTTCAAATCTTCTGTGCTGCCTTTCAATTCTTTCGGAAAGAAAAAATCTATGGTTGGCTTCTTCAGAAAAGATTTTGAGGCCAGTATGAATTTATAATAGGACTCCTCTCTCACCGCCGCGGCGGCGTTTCTTCTCGCATCCACGGGGTCTACAAAAATTAACGGGGTTTTTTCAAATTTTCTCTCTGGTTTTCTTTCAATGAATATTAAAACATGCTTTCTCCACTTTGACGCGTTTTCCAAAACTTTCAAAAAACTTCGGTATTTTATCACAAGGAGTTCGCACAGATATCCAGAAAAACCACCAACTTTTACCTCAGCTCCGTAAACACCGATGCCCTTCATAAACGCTTTTAATAAACGAACATCATCCTTTTGCTCATCGGATAAGTTCTTTCTTACATACTCGGTGTGTAAGGGTGTTCGGTCCACAGCTGTTCTTAACTCCTCTGGCGCCTCTATTTTATAAGAAGGAACTATATCTACGCTGAAACCATTGAATCTCCCTCTTGCATACGGATGTTGAGCGTATTTTTCCTCGTAGTTCTCCAGTATTTTCTTTCCGATTGACAGAGTATGGTGTGCAATCTCTTTTTCGGAGTAATTTTGCGGAAAAAGAAGGAAAAAATCTATATCAACATCTCCACGAAGATAGGTGTCTTTGGCTACGGAACCCACCAGTTTTATTTCAACATCCTCAAATCCTCTGTTGCATAGCTCTTCCCCTATTTTTCTTTCAAGCGCTCTCACGGTTTCATCTATTTTCTTTCTTTCCTCATCGGTTGGCTTTATTCTTTGCAGTACTTCTTCAAGAATTTCACGCATATCTATCCACCGAGTAACTTGAGTATTGCCTCCGCCACCTCACCATCGCACTCCTCAAGCGCTTTTATCGCCTCCTCTCTACTTGCCCCGGTCTGTTCCATAACGAGAGAGATGTCTTCCTCTGTATATTTTCTCTTTACCTCTTCTTCGGTTTTTATATCTCCTGTTATCTGAAATATCTTTTGACCTTGAGCGTCCACTATAACAACACTGGGATTTTTTATTATAACATCTCCGCTATCTCTTCTTATTATTACTTCACGTACATCGCTCCACTCCTCGGTTTTAATGCCTAACTGCTTCATATACCTCTTCATCTGCGCGGGACTCATCCTCACGGGCATCACCTCAATATTCCCTCCAACGATGTCCGCATTTCTTGCATATATAAAATCTTGTTTCGGGCTCGTCCGCTCCCCTGGTTTGGCGAAGCATCCAGTATGCACCTCGGGAACCGCACTTTGGACATACCACGGATTCATCTAGGGGCAGGGTTTCTATATCTCTATCTATTATCGCCGTTTCCTTTTTCTCGTGTTCTGCAATGATTTTCCTGTTTTTATCCTCCTGTTTCATAGACATTTCGTATCCACATTTGCTGCATATCCATTTATCACCCTTCGGATGCATCAATCCTTTACATTTCGGACAGAACATATCAATACCTCCTTTTCACCACATAATTTGCGATATATCTAAGAAATTCCTTCGCCTCATCCCTTCCATCAATTTTCTCCAATGCGCTTAGCGCATCATTCACAAGTTTTGTTGCGAACTCCTCCGCTCTGGCCAGTGCACCACTCTCTCTCACGATCTCTCTGACCTTATTCAGTTCCTCTCTGCTTATATTCTTTTTTCCGAGAACGCTCATTATGTACTCCCTATGCTCTTCATTTTCCATAGCGTAGAGTATATGGAGGGTCTTCTTCCCTTCCTCCAAATCTGAACTTACCGGTTTTCCTATAACATCTTCCTCGCCGAAAAGCCCGAGTATATCGTCCTGAATCTGAAAAGCTATTCCTACAGGTATGGCGTAGTCACTTATTTTTCTTAAATAATCCTCATCCCCGCCGGCTAATATCGCGCCTATTTGCAGAGGGCCGTCTATCGTGTATATTGCCGTTTTTAGTTTATGCACTTTGAGTAAATCCTCCACCCCGAAATCCTCCCTAACAGAGGAAAAGATGTCAAGAATCTGGCCGTATCCGGTATGTTCTATAATCTCAGTGAGTTTCTTCACAGCCTTGTTTTTTAAATCTTCTGGAAAATTGCTTTTTAATAAAATTTCTTTGGCATAGGCATCCGCGAGGTCTCCCGCTATAATAGCCATATTCTCACCGAATCTGGCGGAATAATTTCCCAATTTATTTTTAAATTTCTTCTCGTATATTTTGTGGTAAGTTGGCCCATTTCTCCTAAGTTCACTTTCATCCATAATATCATCATGTATGAGTAAATAGCTCTGAATAAGTTCCAACGAGGAACTTGCTTTTACTATTTCTTCATTTTCCTCTTTGAGTAATCCATATCCCTTTATCATAAGTATCGCTCTCAATCTTTTACCTCCACGAAGCGTGTATTCCCGCAAATGCTCCACCGCTTCTTTTATCTCAGTACCAAATCGGGAGGCATACTCAATCTTCTCTTTGAAAAATTCGTCAAGCACATCCTCTATTTTTCTCTTATACTCTTTTATCATCTCTTGCATACGGGGTTATTTGCGTAATAGTATTAAAGTTTTTATACCATGCTATTTTTGGGTTTTGTATGAGGATATTCAAGTTCAAAATCTGTCTGTTTGGGGAGCCAGCGGTGGGTAAAACTTCGCTGATAAGGAGATTCGTCTACGATACCTTTGATGAAAGATACCTGAGCACGATAGGTACAAAGGTTTCCAAGAAATCGGTTACTCTCAATATTTCGGGGAAGGATGTGCGGGTAGATATGATGATATGGGATATTATGGGCCAAGAAAGTTTCAGACAACTGCTCAAGGATGCGTATTTTTACGGTGCGGAAGGCCTTATAGGAGTTGCTGATATTACAAGGAAAAATACATTGTTGGCTCTGGACGACTGGCTTAAGGAGATACTCAAAATAACTGGGGAAAAGCCGATAATATTTGTGGGGAACAAGTACGATTTGAAGGAGAATGCCGAATGGGGCGAAGAAGATCTCAAAAGTATGGCGGAAAAATACAATGCCGTAAAGTATCTCTTTACCAGTGCGAAGACGGGAGAGGGAGTTGAAGAAGCTTTCGTAACCCTCGCTACAAAACTAGTGGAGAAAAAGCTCTAATGCTAGAGTACATAGTTGTTGTTTTAGCCGTATTATCTATTATAATTTCCACAAAGAGAAGTGCGGTAATAACGATTTCTTCAACCCTTTTCATAATATTCTTTATAGAAATTATTATGCTTGAAATGGGAGATTCTCTGTATTCGGTTGCTTTTAATCCTGCGAAGCCCGATATTCTTCGCTTCTTCACCTCTATGTTCACGCATGCATCCGCACCCCATATAATTATCAATGTTCTTGTTTTTCTTCTCGTTGGTATTCCACTTGAAGATAGGGATGGAAATATTTGCATTCTTCTGTACTTCTTTATCGGGGGTATTACAGGAAATATCTTTTACTATTTCTCTCATCTTGGACAAAATTCTCCGGTTCTTGGTGCATCCGGATGCATATTTGGTATACTGGGTGCATTCCTCATAAGGTATCCAAACGAGGAAATATCCATGTTTCTCGGCTTCGTGTTTATGAGGAGAGTTAAGGCGAAGTATGCCATTCTTACTATGGCGATCATTGAAAGTTTGGCAACATTTTTATTGACATCGGATAATATAGCCCATATTGCCCATGTAGGCGGATTCATAGCGGGGGTATTCATAGGAAAATTTGTTCCGAGAGAGTGGAAGAGAAAATCTTATGTGGATTTTTCCTCTCTATACAATATTGCGGAAACAGAAGAGGATAGGGCTTATGTGGATAAAATAATCGCCGAAGATGACCCGATGGTGAGGAGGGCTCTCATTGAAAAATTTCTGGAGAGAAAATGCAAAAAATATGTTATTAAAAGTGGTTATGTGATATGCGACGGAAAAAAGTATAAATTTCAGAGTTTGCGCCGCAGGTAGAGAAAGGTAAATACGAAACCCACAATAAGATTGGTGTAGAAGAGAGTGATTCTCCACAGTATAGTGAGAACAGATACCACACCGATGGGCAGTACTTGGGCGTAGAGTATGAATGAACCGAACTCCGCTATACCGCTTCCACCGGGAGTTAGGGGTAGTATTGTTGCAATCATTATAAGAAATTGAACCGCCAGTGAAAACAACCAGTATGGGTTTTGACCCAGCGCAAGTAATATTATTGAAGGCACGATCATGTCGCAAACCCAGAGAGCGGCCGTGGGCAGAATGATCTTAAAGAAATTAGATTTTTTCCATAGCATGTTTTTCATAGTATCGGAAAAGTTTCTCATTTCCTTCTCTATTTTTTTGCAGATTTTATCTCTTTTATCTCTCTTTTTAACGAATATTTTTACTATATTGCATAGCATTTGGGTACCTTTCTCTCTTTTCGCAACCACGAATATGAAAAATGCCAAGAGAATGATTAAAAGTATGAATCCACCGTAGAGGATTGGGGCAAAGGAACTTATAGTGAATTCCCTTCCTGCCAGAAAAAATATTATTGGGGCAAACGACATCAAAAATATGAAGTCCACTATTCTCTCACTAACAACAAGACCTGTAGCCCCTCCACTACTCAGCCCATCTTCGGTAAGCATTTTAATTCTTATTGGTTCTCCGCCCATCTGAGAAGGGGTTATCGCGCCAACAAAAACATTTACCAGAACTATGTGCAAACTTCTTCGCAGAGAAATTCTTTCATTGAGGATTCTAGCCATAATTTTTATTCTTATCCCCCAGAAGAAGAGGGAAAGAAAATGGAACCCGAATGCACAGGCCAAAAAAAATAGGTTGATTTTCCCAATGTTTTCAAGAGCTTTGTAATTTAAGCCGAGAAGTGAAATTATTAGAAGAGATGCGGCGCTAACTATAACCGATACGATTGCTAACCTACGCCATTTTTTGTTCATGATGTTAGTATTTCAAACGGCATTTTCTCCCTTTCAACTGTAACACCATATTTTGTTATCAGATACCTGTGAGGATACGGGTCAAAAGAGGACCCGCGCATTTTGAGAACCTGGATATACCTTTCTGTCCGGGGAATTCCCCTCTCAACGACATGCTTTTTATGTATGTGGATGTGTCCCGAAGCCAAAATTCTTTCCGCTCTCAAATCCATTTGGTGGGGGTCGCCTACGGTTATTATTGATGTAGCTCCCGTATCCGCAAGAAATCTGAAGAGTTTTTGAACCGCCTGCTTTTCCTTTTCATCGCCGGCACCAAATTTTTTAAAGGTAGTAAGAGAATCCATAACTATTCTTGAGTATTTGACATTTTGAAGCTGCCTTGATATCTTTATGATTATTGATTCTACGGTCAATTCCCCTCTTTCCACGCTTTTTTCATCTATCTGCGAAGCACTTACAATCGCTCCCTTTGCCGTTATGTCATGCACTGATGGGGCTGTTGTGTACAACCTATGTGATGGAACCGCATCCATCACATGTAAGTCGCTCATATTCCATCCGAAATTTAACATTATGTAGTTGAGAATGGATGATGGGAATTTGTCCACCGCGATATATAAACAATCCTCCTCATTTATCAAACCCTCCATAAGGTACCTAAAAACAAGCAAGGTTTTACCTGCACCGGTGTCTCCGCTCAGTATATAGACCCTTCCTTTAAGAAGGCCGCCGCCCAACATCTCGTCAAGAGCGTCTATTCCGAATTTCACTCTTCTCTTCATACCGAACATCATTTTTTCTTCCCCCTCTTTTTCTTCTTTCTTTTCTTTTTCTTTTTTTGTTCAACTTTCTTAACCTTCTCAATGACTTCTTTGAACTCTTCCTCCTCAATATGCGATTCTGGATTTTCCACGGGGGATACTTCATTTTCCACAATCATTCCCTCTTCGGGCGGAGTTTCTACAGTTTCTTCTATGATCTCTTTGACCTCTTTCTCCTCAACACAGACCTCTCCTATATATATACGGTAAAAGCGCTCTTCAACTTCAAACCCCTTGTCTCCGAGAACTAATGGGATAACATAAACATCATGAGGCATAGAAAACTTCTCAAGAACCAAATACACTCTTGACATATCTTTTTCGGGCCTGAGGTAAAATACATTATCCACGGAAGCCCTTTCCACCGATAAATCTTCAAAGTCCTCCGCTATAATTATGACCGATGAATTTGCATTCATTCGCAGAAAATTAACGAAAGCATGGGAGGAAGCATCCTCATCCAGACCTCTTGTATAAAAATATTTTAAGGAGGTAAGAGAATCCACCACTATTCTATCGTATCTCCTTTTGTCAAAAACACTCTTCAAATTAGATAGGAGAGTGAGAACATCAACCTCCAAAACCTTCTTTGTGGTGCTCATGAACTTTACTTTGGTTGGCTCCGCTATTATTGAGATCTCCCTGAAGGGTTTTATTTCTTTTTTTCCAACCGCTGGAACAGCATCAAAAACATAAACATCCTCCAGAGGAAGGTCAAGTGTACGAAAATCCTCCACATACTCTTGAGCGGATTCATCAAGCGAGATATACAATACATTTTCACCGCGAATAGCTCCAGCAACTAAAAATTGCGTCGCCAAAAGAGTTTTTCCACTTCCAGGAGGGCCTACGAGCAAAGTAGTGGATATTTCGGGAATTCCACCTATTATATCGTCCAAGTATTTCACACCAGTGGACAGAACTCTCATCATTTACACCTATGCGGACAAATTATATAATGTTTGTGGATGCCTTACTGAACATAGCCGTAGAGTATTATTCCAAAAAATCTATATAGATGAACCATAGATATGATTATAAGTAATCCAGAAAGCACGAGAAGAAATCTATTATTATCAATTTTTTTATTGAATTTCAGCATTATGAGAAGAGGAATTATTGTTCCGAATGAAAACAAATAAGCGTTTATTATTCCTTCTATGATACTTGAGGATGCGAGAACTGCAGGGGCACCTTCAAACATACATAGCGTAGAGGCAAGTAAAGAGGATTCCGGCCTGCACGAGAATTTTTTCCCCTCCAAAGCGCACATAAATCCATATGTTCCTATACCAAGCATTATAATAGATGATGCTAAACCGGCATAAAAAACAAGAAATATTAATGGTAGGGCAATAAGGGCCGCCAAACCTCTTGAGAGGAATATATATAGTATGCTCTTTTTGTAATTTGAGGATATGGATGCCAGTGGGTAGGAACATAGCGAACATCCCGTTAAACCGATTATGAGTCCATAAAGCAGTGATTCACCGTACATAAGGCTTTCTTAACTCAAATTTTAGCGCCTTTTGAGGACATATTTCAACACATCTCCCACATCTTATGCACTCCGGTGAGTCAGACTCGCGCATTGGGTCTATTCCCATCGGGCATACTCTCCGGCACATATAGCAGAAGGAGCATTTGCTTTCATCGTAGGTAATTTTCACAAGCGAAATTTTGTTAAAAAGGGATAGCTGCGCACCTATTGGACATATATATTTACACCATCCTCTTACTATGGAGAGTACCAGAATAAAGAATCCAAATGTGAGTATAATCTTTATGATGAAGAAGGGCTCTAAGGGCTCCACAAAACCCGGCATTATTATAAGAGTAGGTATCGTACCAGTCAAAAATCCTATGGGACAGTAGTCACAGAAAACCTTTTCCGATAGAAGATACGAGAGTATAAGGGTGAGAATCAAAAGTATGTATTTTACATATCTAAAAGGTCTCAGTTTTTTAACATCCCTGTATTTTGCTTTCTTACCAATTAAGTCCTGAAGCGCTCCTATCGGACATGCCCATCCACAAGTTGCTCTTCCGAATGTACCTCCGAAGAGCGATAATACTCCAAAAATGTAAAGGATAAGAATGGGTGATACTATAACCGCATATTCCATGGCGCCCAGCGGACACAGAGCCGTGGCGAATGGACAGGCGTGGCAGTAGAAAACAGGCAGAGGAAATCCATGGAAGCTTATAATCAAACCAAGGTTAAGTGAAACAAATATAAGAAACTGCATTGTTATTCTGTAGGTTCTCAGTTTCATTTCTCACCCACCATAAAGTTCTATTGCTTTATCCAATGTTTTTATGAGTTCATTACCTTCCACCACACCACTTTTGGAGAACCAGTAGATTTTTCCTTGGTGTTTGGTCAGCACGACTATTGTAGGCGTGCCCGGAAGACCTAAGGAGTATATTCGGAGGACCTCTAACGCCTTATTTCTAGTTTCCGAGCCTATTGTAGCGTCAAGTATTACCAAATTTATTTTTCCCTTATATTTATCCCCGATGCTACCATCTTCGGTGACTATTCCTGCTTTGACCATATTCTCCCATTGTATTTCGCATCCAGTACACGGAACCTGATGGACATATATGAGAAGAGGTTTTTCCGCAACGAGACTCAATACCCACTGAGGATGATGTACTATGCTTCCATTTGGATAGTTTACCAGAAAATCTTCAGTTCCACTTTTAGGTTGCAGAGCCAGACAGCTCCAGCATGTGTTTCCATTGTAAACATTTCCTCCAGCCTCTATACTGTATATATGTAACGAATATATGAATGAAGCGACTATGGCCGCAACAGCTATTGGGATGACCAGAATATATGATTTCACTGGAACGAAAACTGTTAGACCTATTATTAGTCCAAGTAGGATCAACAAAATATAACTTACTCCTCCTTCATTGTTCATTTTCGCGGTTTGGATACCAAAGATCTTTACCTTGAATGTGGAGTTGAGAGTATTATTGTAAGGATCCCTTGCATATATTCTAACCGATTTAGCCAGCGGAACCTCGGCGCTGAAAATACTCTCGTTTGTTTCTTCAAGCACATACCATGAAGAATTTACCTGAACTTTTGCCTCCATAACACCGGATTCATCATATATGTAAACAGTTAGAGTCATCTTTTTATTTTTTGCTACGGCATATATATCTAAAACCTTTGGTGGATTTGCATCCTCTCCTATTTCCGGATAAACGAAGAATCTAAAAATTGAGGTATTGGATTGGTTTGAGTTATCATAAGCTATTATCTTCACAAGATGATTTCCCTCATACAGAGGTGTGTAATTGAAGAAATAATTTCCGTTGTTTTCTGAAATATATGGGAAGTCGTTCTCGCCTGCAGGGTTTTCTATCACTACACTTATATTATGTACTCCGAAATCATCGGAAACATCAAAACTAACGGTTATATTATTTCCAAGTTTTGGATATTTTGGATTTACTATGAAATTTTCTATTTTTGGTTTTTCATTCATTATGATAGTTGAATTACCTACGAATACTTCGTTTCCATCAACTATTATATGATAGTAAAAAACATCCCCATCGTTTGTTGGGGGATTGTTACCCTCACCTGGTATGTATCTATAGAAGTAGGTGTTGTTGCCCATATTTGTCATGCTTTTTGGCAAAAGGCAAATATCATTTATGCATATCTGTACTTCTACAGAATTTGCGTTATCAACAACTGCATATATCTCTATTGTTGTGTTGGGTAATGGAACCTCAGGCCATATGTATGCATTTACAAATTCTCTATTTTGCTGAGCATAAGCATCAAAACTATCAAATACAGCTAACAAGGAAATTGTTAGTAGAGCGACAAGCACCACACGATGCATACATAACCTTAACCATGTAAACTATTAAAAATTTCTTTCCGAAATTTTTTCACACCTTCACAAATATCTTCATACGCCATAATTCCAGAAATTACCGCTATTCCGCATACACCTGTTTTCATAACATCTTTTATTTTATTTAGGGTTATTCCTCCTATAGCTACAACAGGTACTTTTGAACAATTCACTATTTTTTTAAGGCCATCCACGCCTATAACCTTTGCCTTCTTAGTTGGAGAAGGAAAAACGCTTCCTGCACCCAAGTAATCCGCACCATCTTTTATGGCCTTTTTTGCCTGAACAGTGTTTCTTACGGTGGCTCCTACTATAAGTTCAGGGAATTTTTCCTTAACCGCTTTTATTGGCAAATCTTTTGCACCGAGATGTACGCCATCCGCACCGCTCAATATGGCCAGATCAACACGATCGTTCACTATAAAAAGCGCTGAATATTCATCTGCGATTTTTCTAATTTTTTTCGCTTTTTCGTAGATATCCCTATCAGCGAGGTCCTTAGCTCTGAGTTGCACCGCTGTGGCTCCGCATCTCAGAACAGTTTCAGCTATCTCCTCCTCTTTTCCGTAATGCGAATCAGCGATTATATATAGCAGTAATCTGTCATACAGATTCATTCAAACTTCTCCAAATCCTCAGTTTTGTTCAGAATTCGTTCCACCGTACCCGCATCTCTGAATATAAACATAAGCTCTTTATCGCTGAGATGCAATTTTTTTGTTAGGAACACGCCGATTTTCTCCATTCGTTTCATAATCTCGCCGTAATATACGATATCCTCTGCAATATTATTGGAGGATGTGTGGAGATATCTTCCAAGTTTAAGAGTAACTTTTTTCCTGCTCTCTCTCCTTTCCTTGCTGATGTTCATGATTTTTAGCCATGATGGGAAACTGTACTTTTTAGGATGCACTTCGTATTTTTTATCTTTTGCTACACTAACCGCCGCGATCATATCCATGGCGTTCCTCCACAGTCCATAATACTGTCTCCTGAAAACTCTTCCCAGAAAAACATCCGCGCGGGATATGTATTCGTACGCCCTCGCCAAATCCTCTGGTTTGGTGTATTCTAACGGCACATTTTCTTCTATCCACAGAAGTATGTAGTCTGGATCCTCATCTATTTTACGCAGAATATCCTTCGCCGCCAAAAAGGATTCTGTATGAAGTATTCTCAATACCCCTTCATATATATTTTTCCACTCATCCCTATATCCGAGAGCGTTTACATCATCCACGCCTATAAATTTCTTACCTTCCGCCACGGATTGCAAATCGTTTATGGCGGCGCGCAAATCCCCCATTGCCCTCGCCGCTATTATCTTAAGTGCCTGATAGTCGTATTTAATACCTTCTGCTGCGCAAATTCTTTTGAGAACCGCTATTACTTCATTCTGTCTCAATCGGTTAAACTTTATTATTTCGCACAATCCTTTCAAAAGCGAGCCGTAGTATCCACTGAAAAGTTGGAAAGAATCGTTGGCTATTAATATTATCGGCTGTTGTGTAATTTTTATGGCTTCAACTATGGCTTTCTTTCCACCCCTATCGCCCATCTTTCCTCTTGCTTCGTATAGGTTATCCGCTTCATCCAAAACAATCAGTTTTCTTTTTCTGAGTTTACCATCGGCCCCTATGGCCTGAAGTCTTACTCCTGATGTTACTATTTTCTTTATCTGCTGTTCATTTCTAACATCGCTTGCATTTAGTTCAATAACATCCCATCCGAAATCGTTTGCCAAAGCGAGGGCAGCAGAGGTTTTACCTACACCCGGCCTACCGTCCAGAACAGCGGCTTTCTTTTTTATTTCGCTTGCTTTTTTTCTCTCCCACTCCAGCGCCCACTGTACCAATTGTTCAATGGCCTTTTTGTTTCCGACAACTTCCTTCAGCGTTTTAGGCCTATATTTCTCAACCCAGTTTTCCATAGACATCACGTATAATAGATTTCCTCATCTTCATCGTAGGCCATCGCTTCTAGGCGAAGAACTATTATCTGCATAAGTTCGTTAAGAAGGTTTCTCATTTCCTTTACTTCTTTTCTAAGTTCATCCACTTCCTTGGATATTTTATCAACTCTTACTTCCAGTTCCTTTTCCATTTTGACCACTCCACTTTTCTATAATCATACGCGATTTTTCGCGTCTCTATCCTTTTGCAGTGCGGACAGTAAAGTTTGCCCGCAATAAATTCCAAAGGTCTCCTGCACTTCATGCATCTCGCCAGAACCACACCGTATCTTCTGCCTATGGTTCCGAGCCTAATTGATGGCTTCGCTCTTAAAACCTTCGCTCTTATTATATCTCCTATTCTGTAAAATTTGCCTATTTTGTCAACAAACTGCTTGCTTATCTTTGAGATGTGTATTATTCCCGTCGTATCGCCCCCGACAATCTCTCTATCCATTTCGTCAACACTCACAATCTGTACTATAACGAACTCATCCAGGATATCCGTCACTATGCCGTAAACTTCCACGCCATCCCTTATTTCGGGCCATTCCGCAATCCTTTTAACATTTATTCTCAACTCCTTATCAATCTCAACTATTCCGTGCACGGTGGCTATGAGATTTCCTTCTATTTCCACAACTCCTTCTCCGGGCAGGTATTCCTCCGCTGTAGCTAAAACCTCACCGGGTATTGCGACCTTCATTTTCAAAACCTCCTTATTCTGATTAGCGATACATTATACATCCTTACATCATCGCGATGAAACTCAAACTCCCTCTTTATCGGGAATCTGTACATTTTTATCTCCTCGGCCTCCGCGCTCAAAACCTCCATGCAGAACTTCTTAATGAACTCTACGGTTTTCGAGCGGTGAAGAGAGTAAACAACATTCCCTACTTCCACCGCTTTTCTCAAAAATTTTCTGTCAGCGTTCCTAACCTGACATCCAAAGGGAGGATTTTGAATAACAGTATCCACGGAAATGCAAAAATCCTCCACATCTATATTATAAAGCTCTATATCCACTCCGAGCTTGCTCGCGTTTTTCTTGGCTGTTTCTATGGCTCTCTCATCAATATCAACACAGAAAACTTTCTCTGCACCAAGCAACTTCGCGCCTATTCCCAAAATTCCATTTCCGCAGCCTAAGTCCGCTACTTTCTTTCCGATGATATCCTTCATCGCTATGAATAACATATCAGCCGCTATCGTAGGTGGGGTGGAATACTGCTCGTAGTACGCTTTCTTTGGGTGAAAATCCTCCAACACTCTCTGCAGAATTATTTCCAATTGCTTTTTTCTCATGCGAACATACCCATATACCTATGCTTCTCTATGTGAGGTTTTGCTTTCTCCAACTGGCTTTTTATTTTTCTCTCCAGAACTTCTGCCTCTTGGTAAAGGGGTTCAACATCTATTTCCAAGTTCACAAGAGCTGAAATTTTTTCCACTATCTTCGCTGCGGCTCGGGCATCGGGATATTCTTTATGGCTTTCGGCTATGAGGCCAACAACATTTCTGCGGGTTCTCTCTCCCTCGTTAAGAAGCATTCCCGTCACGCCTGTTAATATGGCATCGTACAGCAAGGGTATTCCCAAATCTTTCAGTTTTTCTCTGTATTCTTCGGTTGTTGCAATTCCATAAACATTCACATCCTTTGATATTTCCCCGCCAGATTCTATCCCTTCCGTGGTTATTATAGCTTTGCATTCATATGCATTCATGAACTCAAAAATTTTCTGGGTGAGGGGAAGTATGAGTTTATCCGGTGGATAGAATTCTGATATGAATACCACAACTTTATCGTTTCCGTAAATTCTTATAGGATGCGAGGGCGTTCCTTGGGTTATCACCGACACCATAGGCATATGTGGAGAAACTATTACTCCCAACTTCTTCAATTTGAGGTTACTGACGATATATCCGGCTGCTAGCATGCTCACAAGCCCGACCGATGGAAAACCCTCTATTATCACGGCATCCTTACCCTCAAATGGCCTGTACATATATATTGATATATCCGACAACTTTCTCACCTCACGAACCTTTTCCATAATTCATCACCGATGTGGCTCAAATTCCTTATGGCGAGTCCTTTATTTAAATTTTTCATATCTCTCCCACACATCTCTGCCAATCCGACCGCGATGGCTTTTCCGTATTTCTCGTCGTACACTCCAACGATATCCCCTTCTGCGATATCCTCAGAGGCATCAATTATGCCTGCGGCGAATACATTTGCACCATTTGTTATCGGTTTTACTGCCCCCATATTCACAATTACCTTTTTTATCCTATGCTC
The DNA here is from genome assembly GCA_964455305.1 of uncultured Thermoplasmata archaeon. Lineage (GTDB taxonomy): Archaea > Thermoplasmatota > Thermoplasmata > Thermoplasmatales > CAYVVU01 > CAYVVU01. The sequence goes on from CAYVVU010000028.1 coordinate 15,165, forward strand.
ATCCTCGTTTAGCAAAGCAATCACGGTGGGATAAATAATATTGTTTTCCTCCACGAAGTAGGGCAGGTCATTGCACAGATAAATTTTTTTTCTCCCTTCATCAATCACATCGCACTCCTTTACCTTTATATTCCACAGCATAGCAACATTCTTGATTCTTTTGAGTTCTTTCTTTCCCAGTTTATATCTTCTCATTTGCGAACCCCCTGTATATCAAGCGATATCTTCTCGCAATCTTTATTTTACCTTCTCTCTCGTAAATATCTGAAAGGATTCCGTATATTAGAGGTTCCTCCTCCCCTCTTCTCCTCAATTTTTCCAATATTTTTTTTGCCTCGCTAATCCTACCGGAATCGTAAAGCGCGGAACAGATTCTCAATGCTGATTTTGTACTTAGCTTCAACACATCCCTTATATTTATTCTGTAACCCAGATGAGCCATACACACCATTTTTATTTCTTTATATCTGTCATCCCACATTTCTTCTGGAATTTTTTCAAGAGTTTTTAGGGCATCCTCGTATTTTTCCATTTCTACATACGCCATCGCCTTGTAATATAATTCCTCCCCATCTCCAGCGGATTCCACTATATCCTCATATTTTCCTAGTACAAAAAGGCATTCCATTTTTTCTTTGCCTTTCAAATAATTTAGGGCATCCTCGTATCTGCCCGCCTCCATAAGCCATCTTCCCTTTTCCTCCCCCTCCGCCTTGTCTATAATTTTTTCCAGAATTTTCCTTGCATCGTAAATCCTGCCAGATTCTTTTAGAAATTCATAAAGTGTTTTCAGATTATCTATATTTTCTGGATTTATCTCCACCGCTTTTTTTGCAGCATCTATCGCCTCCTCAATCAAATCTCCCTCTTCCCAATATAATTTAGCGAGAAGGTTCCAGGCATAGTCATTGGAGTCGTTCAACGAAAGTGCCTTCATAACATATTGGTATGCTTTCTTTTTGTTGCCCAGTTTGTAATTTGCATATCCCTTGGCATACCAAGCGTAGTCAAATTTAGGATTGCACTCTATCGCCTTATCGTGGAAAAATATAGAGATTTCGTGAAAACCCATTTTGTCCAGGGCGTTTCCTATGTTGTTCCAGGCAATTTCGTATTTTTGGTTTACGAGAAGAGAAAACATGAAATAGGGAATACTTTCCATATACCTTCCGAGATTGTAGTAGGCATTGCCGAGATTGTTCCAACACACCTCATCGTTAGGATCTATATCCAGCGATTTTTCATAATATTCTATGGCTTTGTCCAATTCGTTCATTGCATGGTATGTATACGCCAGATTATAATAAGCGGAACGATAATCGGGATTTATCTCTATGGCTTTTTTGAAATGTTCTATAGCTTTATCGTATTCTTGAAGAACAAAATGTATGAATCCCTTGTTGTTCCATACCTCCTCGTTATTCCCATTGAGTTTTAATGCCTCGTTATAACAGCGCAACGCGTTCTCATACCTATCCATAAGAAACATTAGGTTTCCGCGGAGATTCCAGCCTTCGGCGGTTGGCTTTATTCTCAGGGATTCATTAACATAGTGTAGGGCGTCCTTCACCTCCTCATAATATGCAAAGACTTCCGCTATCCTGAGAAGGATTTCTGCCTCATCCTCCCTTCCAGAAACAACCTCCTTAAGATTTTCGGCCACATCCCTCGCACCGGGTATATCATCAGTTTGCAAAAGAACATCCATAAGGAGAATATAAGCATCTGTGTTATCCCTATCTTCCCTTATGCACTCTCTAAGGATAAGTATCGCATCATCAAGCATTCCCTTCCTGCGGTATTCCTCCGCTATCTCAACCTTACTCTTCTCCGACTTCTGCAGCGTTCCTCCCTCCTTCTCTCGTGTAGTGTATTGCAACCATAAGCATGGAGTATATTACTGCGAGAAGGGAGAACGAAAACGCCATGGACTGGCAGAGAAAGAGATAAAAACTGCTCTCATCCATATTTATGGGGCCAGGTAAGGCGGCGTATCTGATATTTTTATCATCCGCTCTGTTCATGAATGAGTAGTTGAAGTAGTATATTCCTTCCTCCAGTTTATCGGCAGATACATTGATTGTATAGAAAGTTTTATTATTTCTGAATGTTGGTTCTGCTGAATACATTGAAAATAGTTTTATGCTTCCATCATATTTGTAAATTCTCAGTGTTATGGAATCATTATGCGTTCCGTTTATATAGACCTCATAGTGATATATTTTTCCGCCCGAAAAAGGTGTTAGACGAACGAAATATGCTTCATCGTCGCTTACTGGAACTTTTACCCAGTAAGGTTTAGCATTGTAGATTGTATGGGCATATATACCGTTCCCTATTATGTACACTAAGAATATTACGAGTAATCCGTACAGTATTCTCGGCTTTAACTTCCATACATTGAAGTAGTGGTAAACCAAAAACATAACAACTGGAAACAACCATATGTGGAAATAAACCTGCGTGAGAACATGTATTTCTATGAAAGCCAGTCCTATAAGCACGAGTATTGCAGATGAAATCCAGTTTTTGTACTTCGGGTCTCGCATCACCGAAATTATGTCCATAGGCCTCATTAACCCGTAAAAATATTTAAGGTTAAGGTGGGGGTGCTGGGATTCGAACCCAGGTCAGCGGGTCTCTCCTACGGGTCAGCGCTCCAGTTATTCATCATCTTCAGCCGACCCGCTTCTCATCATGTAACTGGAGCCCGCCAGGATCCCTGGCTACCCCACACCCCCATCACTTCTTCTTAGCTCTTCTCTGTCTCATAAGGCGGCGCATTCTCTTCTTTCGCCATTTCCATCGCATTTTGCCTCGCTTTTTCCAGTGTCTTGAACTCCTCTTCATCCGAGCACCTGAAACACCGTAAAAAGAGGATATTTAAAAAGATTTCTGGAGTCTTTCCCTCCATTTCAGTACGGTGGAACACACAACGATTATCGCTAGGAAGCAAAGTTCCAATAGAAAGATAAAATTATTTGCACTCTTTTCTTT
>CAYVVU010000029.1:0-279 GCA_964455305.1 uncultured Thermoplasmata archaeon
GGGATTCGCCTTGAGAACGATCTCAAAGGCATTCTTGGTCTTTTCAACACTATCCGTGCCTCCGAGGTCAAGGAAAGTTTTTGGTCGCAGATTATGTAAAAGAAGGGCGTCCAGCGTAGCCATAGTTAAGCCGGCACCGTTCGCGATTACGCCTATATCTCCATCCAGTTCCACAAAAGCGTAACCTCTCTCAGATGCGTATTTTTCCAGTGGAGTCATATCCTCAACATTCTTGGGCAAATCCGAATGCCTGTACTCCGCATCGGAATCCACGATTAC
>CAYVVU010000029.1:289-17946 GCA_964455305.1 uncultured Thermoplasmata archaeon
CGTTAGAACAAGAGGATTTATTTCAACCAGTTCAGCATCGTACTCCACGAAGAGTTTATATAGGGAGAGAAGTATTTTAATGAATTGTTTCGCTGTATCTCCCACGAATCCCAATTTTTTGGCAAGATTTCTGGCTACGAAGGGATATATCCCGGCTAGAGGGTCTATCCAGTACTTGTAAATAAGTTCATCCGGAACCTCCTCTATCTCTACCCCTCCCTCCGCGGATGCCATTATTATCGGACATCTCCTGCTCCTGTCTATCGTTATGCTCAGATAGTATTCTTTCTCTATGTTCAGTTTCTCCTCAATCAGCAGATAGTTAATCTTTGTTCCTTTCAGTTCACTGCCCAAAAGTTGCCTCGCGATCTCAATCGCTTCCTCTCTGCTTTTGGCAAATTTTATTCCTCCTGCTTTTCCGCGACCGCCGACCAGAACCTGTGATTTTACAACAACCTCGCCCTCAACTTCCTTAACCTGTTCAGCGCTGGTAATCACATACCCATCGGGCACTGGAATTCCGTATTTTCTAAACAGTTCTTTGCCCTGAAATTCGTACAGTTTCATAGAAAGGGGTAATTACCTCTTTATTTAAATTGTTTTCTTGGGCAAAATGAGAACATAAAACAGATACAGAGAGCATCTTCTCCTTACAAAAAATCAATTCAATTCGCAAACTATTTATACTATTTCCATATTTAGCGTTTGGAGGCGATAACAATGGCCGAGGAAAACGTTGTGTTCGTGGGAAAGAAGCCAACAATGAACTATGTGCTTGCAGTGGTTACCCAGTTCAATACAGGGGCGGACAATGTTGTGATTAAGGCGAGAGGCAAGGCAATCAGCAAGGCAGTGGATGTCGCTGAGATCGTGAGAAATAGGTTTGTGCCTTCTGTGCAGTATGAGAAAATAAGCATAGGGACTGAGACCCTTCAGAGCGATAGGGGCCCGACGAATGTGTCCTCCATAGAAATTGTTATGAAGAAGTCCTGAGGCCCCTTCAATTTTTATTTTTTAAAAAGTTTTCAACATTTTTGTGGAATTCTTCAAGCGAAGATTCATTTACCAGATAATAATCTGCGAGGGCTATCACATTTCCCACCCCCCACCTCAACTCCCTCATATCTCTTTCAACGAACTCCTCGTAACTCATTATATCATCTTTCCTGCCCCTTCTTTTTATTCTTTCATATCTCGTTTTTGGAGAAGCAAGAATGGCCACTATAAAAACATCGTTCAACTCTCTTTTAAAAACCTCCACCTCGGCCAAACTTCTGGTTCCATCTATTACCACTTTATCTCCCAACTTCCTCACCCTTTCAACCGTTCTTCTCGCCCATATATCCTCTCCGTGCAAATCTCTTTCTCTCTGCGCAACCATGGACACATTTTTACTGTTCACTTCCAACCCCTCTTTTTGTGTGTATTCTCGGACAATATCCCCCATCCTGACAACGGCGTAACCCAGTTTAATTGCGACGGATACAAATTCTTCCTTTCCCGCTCCAGGCATTCCCGTGAGGATTATCATAATAACGGGCAACATAACGATATATAAAAAAATTTATACAAGATGTGTTTAAGGGCTTTGTGGACTGGAAGAGAGAACTCATACTATTCGCGAGAGATATAGGCACAGCGGCCGCCATAATGGCTATTATTTTTGGCATTCTCTATGCCTACTCGGGGGTTTGGCCCCCGATAGTGGTTATAGAATCCAGCAGTATGCAGCACGGTTCCTATTCCCAGTTCGGAATAATAGACACCGGCGATATAGTTCTGGTTAAAAGTACCCCCGCAGATAAAGTAGTTACCTATGTTGAGGCAAGGTTTTCGCACAGAGATTACAAAACATATGGAGATTACGGTGATGTCATTATTTACAATGCACCGAGCGGGGATTCAATCATACATCGCGCCATACTTTACGCCTATTACGATGATGGTTGGCATATAAGGGGATACCCCTTCACGGATGACGAGAGGATGGAAGAAAAAATACCCTTGAGTGATGGGGACATAGCCATACTTTACTATCCCTGGGTTTCAAATTCAAGTGTGCAGGATTATACGAGGAATGTTCTGATCGTTTCAAACACATCACAGCCTGTAAGCGTAACGGTATCCTTTGAAGGCGAATCCAGAACATATAACCTCAGACCAAACGGTCATATAACCTATTCTCTCAAAGTTTATGAAAAACCTGGAGGAAAGTATTCTTTCAAAGTGGGAGTGGGCAACCAGTGGAAAACAATAAAGTTCAATGTCGCGAATAGTTTTATGGAATGGGTTAAGCCCCAGCAGTGGCTTTTGATTCACGATGTTGGATACTTAAAGAAAGATTTACTTATAATATTCGGAAATCCCAACGGAAACGAGATACCTAAGGGGGAAGGATTCATAACTATGGGAGATTACAATCTCGCCACCAGAGCGGATTATCAGAGTGTGGGATATGTGGCGGTTGACCAGAACAGCAATATATGTCCCAAATTGGTCTCACCAGATATGCTTGTGGGAATTGCACAAGGTGAACTCCCTTGGTTCGGAATAATTAAACTATTTTTTATGGGAAATATGAGGGATGTTCCTGCCAACAGCGTGTATTCTTTAATAATAACGCTGATTGTAATAATAGGAGTTCCTATGGTGATAGATAACTTGGCAATACCCATAATAAAAGCGAGGTTTGCGAAGGGAGAAGAGAACGAAGAGAAAGATGAGAAAAAGAAAGAAGATGATGAAGATAAAGGAGAGAATATACAAGAGGAGGTTAATGAAGAACCGTCTGCTTAGGTAATTTAATGTTTTTCATATCCTCCAGAAACGGGTCCTCCGCTATGACCTCCTTCGCCTCATCAACTGGTATTGCAGGATTTATTACCTTAGTTCTACCGTATCTTCCGAAAGATTTTAGGGATGCGGATATTAATCCCAGAGAATCCAATTCTGATATGAAATCTGTGACCCTTCTTTGCGTGACCGGCTGCATACCGACCATCCTGGCTATCTTGGAGTAAGTGGCGTAAACCTCCCCCGTAGTTTGATTTATTTTGCCCATCTCGCTGTTCAGAAGTATACTTAGAAGAACCAATTTCTGCTGGATTGGAAGTGTTCTTATAGCCTCGGCAACGCAACTCAATTCAATCTGACTGCTCGCTTCGTAAACATGGCGGGGAAGTACTCTAACAGCGCCTTCTCTTTCCGCCATCTCCAAAGAAATCCTCAACAGATCTATGGCCCTGCGCGCATCTCCATGTTCCTGCGCTGCCAACGCCGCACATAGTCCAATTACCTCTTCGCTAAACACATCTTCCGCGTTTGCTAACCTAACCCTATCCATAAGGATATCCTTGAGCTGAGATGCGTTGTATGGCGGGAAGAGTATTCTCTCCTGCGACAAACGACTTTTAACCCTAGCATCCAGCATTTGAGTAACCTGAATGTTGTTGGAAATTCCTATCAATGATACTCTTGCCTTTGTTAGTTCATCGTTCAAATTGAGGAGATGGTAGAGAACATCATCTCCGCTCTTCGTTATCAACTTGTCTATCTCGTCCAGAACCACTATGAATATTCCGCCAAAATCGTTCAATTTATCCTTCACCGTTTCGTATACTTTCTCCATTGGCCACCCGGTGAAAGGAATTCTCTCATCCCACTTCTTCATGAAAAAATTTCCTATATTTTGCAACACGGAATAGTGGGTATCCACCGTCTCGCAGTTAAGGTAGATGCTCCTCACATTCAAATTATGCACCGTCGTTACCCTTTCAAGGTCTCTCAGCACATATTTTACCACGGCGGTTTTGCCCGTGCCCGTTTTACCGTAAATAAAAACATTTGATGGCTTAACACCTTCCAAGGATGGAGCGAGAATCTCCCCAAGCCTACTAACCTCCTTCTCCCTGTGGGGCAACCTCTCGGGAATATATGAAGGCATGAGAATCTCGCGGTTGCCCGTGAAGAGACGCATCCTCTTCTTAGTTATATATTCCTCAAAGAGGTTCATTCTGGGGTACCACCTCCTGGAGTGGAAGATAAGGTTTGAGAGTACAAAAAACTTTTTCACCAAAAATTTTATGTACTCAACCCCCCTCCTTTTCCTCTGGAACTTTCTTCCAGTATCTTATTCCTCAGAATATCCAAATTCCATTTGTACTTTGCGGATATAAGAATCGGCTCCTTCCCAATATTCTCTTTAACAATCTCTATTTTTTCCTTTAAATCCTTGGGATTTCTATCTATTTTGTTCAAAGCCACCATAATCCTCTCCCACCTGTCTTCCGGTATTATTTCCAGCGAAGCCATAAATTTTTTGCTGAATTTTTCCAGAGGCTCCGATGAATCAAGCAATAATATTATGAGATCTGCCTCGTAGATTTCCTCTATCGTAGCCTTGAAAGATTCCACGAGTTCGTGAGGCAAATTACTTATGAATCCTACAGTATCTGTGAGGAGAATTTTCTCTTTCCCAAGACGGGTGGTTTTTGTGGATAATGTGGAGAACATCCTACCATCTATAACCACTCTTTCCTCACCGCATAAGTTTTTCACCAGAGTACTCTTACCAGAATTCGCGTAACCCGCAACCGCCACTGTGAAAAAGCCCAATTCCTTTCTTCTGCTCCTTCTTAGTTCTCTGTGCATCCTCAACTTCTCTATCTTCTCTCTTATCCTTTTTGCCCTTTTCCTTATTAGAAGGTAGTATTGAGATACCTCATACTCCCCACCGCCCATAAAACCCGGATGTTCACCTCTCCTCGCCTGATGAACTATCTCCCTCACCATGGGCATAAGATAGTTTAATCTGGCGAGTTCAACCTGCAACTTCGCCTCCGCACTTTTGGCTCTTTCGGCGAAGACATCAATTATCAACTTTATCTTATCGCATACCTCTTTGCCCAATTCCTTTTCAAGATTGAACCACTGCGAGACCTTCAGTGTATCGTTTATTATAAGGATATCAAATTCTTCTCTTCTATTCTTTAGTTCTTCCACTTTGCCCTTCCCCATATAGTATTTAGGATACTTCCTTCTAACGGTTATTCTGTCTACAATTTGATATCCCAGGGAGAGAGCGAGTTCCTCAAATTCCTCGTCTCCGTTGACTATTATCGCTCTTTTACCAGCCATCTCCTCACATCTCCCACCAAGTATGTGGAGCCTGTTACCAGATTTATATTGTAATTTTCCGCAATCTCCATAGCAGATGATACGCTTTCCGCAGGGATAACTTCATCGCAGAATTTTTTAGCAAAAAGAACCATTTTTTCTTGAGATGCCGCCCTCCAATAATCGTACTTCGGAATGATCATACACTTAACTGCTCTGCTTATCTCCCGAAGAAAATCGTGGTAGTTCTTATCCCTCATTTGAACAACAACAGCACAGCCGTCCCTTCCATACAAATGAAGATAAGTATCCGCAAGGTATCTGGCGGCGGATGGGTTGTGGGCGCAATCAAGTATGATTTTTCTACCCTCAAACTCAAATACTTCAAATCTTCCCGGAAAATTTGATTTGTAAAGTCCTTTTCTGATATCCGACCATTCCACCACTCCCATATCCGCAAGGAATTTTCCTGCGAGAAGCGTCGTCAGTATATTGTTTATCTGGTATTTTCCCCCTGAATTAATCTGGAATTTTCCGTCCACTTCTCCGCTAACCACAACCTTCACCGAACGCTCCCCAATCTCGTAATCCTCCAAGATTATATGCTCATCAACCGCCAGATACCTCTTTGCTTTTCTTTTCAAAATTTCCATAGCAAGTCTGTTCATTGGACCTATGACCACAGGCGAGGCCTTTATTATCCCGGCCTTTTCAGTGGTAATTTCCTCCATACTGGAGCCGAGTTTGTCTGTATGCTCATAACTCACACCCGTTATCACTGATATTACAGGTCTAATAACATTAGTTGAATCGTACCTTCCTCCCAAACCGACCTCCACGGAAGCCCACTCCGCGGATTTATCTGCAAAATATTTAAAAGCCATTGCCGTTATGAAATCAAAGAAATGCATCTTTATGCTTTGCACAATATTTCTGTTTTGTTCCACGAATTCCTCTATGTAATCATCTTCAATCTCTTCACCGCTTATCGCTATTCTCTCGTTGAACTTAGTTATGTGGGGAGAAATGTACCTTCCCGCCAAATACCTTTCCGCAAGAATTCTGTAAATCATCTCGGTTACCGAGCCCTTCCCGTTTGAGCCTCCTATATGCACGGATTTGAACTCATTTTGAGGGTCTCCGAGATACAATAGAAATTCCTTTATCGCGCGCAAACTCCTTTCCTCTTTTTTCAAGGAGAAAATAAATTTCTCGTAATCCTTCATATTTCCAGAGGCGTTCGTGAAAGTTCCTCCAGTTCCGCCATGTTCATCTTCGCTACTTCCGATTCTGGATTAATAACCTTTGCATTGTTGAAACACTTCTTCGCTTCCTCAAATCTTCCCTTAAGCATATACGCCCTGCCCAGATTGTTCCAAGCGTGTATGTACTTCTGGTCAATCTTAAGCGCTCTCTTGTAAAGTTTTATAGCGCCGTCAATATCATCCTTGTGCATCAGTAGGTTTCCGATATTAGTGAGAATTGATGGCTCATCCGGATAGAAAGATAATGCTTCCCTAAGCACCTTCTTGGCCTCGTCAATCCTTCCCATATTCAGAAGACATATGGCTTTTCCGTTGTACGCCTCCACCGTGTTCTGGTATGATAACATCCTATCAAAGTGCTTTATGGCGAGTTCGTATTCTCCTTTACTTATCGCCTTAAGGGCTTTTTTCTTCTCCGCCTCGTACCTGGATTTTTCCGAGTAAAACAGATAGATGTAGAGAAGGAAAGATATTATGAAGGTCACAAAACTCAAAAATCCCATGGATGAATCAAAAATCCCATATGTTCTGTTGGCATGCATTCCAACGGCTTCATGCATAGGTATGACAACTATCATCGCATAACTTATGAAAGCGAGAACGAATATAGCATACATCTTACCTCTGTAGGTGCTCTCCTTCAACAGTATGAATATTCCGCCGATAATATACAGAATAATACCCAATATACTCATGACAATCGGAAGACTTTTTATGTAAAGGGCTCCAATAACGGGCCCTATGGCAACCAGAAGAAGACCTATTGAGGATATCTCGTACCACATTTTCTCCTCTATCTCTTTCCTGCCCATACCCAATAGCATTATTCCGAAAAATCCAAGAAGTGCGCCGATGAAACCTATGTTGTAGTTGATGGCACCCAAAAGAACGAGAATGAAGCCAAAGATGAATATGTATAATCCGAATCTCTTATCGTTTTCGCCATCAAAAGTTATCAGCGCTACGGAATAAGCAATTCCCAGAATTCCAAATATAAACATTAGAAGGGTCACTAGACCGAAATTGCTTTCTCCCACAGTTCCAAAACTGACGAGAAACGATATTATCACCGCAAAGTTGAATACTATCCCGTACAGATAAGGGTGATTAACAAATTTTTTCATTCTGTTCAGAAACCCTTCTATGTTCATCGGAAGAAATGTATGGCTATGTATTATTTAAGATTTGCGGTGAAAAATGGAATGTGTGTTGTCTGTAAAAGATTTCGCTTGGATTTAAATAGAGGAAAGAGTTCGGGTGTAGTGAAGTTAGATGCAGTAGCAGTAAAGAAAATAGTGAGGAATGTAGTGGATTATGGCTTATCGGTAAAAGATATGGCCAGAAGATATGGAGTGAGTGAGCGTAGGGTTCAGCAACTATGCAAGGAATATCGGGAGACAGGAAAGATTCCGGAATTGAAAAGGGCGGAGGGTGTCTTTTCCAACACTGTTCCCAAAACTATCAAGCTGTTTTCGCTCAAACAACTTCTCGCTATGTTTAACTGGCATCCCAGTGCTCCCATGCGCCATGGCTTAATCAAAGGATGTTATACTTATACCAAAACGGGATGTTGGAGGGATAATTAAATGTTGTAAAAGACCATCATAAAAATAGCAAAAAAAATTAAAAATTATGGGCTGTATTTAAACACACAGTCAGCATCCACCCATATCCAGTATCCCTCACCCGGCACTAGGCTGAAGTTGTAAGAGTCGGGGGATATGCCCACAAGGTAATCCTCATATTGCTGGGTTTGCGCATCCCATCTGGATATTATGGTGGCATTTCCGCCGATTACATAACTGGCCAAATCGCTAGCGTGTTTGCTGGTGTCGTTGGATAACCAGCCAACTAAATTCCATCCATGTACGAGATTTATCTCTATGGTTTCCGTGCTCTTTGGCCTAATTCCATACAAAGTTATATTCTTCTCAGAGGAACACCAGACCCAGAATCCATAGCCATCTTCCAGTATGAAATCATAGGATTCTGGAGTGGTGCCTACAACCCAGTCCACATAAGTGCTATTAGATGCGTCCCATTTTGAAATAATATCTCCATCGGACAACTTTGCTCCCAGCGTACTCGCCCAGAGGTTGGAAATGTGCAGAGGGACAGAAACAAGGTTCCAGCCGCTGTAGAGGTGCAGAGTAAAAGATGAGGCAATTTCGTGATTAATGGCAACATATGATGGAGTGTTGGAGTAATCGTAGTGGAGGGCAAATTTTGCCTCAGGTATTTGTATATCCGTTTTGACCTCATCAAACCACTCGTATGCTATTCCGGCGGCATTCACATACCTGGAAAGAACCTTGAAATACAGTCTTATCTCGTAAGTTCCTGTTAAATCTAGATGTGGAGTAATATCTATTCTTACCTCAGTCCATGTGATATCTCCTTTCGTAGTATCCTCCCAAAGTGCTACTTCCTTTCCATCGGGCTTTACTAGTATTACCTTCATTTCCATATTAGCAACATAGTCGGGATTACTTTGTAAATCCTTTTTATAATAGAAACTGAGGTTTCCGGAACTTCCACCGTATATCTTGGGAAGCTGTTGAGCCCAGTATCCCTCATATCCCTTAAGATATCCCTGACCGTTCACATACGCGTAGAGAGAGCCACCGCTTCCACCAGGAGCATTGTTTGTATCATCGTATCCAGATCCTCCGTTAGCATCATTTTGGATTGCCGTTTCAGTCCATCCGGATGTATCTCCGTTGAATTCTCCATTTGTCACAAGATTTCCTTCATTCCAGTCAGTAGCGATTCCATCCACATGAATCCATATCTCAACATATATTCTGTCTCCCTTTTCAATTATCGTGTATTCGGAAACATTATAACTCCAAACATACTTATGCATTCTATAACTCTGATTCACATTTTCATCGTCGTAGCCAGTCGTGAAAAGAAGTTTTCCAGTATTGTAACTATAAACCTTAGCGTATAGATACCCACTTATTGTATTATTTGGAAGTACTCCGTAAATTGAAAACTCCCACCTTCCTCCTATATCCACCGCCTTATCAAAGGGCTCTGAAATCCACCTTGCATTTATCATGTAATCTCCAGAGGAAGAGATCGTGTCTGTCTTGACTACATTTACTGAATTTTCCATAGATTCTTTCGTGAGGTTTAAGAAGCCACTTATACTAGAGGACTGTACTTGCAGATACAGGGCATCTGGACCGACGATGAGTTCTTCATACTCAGCCAGTCCCCATACGCCTCCAGCTTTTCCTCTAACATATATTTTATGAACACCATCGCTAAGCGAAGATATGTCTACATTTGACAGAAATACATCCTCAGTTGGACTATCAAATGCCCCATCAGAAGGGTTTAATGGTGTACCGTTGCCTATTCCAGGGTCACTGTCTATGAAAAACTCGGCAGCCTCAATTGTTGAACCTCCCGTTGAGGAATCGTCAATTGTTGCTGTAATGTTTATAGTTGTTGATCCTGCAGTTGGATTAGGAGTTACACTCAAATTAAGTGTAACAGGGCCTTCCGTTATGGTGAAGTAGTCATCGCTTTTATCACCACGCTTCATATTCTCAGGATTGGTTGCCTCTATTTTGATGAGTACGGTGTTGCTATCAATGAGTGGTGTGGTCCAATTGTATTCACCATCATTCGCTTCTCCTGTGGCTATTGTATTCCAAGTATTTCCTCCATCTGTGGAATAATATATATCTATGGTTAGTGATGAGGAGTATTGCGGGTCTGTTGCATTCCACATAATTTTATATACAGAGCCGCTCTCTATAATCTCTCCCCCGTTGGGCTGGATAACCTTAACCTGAGGACCTGGTATAACAAAATCTATGCCTCCACTTACCACAAGGGCAAATTCCTGCGGACCGGAAGGAATATTATAAGCGCTGACATTTATTTTATATGTTCCTAGGGGCAGGTTGCCTGAATAACTGTAGTTAGGCAGAAGAAGAACCGATTCAACAACATTGGTTCTATCATAATCTCCTCCTGTAGTTGAATATCCCGGATTGTAGCCGGTGTAAACATTGCCATAAAATACATTACCATTGGGGTCCGTAACGGTCAAATCCAGATCGTTTACAAGTTCCTTCGCAGCGTTAGGTGCGCCAGGGTAATCTGTCCATACAAGAGTTATTTCCAGAGGCATACTTCCATTAACCACATCTATTGTAAATTCGCGGTACTCGCCTGTGGATAAAGCCACACCAGTCCTGTTTGAATCGTAAATCCAAGTTTTTCTTTCCTCTCCCTTGAAGTATAGGGCATTATCCAAAAGCAATCTACCCCATCCTTGGTCACCGTTGGGATAACATTGCCAGTTCTGATAAGCACCAGTACCATTTATTTCCACAGCACTATTTATCATAGTAGCCTTTATCAGCGCGGCACTAGGCACAAATGCATCGTATTCCTGCGGTTCACCAGTAGGCCAGTATCCAAGCATATAGTACTGTCTTACGAGTGCAGCCGAACCCGCGGCTCCGGGAGTGGCCATGCTTGTTCCATCATGAGCTACATATCCAGTATCATCTTGGTAATCTGCAGACATTATATTTACACCGGGGGTAACTATGGTCGGCTTTATCCTGCCATCATCCGCATACCCCCTACTACTGAAATCCGCCATGTTATCCGCACTATAGCCATTTTCACACGCACCTACACTGATTATATTTTTAGCCTCCGGTTGTGAGCTGAGGGTATTAGGATCAGGGCCATCATTACCCATGGCAAATAATATTAGAAAATCTTTATATGTCCACATAAATTCATCTATTCTCGCGGTATCAGAATCATATCCGTCTCCACCACCCCAGCTATTTGTATGGATGTAAGAACCGTTTTCCCTAGCTGGCAGGAACAAATCCCACAGATCTGACGGGGGCCATACGCTCATGCCTCCACCAACGGCAATATCCTCCATAATTAAATAACCACAAAATTCGGAGCCATCGTATTTATTATAGGTGTACCAATCCGTTCCTCCCGTAGTTTCTGGGGCATCTCCTCCAACCGTTCCACACACATGAGTTCCATGTCCTTGACCGTCTGTATTGTCGCCATTGGCGTCTCCCGGTACAAAATATGCCTTAACTTTTCTGTGATCTGGTCCTATAGGATGATCCGGATCGTAGAACATTTCGTGATCTACATTAAGGCCTGTATCGGCCACAGTAACTATCTGATCTTCACCTCTCAATCCATGGTCATGGATAGACCTCACGCCAGGTATGTTTGATTGCATTACCCAAGTAGCTTTATCGTTTACAATATGGTAATCGTATTGGGGTTCAATCCACATTACTGCCTCTATGCGGCTTATGCTAACAACATCCTCTTTGGAATCAACTATGCCCCGTATAACATAGTATCGCAAAGTGCTGTAATATTTGGTTATTTTCATATACTTTCCAACATTTGGGAGTACTCTCATTATATTTTCTGTGCGGAAAACAAGCACTTTCACCTTTTGAGGATATCCTCTTTCATCAAGATAAGGAGAAAGCTTATACTGGGGATGATAATAGCCAATCCACTGAATATATCTTTTTTCCTTCAGAATATTGATTTTTCCAGTAGGAACCCTTACTATATACGCAAAATTCGGTATGTATATTGCGTATTTGAAATCGCTAACATCATATTTTTGAAGTTCTCGTTTCCAAGCATCTTTTACAGGCCCTATGAATTGAAGGATAACATACACATACCCGTCTCCATTATCCACATATCTCAAATTATGGGATATTTTCGGCTCTCCCATTCTACTATCAAAAATTCTACCCCTGAGCATAATCAAAGTACGGTCTTTCATCGCGTCATATCGTATTTTATGAACATTCAAAAATGCCCTTACACTCTCAGTATCTTTTACAAGAACAAAAGTGCTGTATTTTTCAACAACATCAAATTTGCTTATAATGTCTGCATTTAAAGAGTTAATAGGTATCATGACTAGATTGCCGCTCCACTTTTCCCTGTTCAAATCCATGACAGATATAGATACTGTCACTAAGAGAACAACTACGCCTATCAACACTAAGAAATCCAAACATTTGCGCCTCATAAACTTCACCACCATATATCATGATTACACCTATATAAATATTTGCATTAAATGTGTGCTTATTTGAGAAGCAAAGCGAAATTAATATGTGTTGGTGTTATCAATAATGTTATGTTTTGAAGATTGCATCAAAAGTTTTAAATAATGTTAATACGATTCTTATTATGAGGTGATAAAATGAAGAAGATAGTAGGAATATTGGTTGCTTGTCTTGTCGGAGTTGCGGCTGCATATATCGTATGGAGTTATGTACTTAACGATGAGGGAACACTGATAGTTAAGGTAACAGATGAGCCCATTGATGAATTTGATAAGGTTTTTGTGACATTTTCCGAAGTTAAAGTGCAGAAATCCGGTGAGAATGCAGGATGGTACACGGTATCACTTAAAACAAAAACAGTTGACCTTCTCGGACTTCACAAGAAAAATGCCACGGAAGTTCTGGGCATAGATAAACTGAGGGCGGGAAAGTATACACAGATATGGATTGTTGTTGAAAGTGCAAAGGGAGTGAAAACGAGCGGAGAAGAAATAACATTCATGGTTCCAGATGGAACCTTGAAAATAGTCACTCCTTTTGAAGTAAAGAAAGGAGAAAGCACAACACTCATAATAGATTTTGATCTGGCGAGATGTGTAAGCACGATGGGTATGGGATACATATTCACGCCCGTGGCGGGAATGACCGTGGAAGAGTGATAAAATGAACATAAAAAAACTACTGGAAATTTTTATCGGTTTGATTATTTTCGCTGCAATTTTCTCAGCGATTAGCTTGGCAACACAATCGGAGAATGTCCGGGAAGATACGCCCAAACCAACTTTGCAAATTCCAAAAAATATGACATTCTTCCTTCACTATGTTGATGAAAATGAGACAGCCAAGCCACTTCCGGGTGGAGGGAGTACCCTTACCTATTTTGATACAACTCTCAACTGGAGTTCAGAAAACGTAACCCTCGTTGTGAGCGGAACGAACATTGAGTTTGTGTGGTACTTATGTCCAGCGCTCGCTGACGATTTCACCATCGATGGTTTTACTTTCAAGATATGGTCCAGGTTTGTATCTGGAGCATCAAACGATGCGCAAATAGAAATCGCCATATATGAAAGAAACTCCACAGGCAATGAATATGAAATAATCCGTATAAACTATGGAAGTATTTCCTTTTCAACCACGCCAGAACTCAAAGTTTTCAACACAACCATGTCTAATTATACTTTTAAGGCGGGTTCTTCAATAAAAGTTAGTTTCAGAGTTACACCGGGTTTTGGCAAAACTTTTGAGTTTTACTACGACACAGCTCAAATGAACAGCAGGATTGATTTTCACAGTGCCGATTCTTTCAGGATACTTAGCGTGTCAACTCTAGATTATCTGGGAAATGAAAATGTGAACTTTGACCCGGATGCCACAAACAAAACCATAATGATAAGGGCCACGGTAGGAGATCCCTTCGGAGGTTACGACATAAAGTGGGTAAATCTGACGCTATATAGCCCGACTGGCGCTGTAATTATTGATAATGTAAGTATGGTAAAGATAGAGGGAACACCGATAAGTTACATTAGCGTCTACGAGATAGTGTGGAATTATTCGTCCTATCCTTCTGGGAAATACACGATAAAGATATGGGCTGTGGATAACAACGGTTACAACTGGTATCACCACTTTGAACAGTACACATACTACCCATACTATGAGGTATTTGAATCGTACTTTTACATAGGTGGATTGCCAAAATATATGTGGGTGAGAACGCTGGATTCCCAAAACTCCCCTCTTGCGGACGCGGAGGTAATAGCCGCCGTGGGTGGAACTCCCGTTGAATCAAACATAACCGACAAAAACGGAATGACCAATATTACTGTTTATCCGGGCACATACGATATAATAGTGATGTGGCAGGATATAGTTGTTGCCAATCAATCAATAGAAATATCTGAAAATATTACTTATGAAAACGCGGTGGAAATAATTTGTGATGTGTACTCACCTACTTTACTTACCGTGGACAATGCCTCGGAACCCTTGCCAAACACGATTTTATATATAAAACATCCAAACGGCACCAATTTGCCTTCTGTGATGACCGACAAAGAGGGCAAAATTACTCTCTACCAGATTCCCACCGGGAACTATTATATTGCGGTCAGGTGGAGAGGCATCCAAGTTTATGCGGATAACAACTTCATAGATTCTGACGATACATATGTACTTATGTGCAGTGTTTACTATGTACATTTCCGTGCTGTGGATGCGAATGGGACCATACTCCCCAACATAGGAATATCGGTATATGATAACTATACAAAGTTTGTGCTTGATTTTAAAATAACGAATTCCTCAGGAGAGGCCATAACCAGGGTGCCAGAAGGTAATGTGGATATTTACGCTTATTGGCAGGATATCCTTGTAAATGTTAGTTTGGGAGTGGAGATTACCGGAGATAAGGATATAGTGCTCAACTGCTGGATATATTCGGTAATATTTGATGTTGTGGATTCGCAGAACATTGCTGTGGAGAACGCGCAGATAATTGTTAAGGCAAGCCAGAAAGGAGGAGTGCTTGATTGCTCTATAACAGATCTCTCAGGTAAAGCAACATTCAGCCTGCCCGTGGGCTCCTATTATCTACAGGTGTACTGGGAAAATGTGCTGGTGGGCGAAATGGAGTTTGAAGTAACGGAGAGCGATACAATTGTTGTTAACGCTCAAATATACTACTTAACCATAAGTGCGGTGGATTCTGCGAAAAACCCAATTAAAAATGTTATGGTAACCGTGTCAACATCTGAACGCATTGTTAGAGCCGGTCTAACAGACACCAAAGGAAGGGTTACCTTCAGACTACCGCACGGAAGTTATACCATAGATGCCTACTACAAGACAACATATCTTCTAACGCCAATAGACGAAAAGGTGGAGAAGGCGGTATCTCTTGAAGGAGGAGACAAAACAGTAACGGTGGTGTTTTCCAATCTGCCATTGCCTATATTTGTTACCTATGCGTTCTATGTGATTCTCGCAATAATAGTGATTGCCGTTATTTCTGCGCTTACGGCATCACGTCTAGCCAAAAAAAGATACAGCGCTCTTTCGCCAGGAGAGGGCGAAACTCCTGCCGAGGAGAAATTGAAGGAACCTGAGATATCTGAAAATACAGAGAATCAATAATAAAACGAGGGTTGAATAACTGTCAAAGGGTCATCTCCACCCTCTTTGGCTTTTCGGGAAGGAGTTTTCCCTCTCTCTGAAGTTTGAGCCACACCTCATTTATCTTTTCGCATACCTTTTTCACCTTTTTCTCGAATTTCTTGCCAAGGTAGCTGCCTATTCCCGGATAAAGTCCTATCGCCTGACACCATATCTTTCCGTTAAGTTTGTAATATATATTATAAAATCTGCCAACTTCGTACTCAATATACACAACATCATCCCACGGAATGAATACTTCCTGCCTTCGTAATGCATACTTCAACGGTCTGTACATAGGAGTAAAACCATTCTCATATATAGCAAGAACTTGGGTGGTTATTCCAGAAAGTGTAACTATAATTCCTGCTGGTATTAGCACCACACACACGATTATAAACAGGTCCCACCATAAAATATTCCATGTGGATATATCGGTGTTTCCGAATGTGAGCCATCCCCAAATAATCCCTATAATCCCGCCTATCCCCAAGATTATGCTTACTATATTCATAAGGGGAAAAATTTTAGAATAGGGGTTAATAAATATTAATTTTCCCTTATTTATATGATTACTCATAGTCTCACCTCTATGATATACCGAATACTTTGCATACATTCAGCACTCCTACGAAGAGTCCTAATATGCTTTTCTTAATGCCTTTCAGCTCACTCTCTATTTCCTTAAACCCCATCAGCGCCTTTTCGTTTATCATCATATAGTCTTTATCAGCTTCGTATATTTAAATCTTGTCTCGGATATTTCACCGATTTGAGCGCGATATCTCTATGTGTGGTGAATATTTATAAACAACATCAATATTCTCTTTGCTATGTTAGATGCTCTAATAACAATCCTGCGGATAATATTCGCGATCCTGATGCTTTTTTTCCTTCCGGGATTCACGCTAATTAACGCCCTTTTCCCGAGAAAGGGTGAGCTGGACGAAGAATACGATATTCTTTACAGAATAGGTCTGGGTATAGGGATGAGCATAGCCATATCCATAATAATCGGCTACATATTGGGCGGGTTATTTGCGGCTTTTTACGCCGAGAGCATAGCGATAGCCCTCATAGCGGCAACTTTAATATTCTTCTTCGTGGGTTTGATTCGGGGGGCATATCCAACGCTTTACTGCAAAGAGAAAGAAAAAACACCAGAGGAGTTGATGGCTGAGTTGGAAAATTTGATGAAAAAGGCGGAGGAATACCGGAAGATGATGAAAATAGCCCCAAAGGATATGAGGAAGGAATACAGGGAAAAGTTGCGAAAGGTCCTTCGCGATGTGGAGGAAATTGAGAGAAAACTTGACAGGATGGTGGAGAAGGAATGAAAATGGTTATCGTGGTAAGAAAGGATTTGAAGATTTCATGTGGAAAAATAGCGGTTCAGGTAGCCCACGCCGCTGTGGAGGCATCATTAAAATCTATGAAAAAGAACGAGAAAAAATTCAGGAAGTGGCTAAAAGAAGGGCAAAAGAAGGTCGTCGTCGCCGTGGAAAACGAGGAAAAATTGCTGGAAATTTACAGAAAAGCCCTGAATGAAGGATTTGTTGCCTCACTAATAAGAGATGCGGGCCTCACGGAAATACCGCCCGGCACATTAACCGCGGTGGGCATAGGACCGGATGATGATGAGAAGATAGATAAAATAACGGGAAACCTACCGCTCTTGAGGTGATTATTTTGAAGAGATATGTGAGGGCCCTGGGAATAGACGATGCCCCTTTTAAACCTCACACCAAGGGCGAGACATTCATTATAGGATGCGTCGTTCGCGCCCCAAATTATTTAGAAGGTGTTCTGAGAAGGAATATTGAAATTGACGGTAGAGATGCGACGGAAAAGATAATATCCATGATGGAGGGGAGATTCGGTGTGCAGGTAAAGGTAATAATGATGAACGGTGTGACTTTCGGCGGTTTCAATGTAGCCGATTTAAAAAGAATATATGAAGAAACCTCGGTGGGCGTCATAAGTGTTGTGAGAAAAAGGCCGGATATTGTTG
>CAYVVU010000030.1:0-896 GCA_964455305.1 uncultured Thermoplasmata archaeon
GAACGGGCCTTTACCTTCGCAGAACAGAGGTCTTATGTACTCGGGCACGAATCCCGGAATCTTGAAGGCATCCTTAACCCCCGCATCGTAAGCCTGTTTCCTTATGTTGTTTCCGTATTCAAAAGCCACAGCACCCATTTCCTGAATTTTCAGCATGGCCTTCACATGCTCTCTCACACTTGCGTACGCTTCATCTAAATACTTCTGCGGATTGTTCTCGCGGAGCTCCGCGGCTTCCTCCACGCTGTAACCCTTCGGGATGTATCCGTTGAGCATGTCGTGCGCGGCCGTCTGGTCGGTG
Source organism: uncultured Thermoplasmata archaeon (assembly GCA_964455305.1). Classification (GTDB taxonomy): domain Archaea; phylum Thermoplasmatota; class Thermoplasmata; order Thermoplasmatales; family CAYVVU01; genus CAYVVU01. The sequence continues at coordinate 302 of CAYVVU010000030.1, forward strand.
AGAACATCAAATTTTATCCCCTTCTCCACGAAGTAAGGATGGGTTTCGGCGGCGTTGGCTAAAAGGCCTATACTTCGGGGCTCTCCCTGTTCCAGAGCGTCCTGAGCCATAACTATCGCTTCTTTGATATCATCCGTCCAAGTCTCAAGATACTACGTTTCCAACCTTCTTTTTATCATTCTTTCGTCAACTTCCACATCTATTATGACCGCTCCGTTCATCACAGCCGCCAAAGGTTGGGCACCGCCCATCTCTCCTAGGCCGGCGGTTAAAACCAATTTTCCTTCCAAAGTTCCATCATAATGCCTTTTTGCGACGGCGGCGAAGGTTTCGTATGTACCTTGGAGAATTCCCTGGGTTCCTATATATATCCATGAGCCCGCGGTCATCTGACCGTACATTGTCAGGCCCCTCTCCTCAAGTTCTCTGAAATACTCCCAATCCGCCCATTTGGGAACTAGCATCGCGTTGGATATTAGAACGCGGGGAGCCCATTCCTGGGTTTTGAAAACTGCCACGGGTTTTCCGCTCTGGATTATAAGGGTTTCATCATCTTCCATTTCCTTCAAAGTTTTAACTATAGCATCAAAACACT
>CAYVVU010000030.1:906-14566 GCA_964455305.1 uncultured Thermoplasmata archaeon
CTAATTACGCGCATAATCTCCACCTCATACACTAATACGAAGGAAATAGATTAAGTTTTTCTTTTCCTCGCTATCCACCTTTCTCCTTCTTTTTTCTCATCCTCTCCTTCAATTCAAGATATCTTCCCTTCAGAGCGGCGAATTCTTCGTCAAGCGGTGCGGTTTCCTCTCTTATAAACTCCCGAAAAGCTAGAAAGCCGAAAATCACTGTGAGAGCAAGGAGAGCAAAGAAAACCGCATAGGGAGGATAAGAAATAACGCTGAACGAAGAATCAGGCACTATTCCATCCACGCCCAGCATCGTGAGATTTATCGTATGGTTCTGCGTTGCCCTCTCCCACAACTCGTCGGAAAAGTATCCGCGTGATTTCATTATGTACGATGTGTGGTTGTATATGAATTCAAGTTTGAATCTGACAGCGTAAACTCCAACGGGCGTGGATTCTTTCGCTTTTATATGGAAGGATACCTTGATGGTCACCTTGGAAGGTATGCTGTGATACTCGTAGGTAAAATAGGTTTTACCACTTTCAAGGATTATCGGAGGATTATCTATCTCGTTAATCTCAATGTACTTATCCTCCGTCATATACGCGTAAATCTCGCCTGTAAGGCGTACATTAAACATTGCAGCGGCGTACCTGTTGGTTAAGTTGAAGGAGAACTCACCGCTCTCGCCCGGGTGAATAACCGGGGTGGAAAAATCGTCAAACAGAGGTACATGAGCGGGGTCACTAACATAACCGTTGAGCAGGATTACCGACATCAACGCCGCCAGCATTCTCAACATCATTCATTCGGGATAAGTTCGTGTAAGATAAAATACTTATGTTCTAATCCTTCCCAAAATCCGGCACGACGAAATATCTACCGTTGACTTCCATTACCTTTATGCCCGCATCAAATATTTCTTCAAAGCCCACTTCTTTCAAGCTTTTATAAATCCTGTTTTTGCCGTTTTTAAGTGCTATTATCCCGTCAAAAAAGTTCAGAAGATTTAAATCGTGTATGACCGCTATTACTATATGCTCTTTTGAATATTCCTTTATTATTCTCATCGTCTCCAGAGTATTTCTTATGTCAAGATGGCTCGCCGGCTCGTCAAGAAGCAAAATTTTCGGCTCGCCCACAAGTGCTCTCGCAATTAGAACTTTTTGAAATTCTCCGCCGGAAAGCGTATGTATCTTCCTATTTTCATCAAGTTCCAGTTTCTCAATAACCTCATTCACATCTCCATCCCGATAATAGGCACCCATCTCCACGAACTCCCTCACGCTGAGAGGAACTTCGCTGTTGCTGAACTGGGGCACATAGCCCATAAGCGAGGCTATTTCTCTGCGTTCCATATCTCTGACTTCCCTTGAATTCACAGTGATGCTTCCCTCGTATTCCTCCAATCCGAGAATGCATTTCAGCAAAGTGGTTTTACCTGAGCCATTTCTGCCTATTAGTGCCCAGAGTCCTTTCTCCACACAGAAACTAACGCCGTTCAATACATAACGCGAATATTTTTTCCTTACATTTTCAACCCTTAACACGGCTCCTCACCAAAAGGTAAGCGAACAGTGGGGCGCCCATCATAGCAGTTATCACACCAACCGGTATTTCTGCGCTCCCCAGTCTGGCTATTGTATCCGCAATCAGAAGAAATATTCCTCCGAACAGCATTGAGGATGGAAGCAGGTATTTGTGATTCGCTCCAACTATAAGACGGGATATGTGGGGAACAACAAGCCCAACAAATCCGATTATGCCAGCCACGGATACGGTAGTTGCTGTCAAAAGAGCTATCAAAACAATAACTATTTCACGGGCCTTTTTGATATTCAACCCCAAACTCATCGCCTCCGCATCGCTCAGGAGGAACATGTTGAGCCATTTGTAAATGAAGATTGTCAGAGATGAAATTACGATAAGGGGGAGCACTGTGTAGAAATCTGTCCATGCAACCGTGGAAAAAGTTCCATTTAGCCAGAAGTAGATTCCGTGGAGTTCTTTCAGGAGCATAATCAAGTATAAAACTATGGCGTTGACGAACATCCCTACGGCTATGCCTGCGAGTATTAGAGTGTAAGGCGTCCCGCCAGCGAGTTTGCTCAGCGAATAGACGAAGAAAGTGACCCCTATAGCGAAGATAAACGCCAGAACGGGAGTGAGAGAAGGACAAATCAAAAATGATACGACCGCGCCTAAGGACGCGCCCGAAGAAATTCCAAGAAGGTAAGGGTCGCCCAGAGGATTTTTGAAAACCGCCTGTGCCATGGTGCCCGCCGTGGCCAAGGAGAATCCAGCAATATATACTGTGAGAATTCTGGGGAGGCGTATATCAAGTATTATCGTTCTCTCAACCCCACTTCCACCACCCAACAGCGTGGATATCACCGTGAAAAAATCTATATGCGCCGGTCCGATACATAGTGAGAGAAAAATGGCTATTGGGCTTAGAAGCAAAAGTAAAAGTATGTAGAGTTTTTTCAGGCAGTCACTGCTAATTCGTTCCATAGTTGAGAACCTTCAAACGCTTCAGGATGGATTATCTTTGCCAATTCCTCCAATCCAAGAACTATTCTCGGCCCGGGTCTCACAATTATGTTATCATCCGATATCATATATACCTCGCCGTTCTTAACAGCGCTTATTTCTTTTGACCAGTTGTTCAGCACATCGTTCACCGACATACCACAATGCTCGCTCAGTATTATCACATCGGGATTTCTTTCTATAACGGATTCCATGCTTACTGTGGCCCACGAGGATACATCTCCGAATATATCCTCACCGCCCGCCTCCTCTATTAGATAATGGATGAAAGTTCCGTTACCGGCAGTCATAAGAGGATCACCCCAAACCACAAAGAAAACTTTTTTCTTTGCTAACCCTTCAATTTTGTTTTTGACCTCCACCACTGTATTTTTCATATCTTTTATAACATTTTCCGCCCCAACGGTTTTTCCTGTCAATAGACCAGCGATGTAAATATCGTGATATATATCCTCAAGATCGCTCGGGTTGAAAACAACCGTGCTTATGTTTAAAGATTCAAGTTTCTCCACAACATCCTTCTGCCCGTAATAGGCGAAAACCACATCCGGCTGTAGAGATACAACCTTCTCCACATTTATATCCGTGAATCCCCCGACAATTTCTATTTCCCCCCGATTAACTTTTTCCACAACCTCCGGAGGATAATCGCAGTAACTCGTAACTCCAACCACTTTTTCGCCGGCGCCTATGGCAAATAGTATCTCTGTGTTGGACGGGGCCAACGAAACTACCCTATTTGCAGGCTTATCAATGGAAACTTTCCTGCCCATATCATCCGTTACCGTTATTTTCCCCGTGTGTGGTGAGGAGAAGTAGTTGTTCACCACAACTATATACGCTGCCATTGCCACCGCGATTATTCCCACGACCAGCACAACCGTCACATACCTTTTCGCGGCCATTTCATCACCTCAACCAAACTTGATAATTTTTCAGAAAGGTTGAAGGAGGCATGGTATATAATGGTTTCTCCGTGGAGAGCATGTTCAGAAATCCCAGATGGCTCAACCGATCAATCCGTCAATAATCTTCATATAATCCTCCAGTAAGCGTGTTATCAGAAAGTTTCTCTTCACTCTCTCCCTTGCGTTTTTGCCGATGCGTTCCGCAAGTTCTCTGTCGCGTAGAAGTTTTAGGGTTATTGCGGCGAAGACATCTATATCGTACGGGTCCACGAGAAAACCGCTCTTGCCGTCTTCTATCTGTATTTTAATTCCTCCAACGCGAGAGGCAACTACCGCTCTTTCCTTCCACATGGCTTCCGTTACGGTAAGGCCGAAACCTTCCTTTATGGATTTCTGTATAACTACGCTGGCCATTCTCTGCAACGCGTTCACCGTAATGTCGTCCGCATCCACCAAGAATATCAAATTTCCGCTTTTCGTCAAATCCTCAGTCTCTCTCCTGATTTCTTCGTAAATTCTTTCGCCCTCGGGGTCATCATGGGCCATTCCTCCGCACATAACCAACCTGACAGGAATTTTTTCCCTAACCTTTCTGAATATCTTTATCACTCCCGGGGGGTCCTTCCACGGGTCAAAACGCGAGACCTGAAGTATATATGGTTTGTCCAGCGGAATTCCCTGCCTATCCAAAATCCTTTCCGCCTCCTCCATGCCTATATCCCTATTTTTGTCAGATAGGGGGTCTATGGCCGGATGAATTATCCTGTAACGCGTTGGAAAATCTTTTCCCACATACTCTTCATTGGAGATTATGGCCATATCGTATTTTGCCACAAAGCCTTTTATGAATTTCCATACGGATGGATTGGGATTGGATAAATCAATGTGGCATCTCCAGACCCAAGGTTGCTTTTTTTCATAAAAATCCACGATTCCCGCCGGCTGTGGATCATGCACCACAACAATATCGTAATCCAATTTATGTTTCTCGGAGAACTTCCTGTTTATCTCTAAATAGAGTTTTTTCTCTTCTTCCGTTAAATGTATATTTAAATTTCCTTGAAGTGCATTATGAATCTTTTTTGTTGTTTCAAAGAATTTTGGAATACCCTCTAAGGTCTTCCAGTGTGCGTCTATACCAACATCGTTCAATAAAGGTATCAATACTTTTAAAATCTCCGCCACTCCGCCACCGTAGAAGGTTGAGTTTATATGCACCATACTCAAACCTTCAAGTTTTTTTGCGTGTTCCCTTATTCTTTCTACAATATCTCTACCAACAATACTAGTATAGTCTTCAAGTTTCCTTTCCATAGTTCGGCGGTAAGTATAAGTTATTACTTAAATCTTGCTGGGAAAATCACATAGAACTCACGAAATCTTTAAATACCACATTTTAATAGATATATTCCGTGAACAGGGAGAGCGTTGAGGCCTATGTGCGAGATATACTCACGAGGGCGGACTTTGAGCAGTCGCCCACCTATGTCAAATCTGTGGTATTTGATATTATCGGAAGGAGGGATGATTTAACTTTGATAATAAAAATACTTCTCAACATAGACACTCTGAAGGAAGAATTCGCTTCCGGTATGAAAACACTATCCTCCACATTATCCGCATCTCCGTTGCTTATAGGTCTCAAAAGCGGCTCCTATCCTCTTGACCCGGGCGTAATCTATATGAGACATGGAATACCTGCATTGAATCCCCATACCCTTGCGGAATATTTGCTGGAAGAAATTCCGCCTATGGTATTTACCGCGCCGGGTGGATACTATGTTAAAATAGATGGAAGAAAACTCAGGAAACTACGAGAGGAAAGAGGGGTTTCTCTCGGAACTCTCGCCCGCATAGCGGGAGTTTCAAGAAGGGCGATACAGATGTACGAGAGCGGAGAGATTTGCGCGAGCGTGGATATAGCGATGAGACTTGAAGAATTCTTTGACGAGCCGTTGGCAGTTCCTCTAAATCCGTTCCACTACGACGAAAAAACCGCCGAAGAATGCGAGCCGAAAAGTGGGATAGAGAGGGAAATATACGAGAATTTAAGCAGGATAGGATATGAGGTGCATTACCTTGTGAGATGTCCATTTGAGGCCGTTGCAAACGACAGAAAGAGGAAGGTTTACCTCACGGGGATAGAGAGAGGAAACGAGAACCTTAAAATGAAGGCCCGAATAGTTAGGGAGATATCCAGAGTTACCTACACCGATTCGTTCATAGTTGTGCAGAGGGAAATCAACAGAAAGAGGATAGAGGACACGCCCATAGTTACGCTCAGAGAACTGAGGAGTATGAGGAACGCGTACGAACTCAGAAAACTCTTGGAGGAGAGGGAGAATTGAAAATAATCAGAGAAAAAATATGCGGTTTGGAATTAACTTTCTGCGGAATAATAAAGGGTCTCGTATCAGAGAAGAGAGATATGGATGAATTTCTGAAGAACAGTAATCCGAGGGTAATAGCCATAGGTCTTTCTCCCGAGGAAGTTAGAGGGATGAGAAATTATATAGAAAATCCTGAAAATGTTCCTCTTTCCGAATACGATGTAATATACGGAACTAAACTATCTGAATTTGGTGAAGTAGCGGTGCCCCCACCCGCTTACATATCTGTTTTTCTGTACGAGAAGGAAAATGACGGTGTGGAAATATATCCTCTGGATATGCCCGATGAAATTTATGCGGATGTTTTTACAAAATGTGTCAGCAGTTACGATTTAATAATGCACTCGCTCAGAAAAAAAAGACTGACAAAAAAGAAATTTAGAAGCACGAGCGCCGAGGAGTTCGTTATTGAGTGGGATAAGGAAATAAGAAAACTCAAAGGCTACGATCGGTTGGAGAGGGAAAGAGAAAAGTATATGGCGAAAAAACTCTTGGAAATTCTAAAGAAAGATGTTCATCCTGTGGTTATTGTGGAACTGGAGCGTCTTCCGGGAATATTGGAAAATCTGAAATCTTTGGCCACTATATAGATTTCCGCACTACTTTTCAAAGATGCCCTCGGTTTTCTCAACCTAACGAATAAGAAATATCCCTCGTATCTATTTCTCAGAGATTTTAGCATATCTCCATCAAAAACTTTCACTACGGCATTTCCTCTCATTCTCAGAACATAAGGGGCGAATTCAAGTATTTTCTCAGCCAATTCCACGGATCTCGCGTGGTCATATGAAGATTTTCCCGATATATTGGGAGCCATATCGGAAAGGATTACATCAACTCCTCCACTCTCCTCAACAATTTTTTCTATCAAAAAATTCCTGAAATCCTCATCAAGGAAGTCTCCGCGGAAGAACCTAACTCCTTCAATCCTTCTCATCCTTACCTTGTCCACGGCGTAAATTTTTGCATCGGGAACCCTTTCCCTCACATACTGACACCATGAGCCCGGCGATGAGCCCAGATCCAGAACAGCCCGTGCATTATCCAAAATGCCGAATTCCTCATCTATCTGAATGAGTTTGTATACTGCCCTGCTTCTGTATCCTTCCCTCTTCGCACGGCGATAGTAATGCTCGGATCTTCTTCGCTTTACCCACCGAGAAGGCATCAATGGCTCTCCTTCTCCACTACCTCCCTGTAAGCGGAGGCATCAAGCAGCGAATTCAGTTCGTCCGGATTAGATATCTCTATCTTCACTATCCATGCCTCGTAGGGGGATTCGTTTATTTTTTCGGGCGTGGAGGACAGTTCTTCATTTACTTCCACTATCTTCCCGGTTAGTGGAGAATATACATCCTCCGCAGATTTAACCGATTCTATAGTGGCAATAACATCTCCCTTGGATATTTCTCTGCCCACTTCAGGCAGTTCAACATAAACTATATCCGTCATCTGCTGCTGCGCGAAGTCCGTTATGCCAACAGCCGCTACATTACCGTCAACCTTTACCCACTCGTGAGTTTCGGTATACCTCAAGTTTTCTGGAATGTTCACCTCGCTCATATGCAGGGGCAAGATTTGAATTAAGAAAAATTTTGTGGTTTGAAGAGAGAAATAATTTTAACGCCGTAAAGTTCATTTGAAACGGGCTTCACTACCTGTAAATTATCTCGTATTCCACACCTATGATTTCCATCGCCTTCTTGAAGCGCTTAAGCTGATCAGGAGAAAGAAATCTTCATAATTACTCCTCCAATAACCTCAGAAATTCTTCTTTTGTAAGTCCTGCCTGTTTTTATTATTTTGAGAAGGAGGGCCTCTCCCTATATCTTCGCCCGGATGATTGGGCACTGCTATAACAACGCCCTCCTCATATTTCAAAATTGAGAACCTTTCTGCCTGAAAGGTACAAAACCAACTTTTGAAAGAGATTTAATAACTTTCTTTGGAGGTAAAGGTCTGAGTTTACTCATGCTATTACCTTTTGAACCCCAATAAATTCATATTTTATTTCTTCCTCTCCGCCCTCTTCAAGATAGAGTGCTATTGCCTCCCTTATCCTTTTCATGAGTTCCTCAACGCTGCGCGCCTGAGTAAAGCATCCAGGCAATTCTATCACCTCTCCAACATAATACCCATCCTCGTCCCTCTCTATCAGTATCGTGAACTCCCTGCCCTTTCATATCTATCTCTATCACCTCCGGAGGTTATCCAGACCGTCGTGATCTACGCTCAACTCTACGGATGTGGGTAATTCATTCATCGTCATCATCCAAATCGTAGAAGTTCGGAATTGTATCTCTGTCATAATCCATCCTGTAGCCGGAACGCTCCCACTCTTCTATGTTTGCCAGACCATCGCTATCAGAATCGTTGTAAGCATCGTCTATCATAGGATCAACCCAGTAGGAGCGGTTGGCAAAGGTTTCATTGCCTTCCTTGAATTTCGCGTATGCATAGAGGAAGGCATATACTTCCGGCCCGTCTTCTATTCCATCCCCATCAGTATCTGCCTTGGATATGTTAAGGGTGAGATGCGTGGCGTTGAAAACTGCATAGTAAATTTCCGCCCCGTCCATAGCGTAATCACAATCCTCATCCGGAATGAACGGATCCGTGTGAATTAACATTTCGCCCACGGCCTTCAAATTATTTTTAATTAAATCCTCTATCATAGACATTTTCCCTATGGCCTATGGCGAGCAGAAATATCCTATTGGCTTTGTAATCAATCTCATAGATTATTCTGTAATTTCCTATCCGTAATTTCCATTTTCCTTTAAACTGTGCGGTTAGCGGAATACCCAAAGTAGGATTCTCTTTCAATTCCGCAATTTTGTTCTTTATCCTTTTTTGAACCTCAGAATCAAGTTTTTTAAACTCTTTGAGAAACCTCTTTGTAGCATAAATTTCAAATGACATCAGAGAAACCTCTCGTATTCGCCCCTCTTTATTTGATCCTCCGATTCCCTTATTTGTTCAACCAGCAACCTATCCTCAAGAACTTCAAGAGTAGCCAAAATACTCCGAAGAAGATCTTTTATCTCCCGTGTGCTCTCCTTTATCTCCCTTAAATATTCCTTCTCTTCCGCCGCAACCTCCATACCTTACCTATCTCTTCCTACTATTTAAATCTTGCTTATCCCTTATCCCTCCCTCTTACTTCCAATCTTATTTATAAACTCATCATATTTTGACAATATATATAAAAATAATCCAATCATTTCCAGTAAACTAATAACTATCAATGTAAATATATGTACATAAATGTTCATAAGAGATGGTGAAAGAAGTAAAACCTCTAAAAAAGATATACTTCCAAGCATCATCGATATGAAAATCAATTTTTTACCTTGTTTTTCTCTTCTTATTCTGATATTCTCATCCATCATCCATATATATGGTCTATGTGAATATTGCTCATCCCAACCAAATATATTTGACCTCCACCACACATAGTATTTATAATTTAGAAGGGCTATGTATTTACCAAAAACCAAGGCTAAGATAGGGATACCATAAAAGAGAAATAAAATGATAATCAAATAGTAGAAAGTATTCTCAAAAAGCAATTTTAATCACCTCCTGAGATTATAGGTCCTGTATATTGCCAGTTTAAAGACTCTGACCATTGTACTGCTAAAGGCAAGTTAAACTCATTGATACCTATTTCTATGTAACCATATTCATTAGAATTTGTTGGAATTCCTATACCTATATTTAGGAGTCTAAGAGATAGTGAGGCTCTGTGCATCTCTGTGCCGAATCCCAACGGCGAGATTTCTATAGCTAGACCTAAATCCATAATACCACCTAACATCCATGAAAATTCTAATGTAGGTGTTTGTAAATAAGTGTATGCCCGTGGTTTTCTTTCATTTTCAGCCCATACAATTTCAACACCTGGACCCCCTGCTATGTACAACATAGGCTCTATAGGAAAAGAAAATTCGAAAGCTAGATAAAATCCCTTTCGTATAGTTTCCTTTTGTACTCCTTTAGTACATATCTTACCTAAGTCGATAGAATTTTGAAACATTACGTTTGTTGATGATTCTTCAGTAAATAATCCTAATGCTTTGGAGAATAGTGCAGTTGCGCCGAAACCCATTAGTCCAACCATTTCTGCGTAGATAAAGTCATCCATTGTGATAATTGTTGATGCCAAGAATAGTAATGCAAAAGCAAACGCACCCAAACCAATCAACATAACTCTACCAGCGATAGCAGAGAGCGATAGACCAAACGTAATTGCTGACAACAAATCTACTTTTCCAGTATAGAAATCTTTTCCCCTCTGGATAATAGTCTCTATAATACCTCTCAATCTACTAAATATATTGATTAACGTATCTACTACAAAATTTCTAACTATCTGGATAGCCTCTGCTATCTTCGCCCCTATCTCACACATTACACCCCGCAGCATGCTTAATGCTTTCGCCACGGTATCAACGATTAATTTCACGATTCCCTTGATTTCCTTGCTCCATTCCGCAGTGTTATTCAGCAAGTCCGTGGCGTTGCAAACAACATAGTAGTGCCACAGAGAAGAGCCTGCCGTTATGTTCAGTTTCAGATTACTTACGCTCCAGATTTTGGAGCCGTTAGCGTCAAATACGCGAATATCGTAGATGAGAGGAACATCCTTCTCCGGTTGAGATTTGAGTATTATTCTACCTATTCCGCTTGGGTCTCTTAACTCAACCGTTACTTTCGTGTAGGCATAGAAGCAGCCGACATCGGTTATCGCTATGAACTGAGTAATTACGGGCGACATACTCTCAACGATTATCGGATTGAATTCATCGCGGAGCCACTGGGTGGCGTTCTCCCCGCAGGACTTGTTATGTGGAGCCGTGTTGTTCCATCCAGTTATGTATCTCGCGATTTCTTCAGCGCTGTATTTCTCAGCATTCAGATATTTGAGATAATAATGGAAATTCTTATTGTTTCTCAAGGAGAAGAAGTAAGCAATTGTCCAGTTGTAGGATGTCCAGAGATCGTAATACTCCGAGGTCGGATCAGCAAACAGGCGCGCGAATTTAACGAAGGTGGAGTTATTGGAAAGTAAACTCTCCACTATGTCCGGGATGTTATCTTCGTCAGAATCTATATAGGCGCCCGTTCTGTTCTTGTACGGCGCGAGAGGATAGTGGTAAGAGTGTTGCTCCCAGATATGCATTTTTTTCCACCTATCATCTATATGCCTGTTTGCGTTGGATAACAAGTAGAATTATTATAACATCATTTTGAATTTTATATATAACACGATAATTTCCTATCCTTATTCTGTAGACATCTTTTTTACCCCGTATCTTTTTGAGGTCGTATCGTTTTGCCGGTAAAGGATCTTCTTTCAAATGATCTATCAATTCATCAATTTTTTTCTTTATATGAAAGGGCAACGATCTTATTTGTTTCTCAGCTTTTTTAGTGGCTAAAATCTTTCTTATTTCACTCATTACCCTCCCTCAATATTTTCCTGAGTTTCTCCTCACCTACTAAATCACCGTTTTCTACCTCTTTCAATGCCTCCTCTAATTCTTTCTCCTCCTCTCTAGTCAAGGATTCCTCCCCTATCAGTAGTTCTTTTATCTCATCAACCTCCCTCTCTATCTTTTCTATCTTCCTGTAAATCTCTCTTATCAGCACCTCTGTACTGCTCTCCATATCTATCTCTATCACCTCCCGGTATTTAAAATTTCCTTCCTCTGTATCTCCTCATTTCCCATTCGCGGACAAACTTATCAATTTTCTCTACTTCCTTTCTTGATATATCCTGAAAGTATTTATATATATAATACGCAAAAAGGATGAGGCCGATACCGAGTGTAATAGAGCCTACATCAACGAGGATTATAGCAGTAATATTCCAAAATAAAAAGATGTAAGGAATTGAAAATATTGCTATACCTAAGATGGTTATAAACAGCCAGAAAATCGCTATGCGATAATTCCTATTACTGAACCTGTCCTCCATCTTCATTCCCTCCCTCAAGCCAAGGCGGTGGCGGAATCCTTCCATACATCTCGTAACTATCATACTTTATATTCTTCCTTTTGCAGAATGAAGATTCCATCAATTTCCCTACCGCTTGACGCTCTATTTCGTAATTTTCAACAATATTTTCTATTATCGGACAACACCTCAATCCTTTTTCTCTACAATATTTTTTATATCTTTTTATAATTTTATTTCCCCATCTGCTATCTATAATGATATGAAAGCACCTCTTATGATCTCTGTTATAGTAAACTATGTCGGTCACAGGATGTGGTACATATGTTATATATGGCGGCGTACCATACCCAATAGTATTTATTATTAAACCAAAATCTTCATAAAAAGCCACAAATTTAATTTTTCCATAGGTTTCGTAGACTATTCTATCATCTTCTATTGATACTGTTTTAACAAATTTATATTTTTTATTTTTGTTAATGAAAGTTAGCATAAATACAATTAAAGATGTAAAAATAATTATGACAAAAATTGCCGCCTTTAACGGATATATATTTAGAAACGATAATATTAGTATTATACCAATTGCTGCTGTCAATAGCAAAACCGGTACATAAAGAACTCTAAAATGAAGGTAAACATTATTTTTTCTTATAGAATTATCTGCTGTCATTATATCACCCCACCACTAAGGATATCGCCGATAATGAAGTACTTATAATTCCAAGTAAAGCAAATATAATGCCAGTACTCTTATCAAGGATACTGTAGAATTTGATGTCCGCATCGCTTAGCGATGAATTCTTCAGCGCTATGAAATAGAAATACGCTATGCACCATGAATAATTCTCCCAGAGGGATTCATTGTGATATGCAGAATCAAGATCTGAGAACATCCTCGCAAATTTAAGGAATGTGGAATTATTTGAGAGGAGTGATTCCACAGCATCCGGGATATTATCAGAATCGGAATCTATGTATGCGCCCGTTTCGTTCTTATAAGGTGCGAGTGGTTTTCTGTATAGAGTTACTTCTTTATTTATTGGTAGCATAGAGAACTGTCCTCCTATTTGTAAGCCTTTTTCTTCTCTCTATCTTTAAAATTGTTATTCTCCTATTCTTAAATTCCACGCTGTATATGATTCTCCACACACCAATTCTTATACGATATATATTTGGTAATCCTTTCAACTTTTTGACATCATATTTTTCAACAGGCACGGGCTCATTTTCAAGTGTATTTAAAACCTCAATAACCTTTTTCTTCAAATCCGGTGGTAAGCTTTTTGCACCTTTCCGCGCCCTATGACTCACTATTATCTCAAACATATTACCCTTCCAAAAGCTCCTTTATGAATTCATCTTTGCTCACATATTCCCCTCTTTTTACCTCTTTAAGAATTTCTTCTATTTCCTTTCTCTCATCTTCCGATATCTCTTCTTCCTCAATATACCTTGATATCAAAAACGCTAACTGCATCTTTATATCCTCTATATCCCTTTTTATCTCGGCAATCTCACCCATCTCCATATCTTTACATAAACCTCTACTCTATATAAAATTTCCTTTAATGAATCTACTTAACTCCCGGAACACCCCACGCTTTCATTCTTTTGTAAAGTTTTCTTGCATTCAGTCTTTTCAGAGAGAGAAAGAATATCAAATCTTCCGCAAGTTCGCCGCGCATTTCCTTAACCGAGCCATCTCTTAGATAAAATTTTATTCCCTTAGGAAAGTAATTCTCATCTTTCTCGTACTCAATTCTCACGATTTCCCCGCGCCTCTGCATCTCGCCTATTTCCTCTATTATTTTGCCTAACTTCTTGAAATTCTCGTACTTTATCGTGACCTCAAC
>CAYVVU010000030.1:14666-17258 GCA_964455305.1 uncultured Thermoplasmata archaeon
AGTCCTAGGTGATAACCCATGCTCCAAGCGCTGGAAACCGTTGTTATTATGTTTGAGGCGACCGCTATACTGTAAAGAGTTTTGTTTATTCTTCTCATAAAACCTTTCTCTGCAGAGATTTCTGTGCCCTTGGTGCGCTTATCATCATCCATATTCGGCAGGTGAGATTTGTTTTGTCATATAAATATTGTGCTATTAATATGGCGATGTTTTTAATTAAACAAATAATCCAAAACCTTATATTCCTCGCTTGAATTTCTTATTTTGATGAAAGCGCCCTGTCCGTACTGTGGGGAATCCGTGGATGACAGATTTTTTGGAATTCATATGTTTCTCAAACACAGGAAGTTGAGGGGGAGGAGAAGTACTATAATACCCGATGGAAATGTTGGTAAGGTGAATGAGAAGGAGTGCTTTCGGCGCCTTAAAAATTCCAGAAAGCTTATGGGAAAGGGCTCGTATAATGAAGTTATAGAGCTTCTCAAAGGGATTCCCGGAAATTTCAGCGGTATAGGTAAGGTTAAGTTTAGGGCGGGGGAGGCGCTTGCACAACAGGGTTATTTGCTTGAAGGTGTGAGATATATGGAAGCCTCAGGCGAATTTTCTCAGCGATATCCTTTCTGGCTCTTGGAGGTGGGTAGGGTTCATGATGCGGCGTTGATTATAAAAGAAAGAGGGGATTCCAAGGCACTGTCCAAGTTATTCAAAATCCTCAATTCGTGGAGTTTGGAGCCAGAGGATTTGAAAGATGTGCAGGATGATTTGCATCGCTCCTATATACTTCTGCACAAAAGATTGTACGAAGATTCCCTGAAAATAATAAAGCATTTGATTACACGCCACGCAGATCTTTATCCGGCGTATGTTATAGGAAGCATCACATCCCATTATGTAGGTAACGAGGAACTTGCGGAAAAGTTGAAGAGGATGGCAATTAAAAAATTCGGAAAGTTTCCTCTAATGAAGTTTCCCAAGGAGAAAGTTATGGAGAGCGGAAGGCCGTTCCAGACACCGGAAAGATATTCCAGAAAAAACGGGGAAGTAAGATTGCAGTGCGTTATGTTTTACTCCGCAGATAGGATATCCGGTGGGATAGAGGAGATGATGAGGTTCACGGGAAATTTCAATATGGACGATGCGTACATAGGAGGAATATTGAAGGTTGGAAATTCCTATGCTCTTTTTGAATATATATGGGGTGAGATACGCGTAGAATGCGAGTTATATAGCGCGAGAAATTATGTAGTATCCGTATTCGGGGAGCCGGATGAGGAGATAAATTACATATCGCCGAATGAACTTCCACTAAGGATTCTGTGAAATTATTTTGAACCGCGGCTCATCTATCCACTCGCTCTTGCACCTCGGACATCTTTTAGGAATCTTGACCTCCGGCTTGAATACAAATCCGCATTTTCTGCACTTTGCGGGGGAGATGTACACCTCACCTCGCCTAGATTTTGCTATGTGCCTCAAATCTTCCACTATGACCGAGACCTTTACACCGAAAATTCTGGCAAGTTGTGATGGAGTATACTCCCCGCCCGAAAGGAGTTCCTCAATCCTCTTTCTTCTGGAATTCATACATATCCTATCATGGAGCCCTTATCCTTGCCCTT
This sequence comes from uncultured Thermoplasmata archaeon, assembly GCA_964455305.1. Classification (GTDB taxonomy): domain Archaea; phylum Thermoplasmatota; class Thermoplasmata; order Thermoplasmatales; family CAYVVU01; genus CAYVVU01. The sequence continues at coordinate 16,286 of CAYVVU010000030.1, forward strand.
CTTCTGCTGCGGCATCATGGCAACTGGTGGAGGAATAGGCGGAGGAAGTTTCACATCCCTGGCCAATATAAAACTTTCCGCTATGCAGTTGTTGAGTACTGTCGTATGCACGACCTGAGCTACATCTTGAGGCATCCTGCGCTTCGTTCTCCACTCTTTCTCCACTTCCTTGGCGTTGCACTCCAGCAATAAACTACCCTCTATGGTGATAACCCCCACTCCCCCATATATGGCCGTGTATCTGAAAGTTATCTCAACCTTTCCGTCATCCACAGCCTTTATGTTTAGCACGGTGCTGTTGTTGTCAATTCTCATCTCCTTCGGCATATTCTCAGGGGCGACGAACCTTTTGGCTTCCACGGAATCCAGCCGGAAATTTAGTACCCTCATTGATACGGAGAAGTTATCCTATTATTTAAATCCTACATTGGAATTACCCGATTGATGAACACCGCCGAGGATTACAGGATACTTATAGCTGAAAAAGCGGCTGAGCTTCTGATAAAAACGCTGGAAAGTGCAAAATTTTCGGGAAAATGGGACAGGAAATCCGCGATTTCGGCGGCTAAAAAAATCCTTCCCGAAATTCAGGCGATAAAGTATTCATACATGGATGCGGAGGATATTGCCAATAGTGATTTTATCAATAGGATAAGAGAAAGATGTCAGGAGATTCTTACTTCGTTGGGTGGCAGAGAATGGTGGAAGAAAATAGTGGACAAAAATTCGGAGGAGCATGCGGCGAGAATAAGGTTCTCGCTGAACATCATATACAATCTTCCCGGAAGGTTGTTGCTGAAATGCGAAATTCCCGCTTGCGCTGTTGACATAAGGTGCGGCGAGGTGATTAGTGTTTCCAAGCATCCTAACGCCGACAAGCTCCTTATTTGCAATGTGAACATCGGAAGAAAAATCACCGTGGTCACAAACGATTTATCCGTCAGGGAAGGAGATAGGGTTGCGGTGGCCCTCC
>CAYVVU010000030.1:17268-17794 GCA_964455305.1 uncultured Thermoplasmata archaeon
AGCGAGGGAATGTTCGTAGGTTGCGGGGATGGTGTGGCGAAGGATGTTGAGGGAGAAATAGGGAATTTTCCAAGGAATTTGGATGAAAAATGCCTGAAAGAGGTATCTTCAAAGGTTATGGAGTTTCTGAATTCCTGAGATAATTCACCACCCTTCGTATTTTTCCGAGAGATATAATTTTCATTCTCGCCACTATGTATTCGGGGAGCAGTGCCCTGTAGTTTATGTATCTTTCGTCGCCGAGGAAAAATATTCCTGTATCTTCCTCACTCCTCAGAACCCTTCCTAGCGCTTGAGATGCCCTTCTGAGTGCGGGAACCACATAGGAATAAAATTCTCCCCTTTCTTCGCCGTAAATTTCTTTGTAATACTGTATGTAAAGAGAGGTTTTGAGGGTTACCCTCTCAAAAGGAATTCCCGCCATAAAAACCACCTCCAGAGATTTTCCCGGATAATCTGCGCCTTCCGAAAACCTTCCTGAGGCGGTAGCCAGAAGAATTCCTCCCACACTTTTCCTGAATTCCTC
>CAYVVU010000031.1:0-8120 GCA_964455305.1 uncultured Thermoplasmata archaeon
AAAACTTTACAGTTATTCTTTCACCAGTGGTCAGAAAAGAATGTGATGGAACTCGGAGAGGAAAGAAGGAATTTGAAGAATTAGCCAGATTTGCTTGTATGGGAAGAATAAGATTAGAAAGTCCGGGAAAAATAGAAGACATTCCCAAAGAACTAACAAGAGGTGAAAGAGATGAAAGGATAATTGAAGATTGTATCAAATACAATGCCATATTGGTGACAGGGGATAAATCTATGCAAGCATTTGCAAGTGGTAAAAATGTGTTTACAATATACCTCTAAAACTTTCGGCGGCGTGCGGAACTCATCGCAACTTCGTTGCTCGCCCCTCGGGTCTGCTAACAGGGAGGATATGTCTTCTTAGTGACAACAACTCCGCTAAGCCTCTCTCCGCATCATTTTGCTGGTATTGCGTGAGGACAACAGAAACCTTTAAGTACATTTACGAGTTATAACTATAATAGTTATGACTCGTAATTTTGTGGATAGGGAAGAAGAGTTGCGAAGGTTGGCTGAGGAATACGCAAAAAGAGGGTTTAGATTTGTAGTTGTGTATGGAAGGAGAAGAGTAGGAAAGACTGAGCTTCTAAAAAAGTTCGTTGAGAATAAAGATTCCCTATACTTTTTATGCTCCCTGCGAGGTATTGATAAGAATGTGGAAAGATTCTCGGAGAAGATTGGCGAGAAATACGGTTTTTCAGTAAAATTCTCAAATTTTCTGGATGCGTTCAAGTTTTTGAAGGAGAGGGAAGTGGATGTAGTTGTAATAGATGAGTTTCCCTATCTTATTTCTTTGGATTCGGGTATCGTTTCTGAGTTTCAAGAGATTATAGATGAAATTCTGAAAGATAGTAATATTATGTTGATACTCTGTGGTTCAAGTATTGGAATGATGGAAAGGGATGTAATTTCATACAAATCACCGCTTTATGGTAGGGCGACGATGATAATGAAAGTCAAGCCATTTTCCCTGTTTGAAATGCTTAAATGGTACAATTCCGTGGAAGACGCGATAAAGATATACGGTGTGACCTCCGGCATACCGAAGTATATGGAGTTTTTCAGCGGAAAGAACATAGAAGATGAAATTATACTCAACTTTTTTAGATCCGATACTTTTCTGTATAATGAGGCGAGACTTCTTCTTTCCGAAGAATTAAGAAACATATACACATACTTTAATATTCTGGAAGCCATAAGTGTCGGAAAAACCAAACTAAGTGAGATTGCATCGTATTCCGGAATAGAAGCGAAGGACCTACCCTTTTATCTGAATGTGCTTATGCGTCTCGGGATAGTAGGGAGAGAATACTCCATCACCGATAGAAAGAGGAAGAGAGGAATATACAAGATTGAGGATGAATACTTCCGTTTCTGGTTTAGATTTGTCTCGCCGTATCAAGAAGATATAGAGATGAACTACCCCGAAAATGCGATAAAAGATTTTAGAAAAAATTTCAACGCATATCTCGGAATAACTTTTGAAAAAATAGTGAAAGATTTGTTGTTGAGGATGAACTCCCTGAATCTTTTGCCGTTCAGATTTGAAAAGATTGGTAGATGGTGGAGCAGAGAGGAAGAAATAGATCTCGTCGCCATAAACAGCAGGAAAAAAAGGGCCCTGCTCATAGAAGTCAAATATAAAGAACTTGATGAGAGAGAGAAAAATAGAATAATGGAATCTCTCGCCTCAAAAGCATCTCTTGTGAAAGAGTTAAAAGATTACTCTGTGGATTTCTTGGTGATTGATAAAAACTACTTCAAAAAACACACTCAAGTAATCTTGAATAAACTCAAGTAAAGTTTAAGTACGGTGAGGTATTAACCCGAGATATGGAAGAAATAGAGGGTATTGTAGAAGGGTATTTGTTGAAAGATGATTGGAGGATATGGGAAAACAGTAATTCCGAGTATTCATTTTCAGGGCTCCTTCTCCATGTCGCTGGTAAATGTATAGAAGAATACACGCTCCGCAAAGTGTATCCGGAGAGAATAGCAAGGGCACATAGATATGGCTATATACACATCCACGATTTATCCTTTGGTATAATTCCTTATTGTGCGGGGTGGAGTCTCTATGATCTTCTTCGCAGGGGTTTTGGAGGTGTGAGGAATAAGATTCGGGCGAAACCTCCAAAACATTTAGACACCGCAGTAGCCCAGATAATAAATTTCCTCGGAACTATGCAGATGGAATTTGCTGGGGCACAGGCTTTCAGCAGTGTGGATACTTATCTCGCACCCTTCATCTGGAAGGACAAATTGGATTATAGAAAAATCAAGCAAAATATACAGCGATTGATATATGGTCTGAATATCCCTTCTAGATGGGGTTCACAGACACCCTTCACTAACTTTACTTTTGATCTAAAGCCACCGGAGGACCTTGAATTTCTTCCCGCCGTGGTGGATGGGGAAGAACTTTCCAGAACATACGGGGATTTTGAAGAGGAAATGGAGATGATAAACCGCGCTTTTATTGAGGTTATGATAGAGGGTGATGCGAATGGTAGGATATTCACTTTTCCGATACCCACATACAATCTTACGAAAGATTTTGATTGGGATAGCGATTTAGCCGACGCTCTTTTTGAGATGACCGCAAAGTATGGCATACCGTATTTTCAAAACTACATAGGAAGTGATTTGAATCCAAGAAGTATAAGGGCCATGTGTTGCAGATTGCAGTTAAATCTTGATGAACTGAAAAGCCGGGGTAACGGGCTCTTCGGCTCTGGAGAGCTCACGGGCTCCATTGGCGTAGTGACGATAAATCTAAACCGCCTTGGTTACGAATCCAAGGATGAGGATGAATTCTTTGAGAATCTCTCCCATTACATGGAAATTGCAAAGGAATCCCTGGAAATAAAAAGGAGGGTTATAATGGAGAATTTGGAGAGGGGCTTGCTTCCATTCACTCGCGTTTACCTCAAGGATTTCAGGAATCACTTCTCAACCGTAGGGATAATAGGGATGCACGAATGCTTGATGAATTTATTTGGCATTGGAATATACACGAAAGATGGAAGGGAATTTGCAATGAAAACACTGAAATTTATGAGAGAGAAACTGAGGGACTTCCAGCGGGAGACTGGAAATCTGTACAATCTGGAGGCAACGCCGGGCGAGGGCGCATCTTACCGCTTGGCCATGCTTGATAAGAAATACCACCCAGATATATATACATCGGGGAAAGAACATCCGTATCTCACGAACTCAACATGGCTTCCCGCGGATTTTGAGTGCGATATATACTTCGCGCTGAAACACCAAGAGGATTTGCAGACCCTCTACACCGGCGGTACGGTATTTCACGCGTATCTTGGAGAGAGGATAAGCAGCGAGGGAGCAAAGGTCCTCGTGAGAAAGATGGCAGAAACGAGAATACCCTACTTTACGGTAACTCCAACTTTTTCTGTATGTCCGGAGCATGGATACATAAGCGGTGAACATTGGACCTGTCCGCAATGTGGAAGTAAAACCGAGGTATACAGCCGTGTTGTGGGATATTTCCGCCCGGTAACGAACTGGAATTTCGGCAAGAGGGAAGAATTCATGGAAAGAAAGTACTTCGTGTTGGATAGCAAGGCGGAGGTATATGAGGATAGGAGGCATAATACCATCATCGCTTGTTGACTGGGATGGGAAAATCGTATGCACATTATTTACTATTGGATGCAACTTCCGGTGCTGGTACTGCCACAACCCCTCCTTAGTTCTGGGTAATGCGGGCGAGATTTCAGAGGAAAAAGTTTTTCTGATGCTAAATGATTTAAAAGGATGGATAGATGGAGTATGCGTAACGGGTGGAGAACCCACGATTCATGGAGATATTGTGGAATTTCTCACAAAAATAAAGGAATTGGAATATAAAATTAAAGTGGATACGAATGGCTCGCATCCCGAAGTGCTGGAAAATATATTGCAGGAAGAATTGGCGGATTACATAGCCATGGACATAAAAGCCCCGATGGAGAGGTACGAGGAAGTTGTGGGTGTGAAAGTGGATACGGCGAGAATAGAGAAAAGCATCTCCCTGATTATGGAAAGTGGAGTTGATTACGAATTCCGTACGACTATGATTCCAGAACTGGATATTGAGGATTACATAGCCATTGCGAAGATGATTGAGGGGGCGAAAAGGTATTCTCTCCAATTTTGCAGGATAGGAGGAAGAATTTTGAATCCGAAGAAAATTCCTGCAAAAATAATGATGGATGAAAGTAAGGCGAGAGAAATAAAAAGGAGAATAGAGGAAATTGTTGGGGAGGTGAGGGTAAAGTAAAATTACCTCAGCGTGCTCCTCAGTTGTTGACCTGGAGAATTCACTAACCTTATCCCACTCAAATCAACTCTCATTCTGTAAACTTTACCGTAGTTCTCCAGCACATCCACAAGTTTATCGTTATCACCATAACATATTACCGAATTTCCGAGCATTATCTGGGCGCAATCTCCATAGCGCAGACAATCCTCTATACAGCCACGAACCTCGGAATCCACACCACTTTCTCGCGCGAACTCTCTCGCAACTTTAAACGCATTTTTCAGCGACTTTTCTCTCAGAAATCTTCTCCATGCTCTTTTACCCGCACGAACGAATTTGTCAAAATCCATAAGAGAAGTATCTATTTTTTCTCCGAGGACAGCCGCAACGAATTCTCTACGAGAGATGGGAATTCTATCTCCGTATGTTGGTCCTGCTCGCCTTCTCATCACAACACTGCCAGTTATCTGAACGGATACATCTCCCAGACCTCCGCCTATTTCAATCTCAACTTCATGTGCGATCCTAGCCATTTCCAGCGTTGTAAGATCCATATTGTATTTTCTGGCTATCGCGAGTATTGTGGATAACGACGCGGAGGCACTCAACCCGAACCCCTGCGAAACGGGAAGAGGGCTGAGGGATTCTATTTTGCAATCCACTCCCAGTTTCTCGCATACTTTTTTCTTCACAATATCCAAAGTGCCCCTTTCCGATACTCTGCTCCACATCCCCGGATAAAGGGCTATTCCCACGCCCTTGCTTCCAACAAATTTTCCTTCCTTTTTAACAGGCAGAAAGAACAGAGTAACGCTGGATGGCGAGTAAGCCCACATGAAATCACCCTTTCAGCATATCCGCCACGATATCCACAAGGATTCTGGCGCTACAACGATATCCAGTGAATACTTCTCCATGATTTCTTTCGCGGATTTTATCAATAATTCTTCATCCACATTTACCTCTGCTTTGAACCCAACGATTACCCCTCTGCTGTTTGAAGTTCTCAAGAATTCCAGGAATCGCGGTGTTCTCTTCAACTTAACTTCCAATTCTTCGCCCTTGTATTTTCCCTCTAACATCCTCTCGGGGCGATAATCGGGAAGCGCCGCGGGAACGAAAATAGCATCAAAATTTCCAAAATCTTTGCTCATCAAATCTTCCACGGTGAGAAAATTCTCAGAAGGAATATAATCTGGCACATCACACCTCATAATTCCCTTAAAGAGAACAACATCCCCGCCCCTTATGTAAATATTCTTTGCTATTTCCAGCGCAGTTCTTCCCATGGAGAGATTGGAAATCACCCTTATTTCATCCAGAAATTCCACACCCGAGCCGCCAACGACGGCGAACTTCTTCCCTTTGAGTTCCTCGCATACTTCGTGGAGGAATATGTGCGCAACCCTTTTACCGTACATCTTGGCCCTTTCCTCCGAAATTACGGGCGGTATTACTTTAACACCAAATTTCTTCAATTTTTCAAGATTTTCCTCCACAGCGGGATTTTGGAGAAGTGAGAGGTGCATGGCGGGAGCGATGACCAACGGAATTTTTCCCAAAGCAGTTAAAGCGGTGGTTGTTAGGGCATTATCTCCTATTCCCAGCGCTACTTTTGATATAGTGTTTGCGGTGCACGGCGCTATGAGCATTGCATCGCACCCCTCAACAAGTTTAATGTGTTCTGCATCGCCTGTTAACTCCTCAACTACCCTATTTCCGGATGCAAGGTGTAGAGCATGAGGATGAACTATTTTCCTTGCGGCATCGCTCATAACTACAAAAACATCATGCCCCAATCTTCTCAGTTCTGTACATATATGCACGGATTCCACTGCCGCTATTGATCCACTTATTCCCAAAATTACTTTCATTTTTCTCCCTCCGGAAGTATTCTAACTCTTCTGCCCTCTATCCTCAACCTTCCTTCAGCGAAAAGTTTAACCGCGTAGACCAAGGCCTTGTGCTCCTCAATTAGGATTCTTTCTGCTAGGGTTTCGGGAGTATCGTCCTCCATCACGGGAACGCATCTCTGCACAATAATTGGCCCATGATCCACTTCCTCATCCACGAAATGCACGGTGCATCCGGATACCTTACATCCGTATTCCAAAACCGCACGGTGAACCCTTTCGCCGTAGTATCCCTTACCTCCGAAGGATGGAAGAAGCGCTGGGTGTATATTTATTATTTTTCCGTAGTATTTTCTGACAACGAAGGGACTAAGAATCCTCATATAACCAGCGAGAACTATCAAATCTGGCTGGAGGTTTTCCAATACCTCCAGAAGTTTTTTATCGTACTCTTCCCTCCTCAAACCCTTCGGATTCAGAAATATATCCTTTATTCCGTGCTTTCTGGCCCTTTGTAGTGCGAACGCATCCTTCCTATCACTTATAACTGCAATAACTTTACCATCAATTTCTCCGCGCTCGCAAGCATCTATTATTGCTTGGAGATTCGTTCCCCTTCCGGAAGCAAGAACCACTATTTTTATCATAGAAATCACACCCTTATCTTTTTTATTCCCAATACCTTTTTGAGAGTTCTCAAAACCCTCCTGACATCGCTCTCCCTATCCATCTCAGGGGTTATCGTGTATATTCTGTCCTTTGTGAGGAGTTGAACATAATACACGGTGCGAGTACCCTTTTTCCTGTAATTTTTCCACGCACCGACAACCTCCGAAAACCTCACCTTACCGAAGCGGCCCCTTATCTCCTTATTTTTTTCATCTATAACAAGTTTCCAAAGAAGCCCGAATTTGAAGACAGTAATTCCTTCGGATACTTCTACTTCCATTTTCAACCCCAATATCATCTTTGAATAAAAAGTTATTTGGCCACCGTCCAAAAACACTCAAAACAGATATATATGGGAGTGAAATAAGCAATTATGAAAGCTGCACTTATAGTTAACAGAATCACGGAAAGAAAAGAAAGAAATTTTTCAAGGATGTTGAAATATATAGAGCAATCAGCTAAATTAAAAACAAAAATAATAGTTTTTCCAGAAGCATCACTTACGGGACTTCCAGATACTAGAAATCCAGAATATGATTTCTCTCTGTGTGTTGAAATACCGGGCTGGGAAACTGAAAAATTATCATTACTCTCCCAAAAATACGGATTATATATTGCTTTGGGCTTACTTGAGAAAGACTGTGGAAAAATATACGATACTGCCGTTCTTATAGGCCCAGATGGTAAAATAATTTTGAAATACAGGAGGATAACTCTAGGATGGATGGAAAAAGATGCGGACAGAAACATATACTCTTGTGGTAAAGAAATTAAGGTGGTTGATACAGAAATAGGTAAGGTGACATTTCTTATATGTGGAGATCTCTTTGAAAATTCTTTGGTGTCCAGAACAAGGGAATTTGAACCAGATTATGTGTTTGTACCTATGGCAAGGGCGTTTGAAGATTGTTCGTATGATACAGAAAAATGGAAAAAGGAAAAGAAGTATTATCTAAAACAAATTAGAAAAATTCCCGCCACCTTCTTCGTTGTAAATTATATCTCTGAGAGAGATTGCGCATTTGGAGGTGCGATGGTAGTCAAAGATGGAAAAATAATCGCGGAAAAGAACATTGGAGAAGAAGGAATCCTTATTGCGGATATTTAGTTTATTTCGGGCAAAATTTTAAGTTTTATACATCAATTCTCCGCCTATGCACCATAGCGAAGAAAAAAGCATAGTGGACATAGGGGAAATTGTTGAAAATCTGGATATGGAGGAAAAGATACTTTTCAGTAGGATTTACAGATACTATGTGAGGAAAGGAATGCTGCGCCTCACAAAAGAAATGAAGGGCTGGGCGGAGGAGAGGTTTGGCAACTGCGAGGAGC
>CAYVVU010000031.1:8130-16567 GCA_964455305.1 uncultured Thermoplasmata archaeon
GCGAAAAGACCTATTGAGGGTAAAGAAACAAAGGTGGATATTGAAAGCGAGTGCAAGTTTTTCTGCGACCCTCTAAGGATGACGCCCGAAGATTCATTCGGAAGAATATCCGGAGAGTATTGTATAACAGCCAGCAACATAGCGAAGTATGACTATCTCCATGGTCTCGTGATCTTCAACGAACACACTCCGTATGTTGATGACCAAGAAAAAATAAGAGATTACTTTTATGTTGCTCGGGAATGGTTCAAAGCCGCCTATAACACGCAGAGAGATGCTAAATATCCTCTAATTCTCTGGAATTGTATGTGGAGGGCAGGCGCGAGTATAGTTCATGGACACATGCAACTTCTTCTAAGCCACGAACCTTATGGAAAATACGAATTATACAAAAGAATATGTGAAAATTATAAAAAAGACTATGGAAGAGATTATTTCCTTGATTTGGTAAGTGTTCACAGAGCATTGGGGCTGGGTATTGGGTATGCGGATTCTTTCATTATGTCGTACCTTACTCCAATAAAAGAAAAGGAGGTGTTTATCGTATCAGAATCTTTGGAATACCTTCCAGAAATAATATCCAAAATTCTTACCCTGTATTTTGAGTTAAAGGTTCAAAGTTTTAATCTGGTTGTTTTCCCACCACCAATAGATGAAAAAAGCAAAATTCCATATATAACAAGAATAGTGGATAGAGGGCCCTTAGATGTGAAAACATCGGATATAGGCGGAATGGAATTATACGCGGGAACCTCTGTAGTATACACGGACCCATTTAAATTTGCCGAGAAGTTAAAGAAAATATTTACCTGAGGTATATCGTTCCAAACTCCTTCGTGTATATGTAATCATCCTCCGTTCGTGCTGCTTCTTTATGCGTGAGCATTAGTTTTATCTGCGAATCAACCAAATCCGCATAGTGTACAGCGAGGGCCTCAGGGAACATGGGGGTTTTTGGTGAACCTGTGCTTGGATCGCCGTGATGACTTATTATTATGTGTATAAGTTTTATTTTCTTTTCCTCGGAAATATCCATCTCTTCCAGATGCTTCATAAGAATATTTATTCCCAGAGATATATGGCCCACGAGTCTTCCACGATGAGTCATCTTTATGGTGTTGCCCACTACGAATTCCTCCACTTTGCCTATATCATGAAGCATACATCCAGCAATCATTAAATCCAAATCAAGTTCCCTGTAAATTTCATAGATTCTTTCGCATATTTTTATCATGTTGAGGGTGTGCTCTATTAAACCACCTATGTAGTTGTGGTGTTTGAACATAGCTGCCGGCGCCCGCGAAAATTCTTTTAGGAAATCGTCGCTGAATACTCTCTCAAGGATTTTGCGGTAATCATCATCCTTTATTTTAGAGATGTATGTTTTGAGTTCCGCAACCATTTCATCTATATCTCTCGGCGATTTACCCACGAAATCCTCTGGGTTGTAGTTTTCTGGAGAAACAACCTCTATGGCGGAAGCATGGATTTCTAATTTTCCCCGATATTCCGCCACATAACCTTCCACCAAAATTACATCATCTACCTGAATTTTATCGTATAGTTCTTTAACTTCATCGTAGTTTTCGGATCCCCAATATTTAAGCATAATCTCGCCCGTTCTGTCGCATACATCCAGAGTGAAAAAATATTTACCTCCGCCGTACTCTCTTATGGGTTTTTTAAACCTAACCACGAACAGGTCCTGTATTTCCTCATTTTTCTTCAGTTCCGCTACATTCTTCGTTTTGCGGAGCATAAAAAGGAAATTAATATGTGGGTAATAAACCTTAGGTAGATAGAGTTATATATAGTGAGCGAAATTATGCTCTATGGAAGCGCACGAAATAGTTGAAATTCTTGGCAACGAAGATTTAAAGAAATCTTATGAGTTTGAAAAATACCTCACAAAAATATTTGCAATAATCTATATGATAGTTCCACCATTTCTTGTTATACCTGTAATTCTCTCAACGAACCCCAGATCTCCATTACACGGCTTTTTGGGCGATTTGAGTTTTTACTGGGTATTTATTGTTTCTGGCATAACAATTTTAATTATTTTGCTAATAATAGGTAGAAAAATAATGGAATCTAAAAATTTAAAGTGGGTAATTGCCAATCCCAAACTCAGATCAAAAAGTTTTATTTATCTCCTTATATCCGCAATTATAATAGAAATAGTTCTATTGTGGAATATATACCTTTTATCGGAATCGTTAGAATACATTGTGGTATTTCAGTTACCTCTGATTCTTTTTGTTGATGCATCAATTTTGATAATATATTTTAATGCATCCAAAAAGGAACCGGTATTGATTAGAAAAAGATTAAATAAAAGCATGGATGAAATTGACGAAATTTTAACCAAGAATCTTGGGTTTGAACCGATCAAGAAGCCCAGTATTATGAGTCCTACGAAAATATATGAAAAAGACGAGATTAAAATTATTATAGAACCATCCGGCCCATCTAAGGACATCTACGATCTTAGAATTCGCGGGATAAGGAGAGAAAATGTGGGTTTAATTAGAAATATTATAAATTATTTTCAATGATTTTATTTACCCGTGAATTTCCTCCACATTTTCCCATACTTATATTCTATGGCACAAGCACCTTCAGCGCTTACCATGCACGGCCCCACTGGTTGAGATGGTTTGCAAGCCTTTCCGAACAGAGGGCATTCCCAAGGATATATTTCTCCCCGTATAACTTCTCCGCATTTGCAGCCAGGAGGTTCAGGTATATCTATATTTTTTACTTCCTCCAGTTCGTCCACAAATACTCGCAAAGCATCTTTATCCTCATATTTCCCCCTGATTTTCATCCAACTATTTGGAATTTCGGGAAAGCCGCGCCATTCAATACTCGCAGGCTCAAAGGTCTCATCCATAAACTTCTGCGCCTTTATATTTCCCTCATACTTGACCGCCCGAGTATATTCGTTCCTAACCTCCCATACACCGTTCTCTGCCATTTCAACAAGATATTTTATTCCGATCAACACATCAAGGGGCTCAAATCCGGCGATTACCTGAGGTATTTTGTATTTCTCGCTGAGAAACTCCCAGGGCTTTTGACCGATCACGGTGCTAACATGTCCGGGCAGTATTATGCCATCAAGCTTTATCCTTCCGAGGGAGAGGAGGGCATCCATAGCCGGAGGAACATATCTGTGAGCACTAAGAACATAGAAATTATCCGGAGAATTTATGATAGAATATGCTGTGGATGGTGCTGTCGTCTCAAATCCCACGCCGAAGAAAACCACATCTCTATCTTTATTCTTCTCAGCAATTTCCACAGCGTCGGCAACGCTGTAAACCACCCGTACATCATATCCTTCGCTTTTCACACTTTCCAAGGATTTTCCGAGCACCCTCACTCTAAACATATCCCCGTAAACGCACACAATTTTGCCTTTATAAGCGAGGGTTTTCATCATCTCTATTTCCCTGCCGGTGGTAACGCATACCGGACATCCTGGCCCTTCTCTAACTTCCACATTCGCTTCCAGCAACATTTCATCAAGGCCGTGGCGCACTATCGTATCCTGATGCGTTCCGCATACATGCATAAATCGGAATTTTCTGCCGCGGGATTTGATGTAATTTATTATTTTCTCTGCGATTTCGGAGTCGCGCAATTTGAACATGATAAGGGTAATGGTGATGGAGTTAGATTAATTTTGGGGCCAAATGGCAAATTAGAAATATGGGAAGCGGTTAATCCGTAGGGATAGTATGGCGGAAAAGAAGGTTTACGATTATAGATGCGAATGCTTCAAGGATTTGCCTGTGAGAGGACTCCTCCATATTATGATTCTCAACATTCTATTGGATAGGGAAATGCACGGAGCAGAAATCCATAGAGAAATAAAGAATAAATTCCATCTTGAAGTTCCCAAAGCCATAATATACAATCTTCTGAGAAGAATGGAAAGAAACGGATATCTTGAGTCGTCATGGGAGGTTGGGGGCGGAGGCCCTGCACGGAGGATATATAGGATAACGGAGAAAGGAAGAAAATATTTTGAAACTTCAAAGAACGGTCTTAGAAAGATAAAGGAAATAATAAACAAAATAATCTAATGAACTGAGTTACCTATATATATCAGATAACTATTCTCCTCCATATGAATACAAAAAACTTTGCCCCCTCTTGGTTTGCGAGTGTTATGGGTACCGGTGGTCTGGCATTGGTGAGCAATGCCTACTCTAAGTATCTTTTTATTCTAAAAGATTTTGGAATATTTTTAACTTATCTCAACACCGCGCTGTTCTTCATTCTTCTGATTCCGTGGATACATAGATGGGTAAAGTTTAGGGAGTATGCGATTAGAGATTTGGTCCATCCCGCAATAAGTCATTTTTATGGAACGATAGCTATAGGTCTCCTTGTTCTATCTGCCGATTATTTATTGATATTGAAATCATTCGTAATCAGTTTTTATCTGTGGGTGTTTGGAGCCGCTCTCACAATACTCTTCTCTTTTTTAATTCCCTATTTGATGTTCATTCAGAAAGATATAGATTTGAAAAATGTAACTCCCGCATGGTTCATACCCCCCGTGGGCTTAATAGTTATTCCTCTCTCCGGAGGATTTTTTATAAATCATTTTGGTGGTGTAATAAGAGAGATTTTGGTTTTTATTAACTATTTCGCTTGGAGTTCCGGCTTCTTTCTATATCTGGCATTGTTCTCCGTGGTTATGCACAGATTCATAACACACGAACCTATGCCTTGTGGAATGGCCCCATCAATATGGATAAATCTAGGACCGATAGGTGCGGGTACATCAACACTGATAATTTTGGCATCCAATTCTTATTTCATATCATTTAAGGATATATTTTTTGGCTTGGCGCTGATATTCTGGGGGTTCGGTGTATGGTGGTTCTTTATGGCAGTAATTATGACCATCCATTACATAAAAAATCTTAATCTACCTTATTCTTTGGCTTGGTGGGCTTTCATATTTCCTCTGGCCGCTTATGTTAGCGGTTCACATAGTGTAGCAAGCGTATTCCAACTGGAGGTCGTGGATTACTTCGGCTTCTCCCTGTATTTTCTGCTCCTGGCTCTCTGGACAATAACTTCAATAAAAACTATAATTAATCTTACAAAAGGGAGATAAGTTCCCAAAGATTCTCTATTTTTTTGAAATCTCCTTGGTATTTATTTTCTCTATCCACAATAATGGCGGAGCATCCTGCGGCAATTCCAGCAAAATAATCGCGGGGCGAATCCCCAATTACTAAACAGTCGGAAGGGGAAATATTTTCCCTGCGCAGAATCTCTCTGAGCAATCCTCCATGCGGCTTTAATTCCATAAGGAATTTATAGTTATCAAGGTCCTTTCCGTAGACGGAATAGAAAAATTTTCGCAGCGATGTAATCTCAAGTGAAAATTCGGCGCATTTTTTAGAAGAGACCGAATAGGCAATCATCTTTACATCAATTTTGCTGAGAATATCAGTGTCTTCATATTTCTTTATCCTTCCTTGCCTTCCCATTTTTATCCGAAACTTATAATTGTATTCATCTATGGTTTTCCAAAATGTTTTTGCATTCACACCAAGCTTGGCAGGCCAATCACGGGAAAATTTTCCAGAAACAAGAGAATTCCAATCATCCAAAGAAATTTCTATGCCCAGAGATTCGCAGGAAGGCAGACAAACCTCCTCATACCACTCCTCAATATTCAGGTTTTCATAGTAAACCAGAGTATCATCTATATCAAAAATAATGGCGGAAAACATTAAAAAAGAGATTAAATAATTTCAAGTTTTTTGCCTGCGCGTTCAAAAGCTTCTATTGCATAATCAAGGTCTTCTTTGCTGTGGACCGCAGATGGCATCAATCTTATTCTGGCTGTTCCTCTCGGCACTGTAGGATAGACTATGGGCGAGGCAAATACATTCTCTTCTTTGTAGAGAATATTGCTGAGCTCCACGGTCTTCTTCTCGTTTCCAATCATAACAGGAGTTATCGGCGTCTTGCTGTTTCCCAAGGTATATCCTATGTCCTCCAAGCCCTTTTTGAGGTAGCGGGCATTTTCCCAGAGTTTTTTAACCAGAGAGTCATCTCTCTCAAGAATCTCCACCGCTTTTATGGCGGCGGCCGTATCTCCGGGATTAAGAGCGCTGCTGAAAAGGAATGGTCTGCACTGCTGCTTTAGAAGGTCAATGAGTTCCTCCGTTCCTGTTACAAAGCCTCCCATAACGCCGAACGCTTTGGACAGGGTACCCATTTCTATATCCACTTTGCCATGTAGTTTGAAGTGGTCAACTATTCCTCTCCCATGATCGCCGAGAACGCCCTCGCCGTGCGCATCATCCACATAAACCATAGCGTTATATTCCTCACCAAGTTCCGCAATCTCGGGCAGGGGCGCTATATCGCCATCCATTGAGAATACACCATCGGTGATTATCAGAGCCCTTTTGCCAGAGTTCCTATGCTCTTTCAATTTCTGCCTGAGGTCATCCACATCAATGTGTTTGTAAATGATTTTGTTCGCTCTGCTGAGTCTAACTCCATCAATAATGCTCGCGTGGTTGAGTTCCTCGCTGAAAACCACATCTTCCTTACCAACGAGGACGGGAATTGTGCCCAGATTCGCGAGGAGACCACCCTGGAGTACAAGGGCAGCCTCGGCATGCTTGAACTTTGCGAGTTTTTCCTCAAGTTTAGTATGGAGTTCGTTCGTTCCCGCTATGCTTCTAACCGCGCCAGCACCTACACCATATTCTTCTATGGCTTCTATCGCGGCCTTCCTAACTTCTGGATGATTGGCAAGACCCAGATAGTTGTTGGAGCACATGTTCAGCATCTTCTTTCCGTCTATAATCACCCACGCACCTTGGGCACTCTGCAGAGTCCTTATGGGAATATATCTTCCCTCGGCCTTTAACTCATCCAATTTCTGCTTAACCCAGTCCATCTTTCCCATGGTTCTCGCCTCCTTTTCGCGGGAAGGTTATCTCTTGTTGAATAATAAAGTTTGCGAGAGGACGGGATTATTTGAGAATCACTGAGAACCAAACATCATTTTCTCTAGGTGTTCTATATCCCAGAAAATGATATCGTTTTCTTTCATTCTATCTATACATCTTTTTGTGAACCCTGATTTTGATACAATCAAGTAGTTCTCTTTTCTATGCTTCTTGTGATATTTAATTAATTCGGCCTTTCTTTGAAACTCCTCTACCACATCCCAATCCACTTTTTTATTTCTCCATTTTACCTCTCCAAACAGGATCTCACTATCGTTTATTGCCACAATATCTATCTCTTCACCTTTTCCATTCCACCATTTTTTACAAAATCAAAATTCATTTTTCTTGCAATGTAATCTCTGACCACATCTTCAAATACTTCGGATAAATATTGGTTAAAATCCTTCTCAATTTTTTCTAGCAATTTCTCACCTTTTACAACTTGTATGCAATCACGATTAGGCAAATTGCGATTCGGTGTGTGGGGTTTATGTGAAACTAAGTGAATATCAATCCATATTTACCATATCAAGATCTCGTCATAAGTTATCTTTTTTCCTTTTTCTGTTGTTTTTATTTTTTCAAGTATTAATTGTCGGATATGTTTCAAATACTCTTCTTTGAATATTACAAATCCGTTATCAAGTTTGATGAAATTTTTGTTAAACACATCTAATGCATTTTTACATTTTATTTTGGTAGTCTCTCTAACACGCGGATTTGCTATTTTACTTTTTAACTCGTCTACATCAATAACTAAATATGGTACTTCTACGATTATATCTGCGCGCGTCTGCTGCCTTCTTGTAAATCTGCGACTAGATGCCTCCCTTCTATATGATACCTTCTTAACCTGAATAGCAACTTTTATGTTATTTAATTCTACAATAGCATCGATTCCCATCATATCTAATTCTGCTGATGATATTAGTTTTTCTTTAAATATGGCATTCCAAAGATACTGAAAATGAAACTGAGTGAGAATAGACATCCATATTCTGTACAATCTTGCTCTAAAACCCTCCTCAACAAACTGCAATGAGCATCCATAAAAATATTTCTTTATGAAATCATAAATATAAGGATTAAGTTTTTCAGACCAGTATATTTTAAAAATCTCATCATAGTCTTTAAAATTAGTAGTTTCCCAGTAATACCTATAAAACAGATCAAGAGGAAGAAGCTCTCGGGGTAAGTCTTGTTCCACCGTTTTTATTTGTCTAAGATGGGCATATTTTTGTAAGTTTATATTTCTAAGAAAGTCTTCAAACTTTTTCAAGTCGGTTTTCCAGTTTCTTGACATAGTAACACCTCCTTTAATTTTCTCAATTCTTTCTTTGTAGGTAAAGGAAGCATTTTTAGTTGCGTAATATTAAAGTGATATGTTACATCTCTAAACACATCCTTTACATATCTTTTTATGATTTTCGAAT
>CAYVVU010000032.1:0-16556 GCA_964455305.1 uncultured Thermoplasmata archaeon
CGAAGGTGAAAAGAGATACGCCTTACAAGTTGGAGCATGGAGGTAAAACATATTATTTCTGCAGTGAGGAGTGTATGGAGAAGTTCAAATCTTCGCCGACTAGATACATAGTGAAGGTGAGGAGCGGTGGCTGTTAAGATATATATGGATAATGCAAATTTCACATATCCGGCAGAGGAGGTTATCCAGGAGATAATGAGGGTTTACAGCGAGAGTTACGGTGTGCCGAGGGCAGAGATTGGACACGATATAGAACTTCGGGCTTACGATGAACTTTGGAGGGCGAGGGAAATAATAGCGAAGAAGATAAACGCATCTCCCGAGGAAATAATTTTCACGAGCGGAACTTCTGAGAGCAACAATCTCGCCATAAAAGGATATATGCGATGGTATCGCAAAAACAAAGGCAAGGGAAAAATAATAACTACTCCAATTGAAAGAAGATGCATTTTACACTCCGCAAACAGAATGGGAGAGGAAGGTCATACCGTTGCGAGGGTATCCGTTGATGGCGAGGGTTTCATAAATATGGAGGAACTTCAGGATAAAATAAGGGACGCAACCCTTCTCACAATGCACCATGCAAACCATGAAATAGGTGTAATTCAGGATATAAAAGCAATGGCGGACTTGGCTGAAGATTCGGGCGCTATTTTCCATGTGGATGCTACCCACTCCTTTTTAAGGGAGAGAATAGATGTTAGCGAAATGTCCATAGATATGCTTACCATTTCCGCGCACACTGTTCATGGTCCTCTTGGTGTTGGAGCACTTTATGTGAGAGAGGGGCTAAAAATCCTTCCGATGATTGAGGGAGACACTCTAGAATTCGGTTTGAGGGCCGGAGCGCAGAACATTGCGGACATCGCCGGCTTCGCCAAGGCTGTGGAAATTTACAAAGAAGATGATGTAAATTATATGAGAAAACTTCAGAAAAAACTCTTGGAAGGTCTTATGGAAATAGAAGAATCTTATCTCAACGGTCCACCACCCGAGAAGGGAAAGAGAGTGTGCGATAATATCAACATATCTTTCAGAGGGGCGGAAGGAGAAGCCATAATGCTCCTCGCAAATCATAAGGGCCTGATAATAAGAACAGGTTCAGCCTGCTACTCCGAATCCTTAGAGCCGAGTTATGTTATAAGAGCGTTGGGAAAAACATATGAGGATGCAAATTCCTCCACGAGATTCTCCATATCCAGATACAACACGGAGGAAGAGATTAAAAAAGCTGTGGAAATCATGAAAGAAAATATAGATAGGTTGAGAGCAATGTCTCCGGTCTGGAGGAGATGAGCATGGAAAGATATAGCCAGAAAGTGCTAAAATTGTTTTTACAACCTGTAAATGTTGGCGCCATGGAGGATGCGGATGTAACTGCCGTAGCGGGCAGTGTCGCATGCGGTGATATGATAAAACTTTACCTTAAATTTGATGAAACTGGGAAGAAAATAAAGAAGGCAACATTTGAGTCGTTTGGATGTGCTGCCAATATAGCTACAGCATCCATGATGACAATGCTTATTGAAAATAAAGATATTGAAGAGGCGGAAAAAATCGGGTTTAAGGAAGTTGTGGAATCTCTGGGCGGTCTACCTAGGATAAAACATCACTGTGCGGTTTTAGCAGTACAGGCACTTAAGATCGCGCTTGAAAAGTGGAGGATAAAGAGAGGGGAAAAACCCATGGATGAGAAAATGATAAAAAATCTTCTCAGAAATATACTTGACCCACATACCGAAAAAGACCTCATCTCTTCTAAGATTTACCGTACGGCGGAGATTTCAGGAAACAAAATAAAAATTCATATTTCTGCACCAGAGGATGAATATCTTGAAGAGATTAAATCAAACATACTTGAGGCTTTTGAAGGATTGGATTACGAAATTGAAATAATAAACGAAGGATAACTTATCCCAGTATTATATTCCTTGGCATTTTACCAAGAAGAATAAGTTTAATGTTTTCAAGTGCATGTTTTAACAGATCAATCTCATAGTTTTCGTAAACTCCTGCACAGTGCGGACTCATGATCACATTATCTAGGGATGCGAAATCACAGTTCTGCTGGAATTTTTCACCTTGTTTGGGATATTTCCACCAAACATCAAGTGCCGCTATGAAACTTTTATTTTTTCTGAGATGATTATATAACGCTCTTTCATTTATTATTTTTCCCCGACCAACATTCACCAATATGGCGTTTTTCTTCATTACTGAGAGTTTTTCCTCATCTATAAGGTTCTCCGTTTCAGGTGTTAGGGGAAGAGCAATTATACAAAAATCCGCTATTGCAAGAACTTTCTTGAGTTTATCTATTGTGTAAATTTCGTGAAATAAATTGTCGGGATTTCTTCCGCTTTTGTTAACTCCTATTACTCTAACAGAGAGACAACGGAGCATCTTTGCAATTTCTCTACCTATATTGCCTGTGCCTAAAATTACCGCAATTTTGTTTGTGAGCAATAAACTCTCGCTTGTTTGAGGAAAATTTCCAATACGCATTTCTCTATCTCTCCAAGTAATTTTTTTTGCTGCTGTCAATAAAAGGGAGAGGGCATGTTCGGCAACGCCTCTGGCATTCGCACCGCTATTACTGAGAAGAACGACTCCTTTTGGAATCTCTTCTGTTTTAATTCTATCAACACCGGCAAATAAATACTGTATGTATTTTAATTTAGGTAGTTTGTGGATTATATCTCTTGCAATCCTCCAAGAACGAACCAACACAATTTCCACATCTTCAAGAGATTTCTTATCCATATCTTCGTAATAGATAATTATATCTTTTGGTAAAATCTCTTCCACTATTCTTCTGAATTTTTCTTCCATGGGGTATGCTATGAGTATTTTAGTCATCTATCCATCACCTCATATGAAATTTCCTCCGAACAGTATGTTTATCAAATTTCCAAATAGATACGATATGAACGCTGCACCGAGTCCCATAACTATCATTTCAAGGGCTTTTCTTCTTGCGGAAATTCCTGAAAGTGTTGAAAGTGATGCAGATACAAAAGCTAGTGTTGCACCAGCCAAAATTACGGATAGAGGTAGCGCCAGAATTGTTGTGGACATTATGAAGTATGGCACTACTGGAAAGAATACTCCTATGAGGTAGGCAATTCCGGTATAGAGTGCAGCCCTTCTCTCACTCATTTCCTCCTTTCCTCTCACCATACTCATCGCTGCTGATTCGTTTTCGGAGATTTTATCTGCTATTTCTTCCGCTATTTCCCTATCAATTCCATCATCTTCAAGTTTTGATAACATCTCTTCTTTGGCCCTTTCTTTGGAAACGGAGAATATTATTTTCATTCTCCCAGCCATTTCTTCATTCACCTGTCTTTGAGTTCTGACGGAGACATAGGTACCAATCGCCATAGACAAAGCACCAGCCACGCCCACCACCAGACCACTCAAACCCACGAGAAGTGGACGGTTTATATATACCGCAGATAGTCCAGTAGCTGCTCCCAGTATTTCAACGAGACCATCGTTCATACCTAGAACAAAATCTCTTATGTTTTCTGTGTGTAGAATTTTCCTCTCTTTTCTGAAAATATCCTCATGCTCCATTTCATCCATAATTATTCTGGCAAGGATTTCCCGCTCCTCTTTGCTTAAATCTCCCCTCATATAGAATTCGTAATATTTTTTAATTGTAAAGCGCTCTCCCCCCTCTAAAAGAGAGATAGTAAGTCTCAATCCTAAAATTTTTCTGAAAAAGATTACCTTCCATACAGATACCTTTTTTAATTTTATTTTTTCTACATTTTCTCCTCTTTTTTCTAAGTACTTTTTCCAAAAATTCGCATGCCCTCTCTCCATTTCTGCAAGAATTTTTAACTTATTTTTCAGGTTTTTATCCTTTTCCCTTTCAGCTAAAGTTTCGTATATGATTGCGTCTCTTATTTCGTCCTCATAGAAGCTGTAAGCGAGGGAGCGCATAAAGATGCATGCGATACCGTTACTAAAAAGTTTTTATTCCAGTGTATAATTATCCCTACAATGGATGATAAAAAGAAAGTTGCGACAGTATCCGCATTTCTCGCGGGGGGAATGATGTTTTATTTTATGAGAGATGTTTTTGAAGAAATTCTGGAGGAAGATGAAATAACACAAGTGCGGAAGGAGGATAGTGAGAAAAAAGAAGATTATCTCATATCTGTGGATGTTAGAAAATTAAAAGAAATTTTGGGAGATGATTATCCGGGCGACGATATGTGGAAAATATACTATTTATTGCCGGTGGATTTGATTAAAAGATGGAGAAGAGGCATAAAGATGTTTGGAAGCAAGACGGGCTTGGATATGCAATTTGTATATGTTGATTCCGCAATCCTTTTAAAAACTTATAAACATGAATATCTCCAAAAAGCGTTCAGTCTATATGAAAAGGGAGTTATAAGATTTGCTACTTTTGAAGATGCATACCGCAAATTTTTGGATGGCCATCCAGAACTCACAACCTAAATTTTTACCCATTTGTATTCGTAATAATTAATTTTACCAACACTTTCTGCTATTATCAAAGTTTTTCTAACTGCATGGGCAACACGACTTTTTGCAGCCAAATCCACATAGTTTGGATAAGGAGGCACTACACTTACTAAATACTCCGAATGCTTGCTTTTGTCTGAATGATAAACACGAAAGTGTGATCCATATTTTAGGCCGGATTTAGGTATCAACCCTCTAATCACCAAATCTTTGAATACCGAGTATATTTTTTCGTTCACGGAACCTTTTCTTATTCTCGCCTTTCCCCGCTCTTCCCAGTACTTCGCCAAATAGGATGAAACTACACCGCCAGAATGTACAGCTATGTTTTCAAAAATACTACAAATGCCGATAAATTCCTCTATTTTTCCATCGCCTTTCAAGTCAATTTTTTTACAGCGATAGTAAGTTATATCACCATCTTGATCAATTACGGAAAAAATTCCCTCTTTAACAGATAATATATCATTTTCAAAAACGGGTATTATCTCCTCTCCGTTGATATACATTCTGTCATTTTTTATCAAAACCTTCCTGCCACGATTACGCAGATCTTTATAAACATAAATATATTTGAAAATATCTGGTCTATCAATAAATTTGACTATATCTTTTTTTATGTATTCTTTCAGAGACATTCAGTTTTGCCTCTTTACAATCTCATCTACGATCAATTCAAATGCTTCAAATACATTTTGATTTGTTTTTGCACTCACTATTATATAAGATGCGTTGTATTTTTTTGCGAGGGCGCTGAGTTCATCCTCCCAGAACTCAGCCATATACTTCAGGTCACCTTTATTTCCAACGAAAACTATTGGTCTATCGCCTACTTTTTCCCTAACCATCTTGGCGTATTTCTCCATAGATTTTAAACTATTTTTATTGGTAACATCACCTACTATCATTATTCCCTTTGCTCCGTTCACTAGTTTTTCCATACTCTTTTCGTAAGATGTTATGTCAAAAATCAACAGCAGAACCTCTTTCTTTTTGCCATTTTCCACATAGGGCATTTTTTTGCGGTACATCTCACTTTTCTCGCTCTTTTCCATATCCTGTATATATGTATCGTAAACTAGTCTGCGGACGAGCGATGTCTTGCCCACGCCAGTGTCACCGAGTACCGCAATTTTCCATGCCAGTGATTGCATCAATTGTAGATTAAGGATTGATATTTAAAACTTTTTATGAATGGATTTGTGTAGTTTAAGCCGATAAGTTTAAATAGATGTAAGAAGTTAGGAACTCCGAGGTGTATTGAGTTGGACCGCCTCAATCTCGTTCCTTTCGTGGGTGAGGAGAGAGCGAGGATTCTCCGTGAGGCTGGAATTGACGATATAGACAAAATTCTCCGTACATCAATTGAAAAAATTGCAGAACTGGATGGGTTCAGTACAAAAATCGCTCAAAAAATAAGAAGATATGCCTCAGAAATAGAAAGTTTGGGGCTAACCGGCAGGGAACCGATAAAAGAATTAATAGTATCTGAATATAGATGTCCTAGGTGCAATGCTATAGTTTCCAAAGCAGAATCATCTTGTCATAGGTGCGGAAAGGTTTTTTATCCCGCCCCCGCTAACGCAGAAGATATAATAGCGCAGAGCCACATAGAAATATTAAAAGATCCAAAAAACAAGGAGTTGTGGCTGAAAAGGGCACGAATATTTGAAAATTTAGGGCTTGCAGAAGAGGCGGCAATATGCAGCGTAAAGGCGGATTTAATAGATATGTTCGGTGAAGAGGAGGAAATAAAGCCTAGAAGAGAGATAAAAAAAGCAAGAAAAGGATTGGTAAATGGAAACGGAGTTCTGTTTGAAAAGGGGTTTGTTGGAGGAATTATGGAGTTGGGAAAGAAAAACAGACTATGGGTAATTTTTACAGCATTGTTGTTGATAATACCTGTGATCGTGATATCCACATCTTTGGCCTCTAAGGGTATAGAGATTGATGGTTATTTTGATGATTGGAAAAATATTAAGGGTTTACAGATTTATAGCAAGAATAATTTTGTAAAGGAAGTGAAATATTTTAAGGATAGCAAATTACTGATATACATAGAATTTAAGGAGGGTATATTTGTCTCCCCTGTTAAATACTACTATGTAGCCATAGGAATATTTTTGGATACGGATATGAAAAATACCACCGGATATGAAATAGAGGGGATAGGGGCCGATAGACTGCTTCTCATCTACGGCTATTCTGGCAAAATTTATGGTGCAAAGGTTATGGAGTATGGCGGTGATGGGAACACATGGGCATGGAAGGATGGGGCACGCATTCCCGCGAAAACGGATGGATTGAGAATAGAATTGGCATCTCCCAGAGTTAGGGATTTCTTTGGATTGATAGTTTGCAAAAACACTAACTATGAGATGGTCTCAGGTATATTCTCATCCAAACCCGGAATATACTGCGTGGCCGAGGATGGAGGTGGGGGCGTTGTTGAAAAGGATGATGTTGTAGCGAGTTTGACTGTCTATCCTATGAGTACTGGAAGCGTTAAAACGAAAATAAAAATAGAAAACAAAGGCAACTCCACGACGGCGACATTTAAGGTGGTTTTATCCAACGGTGAGGTTCTCGGAGAAAATAAGTATTTAACTTTAAATCAAAAAATGAAAATGGATGTAATTTATGTGGGTGGGGGCAAAAATGGCGAAAGTATATACATAAAACCCTCCTTTACGGCAAGGTATTTTTTAAAGGATTCTATCGCTGGAAAGTATATTGGAACAAAACCATCAAGGCCATCTCTTGATGGTATATATGCGGAATGGGCATACAAATCTGAGGGTAAAGATTGCGTAGATATAGATGCGGATATAGATAAGGTGGATGCCAAAGTAGTTGATAATAAGACTATACTATCGTTTTCTGTAACGGGAGAAATGCTGAAAGGAACATATATGCCGATGAGTTTGTATATGGACTCGGATGGGGATACTATTCCTGACCCGGTGGACGAGTATCCGCATGATTTTAATAATGATGGTATACCTGATTCAAAGAGTACATTACCAGACGGTAAGCCAGATGTGGATAAAGATGGAATTGCCGACTATCCATATGGAAATGATAAGTATTTGAACACGACAGTAAACGGCAAAAATGTATCTAAATACATAGGTGGGAAGGGTGGAAATATCGTGGGCTATGTAACCATAAAAATGATGCTTTATGATTCGGGCGCCGATTGGGAGAAAGGTACTCCTTCCCATACCCTGGAAATGAAAGGATTTGGCAGGAGAATACTGAAGGTAGACGGGGGAATTCTCAGAGTGACTCATAACTCAAAATATATGGAGATTCTACTATCTCATCCATCATCAATGTTAACTCTCAGTGTGAAATGTATATACGAGGATAATGTCACACTCGTTGTTCAAAGAAAAGAGGTTCCGATTGAAACATCGCCACCCACCCCTCCTATAGGAAATTCAGATGAAAAGAGAGAAATCTATGCATCTCCAACGATAAATTCTCAAATAATAGTTAATCCGGATAAAGATTCTTTCGCTGGCAAATACGCGAGAGACCTTGTAGTTAAGTATTATAACAAGATAGATCAAAAAGCATTAAAGATGTGGATAAATTCGTTGGATCTCTCCAAGGGAGATGAAAGAACACATAGATTTACATCCAAAGATTTTGTTGACGGAAATACATCTCACTTTATAGAGGAAAAATATGCACACGACAAAATGCTTGATATAATTGAAAAAGAGGGTAAACGGCCGATATACAGAGTTGAACTTTTGGATAAAAAAATATTCAAAATGGAATGGGAAAATTTAACGGCCGAGGCAAAGAAATGGGTCATTCTCCATTGGGTTCATGATTTAGAAAAACTAAGAGATATATCCACAAATTACGATCCATCTGTTTATAAAATAAACTGGTATGATTCAAGACAAATAGATACGCTGGAATACCTTGCATATGAATTGTCAAGAAACATAGATAACTACGAATTGGCATTTGAAATAGCGTGCGGAATAAAAAGTATAGATGATGCTAGAATAGGACCTTTTTTGGCTATATATCCCACAGTGGATGCCAGAATGAATAAAAATAATTTAGATGATAAAGCAAACAGAAGTCCAGGAGCAACGGTAACATTACAGATGGTATTTTACGATACTAGCGAAGGTGATTGTAATGGCGATCCCGATGTGTATTTCAAATTGCAGGTAGGTAACTGGATTTATACAACAGCAGATGTTTCCGATGATAGATTCTCATGCAGATATATTCACACAAACAGCAATGTTACAGGAAGCACAGTAACCGTTGGAATTCATAACTGGGAAGCGGATGATTTTCTGTGTGGAAGTGATGAAGATTTTGGTGGATTCACGGTTACTTACAGTTTGACGACGAAAACTTGGAGTGGAGATACATCAACGCCTTATGCTTATGTAGATGGTCCTGATGGAAGTGGTAACATATGGTTTGTGATAGAAAGTGATGATGATAACGAAGCAAAATTAGGAACCTATGATCCAAATTACGGTAGCGAGCCATATACAGACGGAATATGCTTTAATGATCCATACGATGAACCTACGAGGATAACTTATTATTCCGGAGGAAACTACTGGGGTTACGGTTCTTATGCCAATAGTTATTATGAATTTTATGTGTCTTCCGGAACATCTATATCCGTTCATCTATTACCATCCTCCTACAATTATGATTTATATCTCTATGACCCATCTTGGAATTTAAAGGCAAGTTCTACAAACACAGGCACAACGCAGGATGATATCACATTCACTGCCGATTCCTCAGGTTATTGGAAAATAAGAATTTATGCTGCGGATGGCTATGCAGATTGGTTCAAATTCTGGTTCACATCAGGGCCTGATGATAAAAATTATCTTGATGATTCGCCAACTGCGGGCAATTCTGTAAATGGATATGTGATACAATCGTATGATGGACACACCTATTACGATTCCTCCGACGATTGGAAATTCTATATAGATTCTTCTTGGATTTCTTCGCAAATAGTAATATACCTATGGATGAAACCCAATCCCAACGCCAACTTTGATCTTTATCTATATGATCCTGATGGAAATTTAAAGGCATCATCAACCAACACCGGCTTGGGTCAGGCGGACTCCATAACATATCAGGTGCAGAGCACAGATATTGCCGGATACTGGTATGCGGAGGTGTTATCTGTCACAACTTCGGATTACGGAAATTACTCTCTCTTTATATGGTGTGGATATAGGGTTGAGTTCCATGCGGTAACGAACAACACGGGTATACATACGCCCATGAATTCAAGCAATGGCGTGCAGGTAAGTTATGTTGTAGGGGGAAACACAAAGTATGTGTATCCCAACGACAATTACTACTGGATAGTGTATGCGGATAGAGGCTCATCTTACTCATATGCGTCGGAATCAAACCTATCCGATGATGCCGCGGGTCATAGGTGGATTTCCCAGAATCCGCCATCGGGCACGATAACATCATCCACAGTCATTTATGGTTATTATTACGAGCAATTTTATCTGACGATAAACACAGCCCACGATACCGGATATTCCTCCGGGGAACTCTTCGGCTCTCCGCAGTCGTACAGTAATCCCGGCTCTGGATGGTATGATGCAGGATGCACCGTGCAGATTTGGGTTGATTCTCCCGTTACGGAGGGCGGAACTACATATGAGTTCGTTTCGTGGAGCGGGAGTGGAACGGGCTCTTATACGGGACCAAACAATCCAGCGAATTTTACAATCCAAGATGTCACCACAGAAACTGCAAACTGGCAGGTTGTGAGCGAAATACCGCCGTTGATTTTAATCACTCTGGTCGCCGTGCCTATCGTTATATCCAGGTATTCAAAACATTCTTGGCTTTCTCGTACCAGCGGTCAAGAAGGGCCATGACCTCTTTTTTTATTTCATTGGGATTTTTAACTACATAGTAGTATTTGTAACCTTTATGGAGATTTATTTGCATTCTGCTCACAAGTTTTTTCTCCAAAAGCTTAGATAATATTTTCTGAACCGTACTGCGTTCAAGCTTCAGCTTTGAAGAAATCTCCTTTACATCTGCTTTACCATTCTGAAGAAGATATCTGAGAACCCTTAACTCGTTTTTATTCAGATTATAACTGCATCTAAGCAAATCATCTATCGTAAATGTTTTGCATGCAATTTCAAACATTTCTTCGTACATAGCTATACACACTCCTCGCAGCCAGAGCGCCTTCGGCCACAGCCGTAACTATCTGCTCAAATTTTTCCGAGCCAGTAGTTATATCTCCTGCGGCAAACACACCGGGTATGTTGGTACGCATACCGGCATCTACCTTTATGTAACCCTCTTCATCAACTTCCACGCCCAGTTTTTTTGCCAACTGACTGTTTGGAATGGAACCTATTTCTATAAAAACTCCGTCAACATCCAGAATTTTTTCTTCACCATTTGGGAATCTAATCTTTACCCCCTTGACCCTCACATCCCCAAGTATTTCTACAGGTACGGCATTGTAAATCACTTCAATTTTTTCGTTTTCTAAAACTCTCTTAACATTTATGGGTTCGCCACGGAGTTTATCTCTTCTGTATACCTGATAAACTTTGGAGGCAAATTCAGAAAGGTGCAACGAAGATACGCACGCGGCATCACTACCGCCGATAACAGCAACTACCCTATTTCTGAAAAGGGGCGCGTCGCATGTGGCGCAGTAACTAACGCCTCTTCCTCTGAACTCCGCTTCCCCGGGAATGTCCAGAGTTTTTCTTTTCGTTCCCATGGCGAGTATTATGCTTTTAGCCTTGTAAGTATCTGAAGCTATTACTTCAAAAATTTTATCTTTAATCCAGATATTTATAACCTCGTCCATCTCTATCTCCGCGCCGTAGTACTCTGCGTGCTCCATAAATTTCCTCACTAGGTCGCCGCCCGATATGGATATGAAGCCGGGATAGTTTTCTATGTTGGGGGCATCCGCAGCTAAACCGTAATCCTTCGCAATGACCAATGTCTTGAGATTGTATCTTCTGGCGTACATCGCAGCACTGAGTCCCGCTGGTCCTCCGCCAATAACTATCAAATCGTATATTACTTCGCCAGCGCCTTCTGCAGCCATTCTCTCACCATCCTCTCCGGCATTGCGCCTATAAATCCATCCACCACATCCCCATTCTTAAACAGCAGAACTGTAGGGATGCTCATTATTCCGTATTTCATTGCCGTCTCGCGACAGAAATCCACATTCAGTTTGCATAGTTTTACGCCGAATTCTTTTGCAACTTTTTCTATGACCGGGGCGAGCATGTGACATGGCATGCACCACTCCGCCCAGAAGTCCACGAGTACGGGGCCATTGCTTCTGAGAACCTCGGCGTCAAAATTACTATCGCACACATTCACTATTTTAAACTCCATAACTTTATCACCTCCTTTTTTCTCCGCCATTTTGAGCAGTTCCTCCATCTTCTTTCTGCGTATTCTTTCCAGTTCTTCGTCGCTCACCATAGTAGTGATAATGATTTCACACATAAAAGGCTTGCGTAATGGTGAATTTGTGAGAAATTTATCTCACACAAATTTCTCCCTTAAATGCTACATTTTCTCGGAGGAGATGAAACCTTTATATACCCACCCATTTAGGGTTAGATATGGGATACGAGGAATATCTGAGAAAGAGGATAAGAACAGCGAAGATTTTCGGAGCAATTTACTTTGCCGCCGGAGGGCTATTCGTATTTGTTGGAATCATCCCCGAAACCTCGGACAATTTCATGCTCATATTTCTGTCGTTCGCCGTTATATTTATATTTCTGGGATTCTCCTATCTTAGATACTCAACGAGAATTGCAATTCAGCCCGCCAGAATAACCGATAGGGAAATAGTGCTTCCCTATCCTTTGAGTTTGGTATCAAACAAGAGGGAGATTCCATTTGAAAATATAAGCGAAGCCGTAGTTCTAAGGAATAGAGATGCCATATTTCTAAGAACAACAGAAACCAATATACTAATAGATTACGAGGTAGTTGAAGAAGGAATAGATCTCCCTGCAATTCTTGAGGAGAAGGGTGTGAATGTCCGCAGAAATTGAGCGTAGGGAGGGAGGAAGCGTTTACAGAGGTACATTGCCAAAAGGGTGTATTCTCTGCGCGCAGGGAGCTAAAATGGTTCTTCTCGTCACGGGAAGATGCTCCTCAAACTGCTTCTATTGTCCCCTTAGCGAGCACAAAATGGGAAGAGATGTGGTGTACGCGGATGAAATGCCCGTTGAAAAGGATGATGATATAATTTATGAGGGGAAGATGATAGACGCCTTGGGAACGGGAATTACTGGCGGAGATCCTCTCGTTGTTTTCAATAGAACCCTTCATTATATAGACCTCTTGAAGGAGAAATTTGGGGAAAAACACCACATCCATCTCTACACGGCCAGCGGGAACATGGAAGCGTATAAAATTCTGGCGGAGCACGGATTGGACGAGATAAGAATACATCCCCCGCCAGAAGTATGGGGAAAGATAGAAAACACAATATACGGAAAAAGGATAATGTGGGCGGTCAAAACGGATATAGATGTCGGAGTGGAGGTTCCCGCCATACCCGGATATGAAGAAGGGTTGATACACCTCATAAGATTTTCATCTGAAGCGGGCGTAAAGTTCGTAAATCTCAACGAACTTGAATTTTCGGAAACGAACGCGGAAGAGATGCTAAAAAGGGGTTTTGATGTTAAGAGCGATGTATCCTCCGCCGCCAAGGGCAGCGAGGAATTGGCAGTCAAAATTGTAAAGAATGTTGATGTTCCCATAACGGTACATTACTGTTCTTCCTCCTTCAAAGATGCTGTGCAGATGAAGAATAGGATAAAGAGGAGGGCAAAAAATGTAGCGAAAGATTACGAGATAATTACGGAAGAAGGTACTTTAATTCTCGGGGTAATTTACGCGGATGATATCACCCTCGCATATAAGAAAATAAAAGAGGAGTTTGAAATTCCGGAAAATCTTATAGCAATAAATTACGATAGAAACAGGGTAGAGATGGCGCCCTGGATTCTGGAGGAAATAGCGGAAGAGATTGAGTATGATGCGTACGAAGTTGAAGAGTATCCTACCTACGACCGGTTACAGGTTGAGAGTTTGAAGTTAAACTAATTCCGCATCCTCTATTATGTAATATCCGTGAGAACCCCTCCAGTCAATTTTGGCTCTTTTTACCTTTATCTTTCTGCGAAATATTGGGGCATTTAAAACGCAAGTTTCAAATTCTCCGCCCTCTCCTATCGGATTCACTCCGTATCTCTCCATCTTCTCCTCAAGTATTTTGACCGTTTCTTCATCTATTTTTCTGCCCAAAAATTCCTTGCCGAGACCTTCCGCAGCCACAGATACAATAATAACTTCAAATTCCTCCAACACCAAATTTTTAAGAAGTTTAAGGGGGTCCTTGCGCCATAACGGCGAGTAAACTTTTTTGCCTATCTCCTCGCACACAAAAAGTATGCGGTAGAACTGATACTCCGAGGCTACTGCACCCACTATAACAAAATCCTCATAAGCGTCTTCTAAGAATTTTTTAAGGGAAAGAAGTTCGTCATCCTTTTCACCCATTATTTTTATACATTTCAACCCCATGGCTTGCGCCTGCATCTCCGTTATGGAGAGATTGGGAGTGTGGTACATATAGGAATATTTATCCTCGGGAATCACAGTTAGAATTCTGTTAATTTCAAAACCCTGCTGCATGGCGAGGTACATAGCGTACAGCGAATCTTTTCCTCCGGAAATAAGTGGGAGCGCGAGCACAGTGGGGATAAAAAGAACAAAACTTATAAACATGCGGATATTTACGGGTACAAGGTGATGTGGAATGGCCGTGGGATTCGTGTTGATAAGCACCGCGCCAGGAAAGGAGCACGATGTGTATAACATACTGCAGAACATGAAGGAGATTGTAGAAATTCACCCTCTTTTCGGAGAATACGATATAATAGCGAAGATTGAGACAAAGGACTATAACGAACTGGGAAAGATAGTAGTTAACAAGATAAGAGTGATAGATGGAGTAATTGATACGAAAACTTTAACTGGTATAAAGTTTTAAGGTGATACCATGGCACTGACATACTGGGTGTTTTTCGGGGTCATGCTCCTGATATTCGGACTTGCAATGATTATTCTCGGCGGGCTAACGGCGTACTTCGGAAGCGGAAAGAGCAGGAAAATGGGAGTTCTCTTAGCGGTAATAGGGCTAGTTGTAGGTCTCGGCTGGGCATTATTCAGGTGGCGTGCAAATCCCGGCGAGATAACAGGACAAGTAATAATACCGGGCCTGTTCTACATAGGCGCCGCGATAATAGGGGCTCTAATAGCGCTCGGCGCTTTCATAGCAGCAATAATGAAGGTTTGAAACCACAACCTTTCCATTCACTATTTTTATTTTCATAACGCTTTCTATCGGAAAGTTGAATTCCGAGTGTTTTCTGAAATTTTCTTTTTCAACGAGAAAAACAGAACAAACTATTTTTCCGTTTAATTTTTCAATTCCTTCAGCAATCGCTCTCAAAGTTCCACCTGTGCTCAAAACATCATCCACAACAGCGATCTTCTCACCTTCTTTAATGCCAGAGATTGAGATTATTCCCTCGGAGTATCCGGTTTTCTGTTTGACCACAACTTCCCCCCTTACTCCGTATACCCTTTTTCTCGCTATGCTCAGGGTTTTTTTGGTTTTAATTGCAACCGCAGTAGCCAGAGGAATTCCAAGTGCCTCAACGGTGAGAATCTTATCAAAATCGTATCGGCTCAAAATCCTTACCACAATATCTGAGGCGATATCAAGGATTCGGGGATTTATCTCTGGAATTCCGTCCGTGAGGGGATGAACGAAGTACTCGTACTCTCCCTTCTTTATTATTTCAGCGTTTTCAAAGGATTCAACGAGTTCTCTTAACCCACTTATCTCCTCTCTTTTCAATATATCCCCACTCCTCCAGTTCCTTCAAAACTTCCATAAGTTTGTCCTCGGGAACATCAATCAAAAACCTCCTCTTCATCTCTTCCCTTACCTCTTCAAAACTTCTCTCGCTTTCCAGAACTTTTTGGGTGAGGTTTCTCAAATCTTCATAAACATTCCAGGGAAATATAAACCATGTCCATTCCTCCGCGGGTACAGGCTCCGCGTAATAATCTGGTTCATAGGAGGAATGAGTTATGTGCAGTAGGGTGGCGCTCCTTATCTCGGAGGGTGAGAGTTCATTTATGTGGTTTAATGCTAAAGTTAAACTCTTGCCCGTATCAGTTATGTCATCCACCACCAGAACCTTCTTTCCATCTATGTTAACCTGTAGAGGCTGTGCCAGTTTCGCCTCTCCGTCAGGCGTGGCGGTTATTCCCCAGTGCTCCGTCTTCACCGCATACAAATCCTTTATGTGAAGATAATCCGATAGAAGTCTGGCTGGAACTAAGCCGCCGCGCGCCAAGCCAACAATGACATCCGGGCGATAGCCGTCCTCTTTCAGTTTCTTTGCAACAATTTTGCACCATCTCTCTATATCATCCCAGCTCACAAATCTGCATCTGAACTCCATTCACATCTCCTCCTCGTAAATTATCCTCTTCCTCACAAGCAATCCTTCTTCCATCTCCTCCTCGCACAGAATCCTTACATACTCACCCTGCAGATATATCCTGACGCATCTCAACCTGCTCTTTATCAGCCTGGTCATCCTCATGCAGTGATTGAGAAGGTGATATTTAACTTTTCCGAAGCAATGGAGTTGCTTTCAGCGCCACCCACCACTCCTCATCGGTGGTTATATTTTTTAATGGGGAAAATGTTAAATAGAGCAAGGAGATAGATGGAAATATGAGCGGCAGCAAAAGATTTGATGAAAAGCTTAGTGGTGGAGGATCATTGGGGGTTGCAGAAGTGTTAATAGAAATTAGTGTACCATCACTACTCATTTATTGATTTATGGAGGTGATACTAATGTTGTATAAATTTGTTGATAACAATTATCAAAAAATTCTAAAAGATCGGTTGAGCATAT
>CAYVVU010000033.1:0-16429 GCA_964455305.1 uncultured Thermoplasmata archaeon
TTCTATGGCCACGAGTCCGTAGTGATAACATTCCACCGCCTGAGCTAAATTGTTAAGCATAACATTTTCAGAGGGTGACGAAAAGAATTCCCGGGCCTCTTCTCTGAGGTAACGATGGTTTATATTCAATCTAGGTAAAGCGCCTACCATTATCGGTTTTCCGTTATAGTAGGAGCGTTTGGTGGTGTTGGGCGGGACCACCTTCTCTTTAATATAGTTCTTATAATTCGCCGGGCTGAACCTCTCTCCGCCGAATATCTTCAGATCTCCGCGATATAGCGGCACTGTTCTATCGTCTGTGAGGGCAAGGTGGACACCATCCGTTTTTACATCCGGATAATTCAACCCGGAGAAGAACTCCGCAGTTTCTTTAAGAAGTGGAAGAATCTCCTTCATCCTCTTTACATAGTACTCCAATTCACGGATGGTTATATCTTTTGTGAATTTTCCTGGCACTACAGTAGCCGGATGCACCTTCCTAGCTCCAAACATTTCGGTGAGTTCATTGGCTATTCCTTTCAGCTTGAACGCCTTCTTTATTATCTCTCCATACTCGGGATAGGCGGAAATCACGCTGTCTTTATTGACGAAATCTGGCCAAGCGAGGAAGTAGAGATGGAGAACATGGCTCTGTATATGGGAGGAATAAATCATAAGATTTCTATAGGTGTCAAGAAGTTCATCCTGAAAGTTCGCAGCGTTTTCCACGGCCTTCGCAGCACATATAGCATGGATTACTGTACATATACCGCAGATGCGGGATGCTATTTCAGGTACCTCATACCATTTTCTTCCCACAAGTATTGCCTCAAAGTATCTTGGCCCTTCGTGTATTCCGAAATTCACATCCACGCTTCCATCCTCTATTCTTATGTTCAGATGCCCGTGACCCTCAACTCTTGTTATGAGAGGAATTTCTATCATTTTATCATCCTCCTTCCATACTTATTGTAGAATTTGTGTATTTCATCTTCGGAATACCCAAGTTCCTTAAGTTTTCTTATATGCGAGGATACATTTCCGTGCGGATACTCTCCACGACAGCCAGTGCATACTGCTCCCATGGCGGGGCAGCGGGCGTTACATCCTCCTCTGGTCACGGGGCCCATACATGGGAGGCCCCTTTCCAGAAGACAGTTCACTTCTCTCAAAATGCACTCGGCACATACATCGTATTCCTTTTCCTCAAATTTTTTGTTGTTGACCAGACATTTGAGAAGTTCCAGCAATTCCGAAAGTTCAAATGGACAGCCATGAAGTTTGTAGTCCACCTCAACATAGTGATCCAAAGGTTCCGGAGGTACCGAAATAATCGGAATCTCCCCGCAGTACTGCCTCTTTACAGCTTCTTTAAATGTGGTATCTTCAATCATTGTTTGTACTCCGCCCAGCGTAGCGCAGGAGCCCAGAGCAACCAAAACTTTGGTTTTGTTCCTCCAATCTATAAGCTCTCTCACCTGTTCTTCTGTGGTGGGACTTCCTTCCACAAATACTATATCATAAGGACCTTCGTCTATATTACTTCTCGCTATGGGCATCGCTGATATTTCCGCAACCTTTAGAACTTCAAGAATTTTCTCCTCCATATTCAGGAATTCCACGAGACATCCGCTGCACGATGATAAGGAAAACACCGCTACCTTCATTTCATATCACCCCCTCTATTTCTTCGGGGGTTTCTTTCCATGTTAAGAGTGTGGAAACATTAAACACGGGGCCATCCTTACATACAAAGTGTCCGCTCACTTGACAGCGACCGCACACACCCATCCCGCACTTCATATGTCTCTCAAGCGATATGTATATCCTGGTGGGCGAGAATCCTCGTGCTATCAGGTCCTTTACGGTAAATTTCATCATTATCGGTGGACCGCATACAAAGGCGTAGTTGTCCTCCATGGGTATCTCAGTTTTATCCAGAAGTGTGGTAACCACGCCAACATCTCCGCGCCAAGCCGGACAAACTTCTTCAAAATTCTCCTCCATAAAATCCACCGTGACATTCACATCTATGAATTTCATCCACTCACCCAGTTCCTTTTTGTAGAGAATAAGTTCGGGGTTTCTCGCACCGTATAGCAGTATAACCTTTCCGTACTCGTCGCGGTTCCTCTCCACCTCCTTAATCACAGGTCTTAGGGGAGCGAGTCCTATACCTCCAGTTATTATCAGAAGATTTTTGCCTTTCGCCTTCTCTATGGGCCAGCCCTTTCCGAATGGTCCTCTGAGTCCAACAACATCTCCTTCCTTTAAGCGGTGGAGAGCGTTCGTAACATTTCCTATTGCCCTGACGGTTAAAGCGAGATTCTCGGAGCGATGTGAGGATATGGATATGGGCGCCTCACCGTATCCAAAAACCATAAGTTCCATAAACTGCCCGGGAACGCATTCCACCTTTTTATTAAAGATGAAAGTTTTTGTGTCAGGTGTTTCTTCCACAATCTTCACTATTCTCGCCTTCTCAGGCAGATACGAATTCTTCATTCTACCAACCTCCTTAAAACCTCTCTGAGATCTATATCCGCGCTACACACATCATAACATCTTCCGCACCCAACACATTGGAAAACTCCATACCTTTCGTAAGGATAGTAGAACTTATCGTATATTCTGTATCTGACGCGAGATTCAAGGTCTTCGCGGAAGTTGTGTCTTCCGGCCACTACTGCAAAAGTCCAGAGATGGCAGGAGTCCCATTTCCTAATTCTCTTTCCTTCACTTCCATCCAAGGAAATATCATCGTATATGGTGAAGCAGTGACATGTGGGACATACAAAGTTGCATTTACCGCACGCCAAACACCTTTCCCTCAACTCTCTCCACAGAACATCGCCCGTCTTCAGACCAAATGCTCTTACAATCTTCTCTTTGCTGTACACAGGACCCATCTCCGCTTCTATTTCCCTCACTATCCTTTCTTTGGTGTTGAAATGCTCGGGAGAGGCGTCTTCCAAATCTTCAACGAATTTCATCCCTTCTTCGCTTCCCACCTCTATAAGATAGTACCTTCCTATATCAGTTATCCACAAATCGTATCGCAGGTCTTCATTGCTCAGTCCACCGAAGTTGTTACAAAAGCAGGACTCCAGAGAATTAAGACATGTAGAGCCCACTATGAACGAATTGTTTCTCCTCTCCCAGTAGTAGGGGTCATCGCACTCCTTAAAATAAAGGTCAAGTCTTTGCAATCCTCGCACATCACAGGCACACATACCGAGTATCGCTATCTTCTTCGTCTCAAGATAATCCTCTATCTCCCAATCGCCGTTGGATTTTCTATAACCAAATAGTTCTTGAGTGGGCAGGAAAAATATCTTTTTCGCCGCAGTGTAGGGACGGGGATTTCTGAGTTTCACCTTTCCCAAATCATCCCTGCACTCAATCTTCTCGTATCTGTCGCCTGTGTTTGCATATACCTCATCGTAAGAATCATATATCCTTTGCAGGAGATTTATCACTTCCTCCTTTGGGAGGATTTTCGCACCGTATCCTCTTGGCAACGAATCTTCCGGCATAGTTCGGGTAAATTGCATTTGGATATATAATGGTAGTGATTTTAGGCCATGCAAAAATCACAACTTTCTTACCGAATCTATGAGAGGCTTGTACTTTACACAAAAACTTTAAATATATCTATTCCCATATCTGTCTGACAAAAGTATGAAAAGGTGATGCCATTGGTAAGAGCAAAGTATGATATCCTGAAAGGAGTTGAATACGGCCTCTTAGTCGCCCTCCTCTTGTGGTGGTTACCCCTCATCAGCGCGATATTCGTGGGCTATGTTGCGGGGAGGAAGGCTGGCGGACCTGCAAAGGGGATGGCTGCCGCCTCCATAGTTTCAACTATAATAATGCTCTTCGTCCTTCTGGTTCAATACAATATAATAGTGGTTCCCGCATCTCTCATTAAAATACTTTACGGAAATCTAATATCTTACGCCTCAACATATGGTATAATTGGCTTTGCCGAAACGCTGGCATCCATGATGGTCTTTCGCCCACCGGTCTTCGTAATAACGGTGATATTCGGCCTGATAGGAGGAATAGTTTCCATGGAGGCGGAGTATCGCAGATACAAGCCCAAAAAACTTCCAAGAAAAGTCAGTAAAGAAGAACTCATAAAGAGAAGCGTGGAAAGCAAAGTGAAAAGTGCGAGAGGTATGGAGACTCTATGATAGCAGGCATAGACCTGGCCGCCTCCCCCCGTAGACCCACGGGAATCGCGGTTGGTGAGGGCGATAGGATAGTGTATATTGGAGAGGTCTGTGGCGATGACGAAATAATAGATATATTGAGTTTTTATTCTGTCAGCCTGTGCGGTATTGACGCACCCTTAACAACGGATGAAAACCGGGAAGCGGATAGATTGCTGAGAAGATACGGGGCCATGTCTCTTAAAGTTCCCGGGATAAGAAAATTAGCCGAGAGAGGCCTTAAACTCAAAGAAAGGATGGAGAAAATCGGAATTGAGGTTTTGGAGGTTTTTCCGACAGCGACAGCCAAGATTCTCGGAATATACAGAAAAAACAAGATTGAGATGCTACCAGAAATTGAAAAATTTCTGGATATTCCAAGCGGAAAGATAACTAAGCATATTATTGATGCCCTTCTGTCCTACTACACCGCCTACCTCTATTCAATGGGGGAATGCGTGATGGTGGGCGGCGATGTCGCTGTACCCCTATCCAAAAGATAGTGGATTATCGTCACACAATGATCCGCGTGCAGTGAAATCCTTCCAAGCGATATTCTCTCATCGGCATATTTTTCCAGTATTTTCACCTCATCCTCACTAAAATTTAAATGGTCGCTTAGAACAAATGCCCCCTCGCCTATACCACATTTTTCAACATCCCTGCCTTCCTCGTCCAGCCAGTATATCCTGAACGAATTTTTGAGTTCGCGAAGAACATCCTCAAATCCCTTTCGGGATATGAAAACGCCGGGCGAAGTTTCAATTTCCCCGTTATCCCTAAATCTGAGAAGAGCGTTTCTTATGTGCGAGGCTACATTCCTCTCGTCCGGGGATACATATTTGAGTTTTCTCGCCTCAAACCTCACAGTCTTCGGGGGATCCTCTGGACCGTTGAGAATGATATAAACGATTACATCCTTCCTTATTCCGTGGGATACGAATAGTGCGGAGGATACAAATCTCGCAACGATATCCATTCTTCCCCCACTACCCGGCAGGTCGTTGAGAGAGAACGGCGATGTGGATGCTTTGTGCGCTTGAAGTACGAACACACGCATTTCAATCGTCTCTCAATATGTAAGTTCTATAATAATATTTCGCTCTGGTTATTTTCTCGCAAAACCAAAAACTTATATTTTTCCCTTTTATTTTCCCTTTCGCTGCCACCGTAGCTCAGCTGGAAGAGCGGCGGACTCGTAAGAGCCCTTTACAAAAGGGCTCAACCCCAAAGGGCTTCGGGAAATCCGCAGGTCGGGGGTTCAAATCCCCCCGGTGGCTCTGATGAAAGAACTTAGGACATTGGGATGCGTTCTTACAATAATTGTAATCATAACCATATTGATTGTTGCTGTTATAAACTATGTGGCTCTTGCCGCTAGCATCCCTATGGTGTGGAATTTTATCCATTCTCCCGAAGCAGATCCAGTTTATTTGCGATGGCCGTTTTTCATAGTTGTTCCGTTCCGCATAGACCTGTTTTTTATATATGGGGAAGGTATATTCGGTTACTTCCTCATCGGTTTTTTCCTCATAACGCTTAGCCTCATTCTGTTCTTCTACGAAACCGGAATTTTTTTCTCAAAGGTTTTCAAAAAGCTATCCCATGCCTGGGGCCCCAATCCTATGTCGGATTTCGCCGAAATGTTCACGATAACTCTTTTTGTAAGCGTAATTTCTGCTCTGATTTCCGAAGCGTTTGGAAGTTCGCCCGTATCGCCCGGAATAGAAAAACTCCCAATTGAAGTTCAGATGTACGCGTTGGAGTTTGCGTCATTTCACGAAGAACTAATAACAAGAGTGTTGTTCATAGGAGTTCCCGTTGCAATATACACCCTCTTTACAACAAGAGACTGGAAGAAATCCGTCCTCGCAATACCCGGCGGAGTGGCACGGGAAAGGGCCATGAATACTATTGAACTTTTCTTTCTGATAATATCCTCCGTAATATTCTCCTTAGCGCATGTAATCACGGGAGGATGGGGTCTCTGGAAAATTCCTGGAACATTCGTGGCGGGTCTCGTTTTTGGATACCTCTACATCAAGTACGGTCTGCACTTCGCTATAATGGCTCATTTTATCACGGATTACATGACGATAAGTTCATGGTTTATGATGAACGACGGTCCTGCTATGTTCGGACTTCTCGCAATATTCGCCCTCATAGTTCTTATGTGGATAGTTGTTGGCGGTATTTATACTGTGAAACACACAATAAGGATCAAACACGAAATTTTAGGATATCCTGAGAAAAAATACGGAGAAGAATTCACGCCCCACTTTCATACCTTAAAATGTCCGGTATGCGGTTCGCAGATTTTTAGGTATCTCCCCGACGGCTCGCTTATCTGTGCTCGCTGCGGTTTTCGCGTGTTTCCTTCACTCCCCCCTCCACCCTGGTACTCGGAGCAATCCGGTCAAGAATATCCCGAATATCCTCCTCCCCCTCCGCCTCCACTCTAACCTCCACATCTCCAAGCGGCATATCCTCCACGGCGAAATTTATTCTTCCCACAGTCATTACCTGTTTGTTTAGTCTGAAACTTATGGAGTTTTCGTCCATTCCATCCATCAAAACGCTTCTGGCTGAATCCCTTATCCTCTGTCTTCTGAGAAGAGAAGCGAAATTCTCCATACTGCTCGTTTCCGCAACAAGATAATTCTCGGAGATTCTTATCTTTGCGTCGGGGAATATTTTCAACACGGCATCCCTTATCTTTTCGGGGTTTTCCGTAGGATATATTCTACAAAATACCCTAACCTTCATAACAAATCACGCTCCGCTATTAGGGCGGCTCCGAGAGCCCCGGATTCGTACGAAAGCATTTTCTCAAAAATTATATCGTCAACGCTCACGAAACTGAGCAAGTGGTCCAATTCTTCTTTCATTGATTCCAGAAATAGATCAAGGGATTTTCCTATGCCGCCACCGAAAACCACTATCTCGGGGTCAAGGAGTTGAATTGCATGGGCTATACCCTTTGCCACAGTTCTCCCGTACTCTCTGTAGAATTCCACAGCATCATCATCTCCCATTCTCGCTCTGTCGGCCAAGGTCCTCATGTCCGGAAGATATTTTCCCCCGGCTACCGTTTCAAAGCATCCTGT
Source organism: uncultured Thermoplasmata archaeon (assembly GCA_964455305.1). Taxonomy (GTDB): domain Archaea; phylum Thermoplasmatota; class Thermoplasmata; order Thermoplasmatales; family CAYVVU01; genus CAYVVU01. Next base: position 7,301 of record CAYVVU010000033.1, read on the forward strand.
TTTCCCACAACCACACATTTTTTCTGAAAAACCCTTAAGATGACCTATTTCTAATGCGCTACCTCTTCCCATATAAGGACGGCCGTTCACAATCAAACCCGCCCCCACACCACTTCCCAGAGCGATCAGAAGTAAGCTTTGGTATTTTCCATCTCGCAGAAAATATTCTCCGTACGCCATAGCTGTACAGTCATTCATAATATAAGCAGTCGGAAAAATCTCGGAAAAATCCACGCCGGCAAGTTCTTTTATGTGCGGTGCACGAACACATGTTTTTCCTACGAGATAACCCGGAATCCCTATACCTATCTTCTCCCCGGAATAATCCCGAATTATTGAGCGTAAGGTCTCAATAACCTTCCCATCAACAGTGTTTAAAATTCTTTTATTCACTATTTTTCCGCCCTCAACTCCCGCGACGAGAATTTTCGTACCTCCCACATCTATGCCGAGGGGCATGGAAAACCCTATTATCCGAGGATGTATTAAAGTATTGTGCTGCTCATAGGATGCGGAAGTGCCGCTCGCAGAATCGCGGAGAATATTCCAACGAATCATAGAGTGATCACTGTGGACGAGGAAGGAGCCAAGGTGATAATACCGAGAGAAATAATGATGAGAGATAGCGAGGCTTATCCGTATTTGCCGTCCTCTCTTGATATATATGTAAAAGACAGAATTCTGGTTTTCGGATATCTTGGCGGTTCCTACGGTCACGCGGGAATAAAACTTCTTGGAAAAATAGCACAACATAAAAAAGTTGAATCTTTTGGATACTTCGTGCTTCCGTTCCCCAACGAGGGTCATAGATTTGCGGAGGCCGTAAAATTCGCGGAGATACTTCCGAAATATTACAAAGCATATACTCTTATAGATTCCAAAATTTTCTTGGAGAAATACCGTCACATTCCGTTCACCAGAATTCCCGAAATACATGCAAAGAATATATTCAAAATTGTGAAGATTTTAAATTCCGAAAAAGCAGAGAAAATTAAGGGAAGATTTTATTTCGGATTTGGATACTCTGAGGGACTTGACGCCAGAAATGTCTCTTTTTATCAGGCAATAAACGCACATTGGTTCAAAAGATGCCACAATATGCTTGTTCTTTTCCGCGGAGATGTAGATGTGAGGGAGGCGGAGTATATCATAAGAGGATTTGGAGAGAAATACAGCATTATTGTTGAAAAACTGCCAACGAGGGGGTGCGAGGTAATCGCAATTTCATGGGAGTAATTTTGCCCCCTCCTCTAATCAATATCCCGAAAAACCTTTAAATCACTTTTCACATAGCCTTCTGATGAAGGTCTGTATGCTTACATCGGAGTATCCCCCGAATATTTACGGGGGAGTGGGGCGCCATGTGCAGTATCTCGTGGAAAATCTTAAGAAATACATAGATGTTGAGGTAAGGGCGGTGGGAAATAATCCCTCTAGCGAAGGAGTTAAGTTTTACTCACCGTGGGAGATTTTTGACGGAACTTATCCTTGGGATAAAGCTCTGGAAACTATATCTCTAAACGCAAGGATCGTGAGGGAGGAGATTGATGCAGATATAATACATGCCCACACATGGTATATGGATTTCGCGGGATTTTTGGCAAAAAAACTATACGGAAAGAAGTTAGTTTGCACGGTGCATAGTCTTGAACCTCTCCGTCCCTGGAAGAGAGAATCGCTGGGTAGAGGATACGAGTTGAGTGGATGGATGGAGGAATTCGGCCTGAAAAACAGCGATGGAATAATAGCGGTATCTGGCGGAATGAAGGAAGATATCCGTAGGGTATACGGGATACCCGAAAATAGGATTTATGTGGTCCACAACGGAATAGATTTGGAGAAGTATGGGAGAAACGAAGACCCGGAGTATTTGAGAGGGTTGGGCGTGGAAGAGGGATATGTATTGTTCGTAGGGCGCCTCTCAAGACAGAAGGGAATAGATGTCCTTCTTGATGCCGCCGACAGAATAAATGGCAAAGTGCTTCTTATTACGGGAAAAGAGGATACGAAGGAATATCTGAGGGAGATTTCGGAGAAAGTGAGAAGAAAAAAGAATGTGATATGGATTCATCGCTTCTTTACCGAGGAGGAAATAGTTAAAATTTACTCTCACGCCTCCGTTTTCGTATGTCCATCCATATACGAGCCATTCGGAATAATAAATCTGGAAGCCATGGCATGTGAGGTTCCTGTGGTTGCAAGTGATGTTGGAGGTATAAGGGAAATAGTGGTTGATGGAAAAACGGGCTTTCTTATTCCGCCGGGAGATGCGGATGCTCTGGCGGATAAAGTGAACATACTTTTGGAGGATGATAATCTCCGCAGAAGTATGGGCATAGAAGGCAGGAAAAGAGCCATGGAATTTTCCTGGGAGAACATAGCTAAGAAGACCGTGGAAGTTTATAGGAGGGTTCTGGGTGAGGTATGAATCCTTGCAGATATACGATAAGGCGAAATACGGAAATCTAAAACTCCTCATATATACTGATGGAAAAGAATTTTACTTCGTTCCTCGTTTTAGGGGCGAGGAAGCGGAGAAAACCCCGGAGGGATTGAGAGAAATACTCTCCCTTTATTCCGCGGAAAGAATCAGGAGCGAGAGAGGTAATATTTTTCAGTTCGTCGGTGATGTTCCAGAAGGTTTTGAAAATTACGAGTTTTATGGCGAAAGCACGAATGCTGTTTGTTTCTTTGATGATATGGTTCTGAAATCCTACCGCAGAATAGGGAGCAGGGAGCCTGAGATGATCATGAAACTTAAAGGTATAGCTCCTCCGCTCATCGCTTACGCAAAATACAATGAAAAATACATACAGATTATAACCTCAAGGATAGATGGTAAAGATGTGGGTGAAATTTTCTACCAGAACTACCTGAAATTTAAGGATAGTGGAGAAATAGATGAGGATATTTTTAACCTTATGGATAAAATCGTTCGTACAGTTATGCGCATGCACGGAATTCTCGCTGAAAGTAAGGAGGAGATAGGAGAGGATGATGTCAGGCGCTGGCGGAATACCGTAAGAAAATTCGCGCTGAACGCCGGGATAAACATAGATACCACTCGCCTATTCAACGGTATGGTGGGGAAGGAGAAGATTACCACTCATCAGGATTTGCATCTCTCACAAATGGTAATCTCGGGGGATAGAATATACATAATGGATTTTGAGGGCGAGCCGTTGCGGGAAAATCGTGAAGAAAAGTTTCCCGAGATACGAGATTTTTCCACCTTGGCGCGATCCTTCGGATACATAACCCGCGGTTCCTGCGATTTATGGGAGAGAAGGATGGTTGAGAATCTCTATGCTCTATACGCAAAGGGAAAAGGTTATTTTACATTGAGGGATTACTACGAGTGGATGCTGGAGAAGGCCCTTTACGAGATAAATTACGAGATGCAGTTCCGCCCAAAAATGGAATATATTCCTAGGAGGGGCGTGGAATGCATCCTCAAAATTCTGGAGGTGGTTGAGTGAGATTCATCGCCCTATTCCTTATAATTATTCTGGTTTTCGCAGCGCCCATACCCACGGCGCACAATTTAAAAAGTTTGAAAAAAGCCCCGGAAGAAATTGCGGTGGATGGGGAATTCAGAGATTGGAAAGCGGAGGATGTAAAATGTGTTGATTACTACGATGACGAGTACTTTTACAACGACTACTACGATTCCTCCCGGGATATAATCGCTTTCTATTATAGGGAAGGTACCCACAACCTCTATTTCCGTATTGATTTTCTGGATTTGGCTTACGGGGCGGAGATACACAATCTGGATTTCTACATAGCCATGGATTTCAAGAGCGGGGGACAGCAGTGGCTTCCGGATTTCGTGGATACTCGTACCAATGTTCCCTGGGAGGTTTGCATCGCGGTGTACGATACGGAACATTACGCTGTGTATCTTCAGGATTGGAGTTATTCCAACGATAGTTTGGAAAAGGTATCGTATAACTCACGATGGGACTCCGTGGAATTAGCGCTGAACAAAACCCTCCTCATATCCGTAGGGTGGAGTGGGGGCACATTGAATTTTCAGGTATTCACCACCAAAGATGGAACCAATGGAGGATACGGAGAGATAGGTAGTTATGAAAGCGATATAGTGGATGCCATAGGCTCCTCTCTATACCGCGGAGATTCATCGCACAACGGATGGCTGAACGGGAGTATCGGCTCAAGCGATGTTTATCCTCAAACGAGAATAGCATTTCTGCATCATGCCAATCAATTCCTAAAAAATGTATCTTATTTTGTAGGTAATAAGGAGGTTGGAATGTACGCGGTTCCGTCAATACACGAGTACTGGGGGGTTCCGGTTAATCTCCACATATCTGGAACGCTTGCCGATGCCATACAATACTACCGTCCAAATTTCAATGAATACATCAGAAAACTCGTGGATAAGGGCATAGTAAGCATGGTCGGCGGATTCTACGCTGAGTACATCCCGAAGTATCTGCCTTCTGAGTTCAACAACTGGAGCATGCATTACGCGAAGGAATACAATATAAGATACTACAACTACACGCCTAGAGTATGCTGGATACCCGAAAGGGTGTACTGGCACGGATGGGAGGAAACTGTGAAAAATGGAGGATACGACATAGTTGTGGCGGATACGGAAGTGGCTTTTGACTGGTACCATCCGTCGTGGGCTTCGGAAGGCAAGGATGAGTATTATGTATGGGAAGACAACGGAATAAAGGTTCTGTTCATAAGCAATACGGGACGCGCCGGCAACTGGCAGAACATTCAAGATATGCTTCCGAATCCTACTGATGATGCTCTGAACATAAATATAAGGAGATTGCTTGTCAGAAATGCTATGGAAGATCCGAGCGATAGGTATATTCTTTATATGGATGATTGGGAAAAGTTCTTCGGGAACGCGCCTCACTGGGGAGGAGCGGAGGTAGTGAGAATATACAACGAGAGCATAGGATGGATCGCTCAACATCAGTGGATTAAGGTAACCACTCTGGAAGAGATCGCGGATAATCTTCCAGTTCATGGGGAAATTACTATTGGAGATGCCTCATACTTCTGGCTAACCCAGAATTTGGGAACTGCGGGAAGCGATTCCGTAGGGCCGAACGATAACTACGACCTATACGACGCTTGGTATTACGATCCGTATCACGAAATTACCGTCGGCGAATCTTATTTCAACTACACGCCCCGGGACAACATAATGAAACTCGGAGATTACAGAACCCCGAATACAGTAATTTATACTGTTTGGAACGCGATAAAGGAAATCCCACCGAATTCTCCTATTTACACCGTGGCGATGAAATCCTTTGCGGCGATGATGTACGAAACCGCTTGGAGGGGCAAAGGAATAAGCATAACTATGCACGAAGACATATCCGATTGGGAAAAGGATCAGGCATCCCATATCAAGGATTTGATGATTCTTTATCATGCACAGAGATATTTGGAAGAAAGAGAGGTCGGTGTGTACGGCGAGGATGTTGATTTGGACGGAGTGGAGGAAGGAATAATCTCAACGGAGAATTATTATTGCGTGATAGACTCCAGAGGGGGAAAGATTACATTTCTTATGGATTCGGATGGGAGCATAATAGTGGGAAATCCCACGGTGGGATGGCACGAGCAGGGAGATGCATATACGGATATAATCGGATTGGCTACAACGAATTACCATTATGCTGAGGAACCTGTGCCGTATCATCAGGGAGGCAAAGCATTCTGCATGGAGGATGTGGGATTTGAGAACGAAAATTACACCCTGGAAATTTCTTCAAATGGAATTATAGCGAGTAATGGACCTATTAGTAAAACTTTCTCACCGATTTGCAAAGGAATATATGTGAATTACAGCACAAATATAACTTTGGGTGTAAGAATAACAGCCTCGCCAGACTTCGCAAATTTAGAATACGCGGAAGAAGGGGGCAGTAAAAATCTCAGATATATATTGAATCCGAAGACGGGCAAGGGAATTTTTATCGCCACTCATACCGCAAAGTACTATATGAGCAGGAAAATAACTCTCGCAAGATACTTTATTTATTACGGTAAGGAAAACTTCTCCTTCGTAATCCAGATAGGAAGAAACTACACAAACCTCCCGCCTCACCTAACTAAAAAAATTCCGGATGTGTATGTGGCCGAAGATTCCGTAGCGACAAATGTCCTCAACCTCAGCCTTTACTTTTCGGATGATTTGGATGCGAATCTCAACTACTCGCTTCGTTATGACCAAAACCCGGGAGTGTATCTAATCATTAATTCCTCGTATCTTTCGGTGGATGCGAAAAGTGGCGAGAAGAACGACAACTGGTTTGGGGATATTGTTGTTGAAATAACTGCCTACGATTCCTTCGGAGAAAAATGCACGGGGAACTTCACACTCCATATATACAATGTAAATGATCCTCCCGAAGTATATGTTAATCTTGAAAATAACGAGACCATAGCATCCAAGAAAATTGTCACTATTAACGCCACGGATGTTGATGGTGATGAACTTACAGTGAAGTATTCCACGGATAACTCATCGTACTCCGAAGGAAACCGTGTAGTTATTGATCCCGCAAAGTTGAAGGAAGGAAAACATGTTCTCAGAATAATTGTCAGCGATGGAAATTGCACGGTTATAAAGGAAATAACCTTTTATGTTGAAAAACCTGAAAGAAAAGATATTTTGCTTCCTCTTACCATTTCAGTAATTGTTGGAATAACCCTTGTCGTATCTTCATACAAAATTAAGAAAAGAAAATCAGAAGAAATCTCTCGCGAAGAAGAGAAAGAGGGCTATGAGGGAGGTCCCGAGGAAAACGGGTAATTCTGGTATGGTTGGCCCTCCGATCTGTGTTATATCCACATCAAGGTAGTAGTTCACAGTTCCATCTCCAACCTCGTCCCAAGTATTCGGGCCAGTCGTGGTTATGCAATCCAGAGCATCTGAAACACTGGATATATCCCAAGTTCCTCCTTGGTTTGTGGAATAATCGCTCCAACCCCGGGCCGTGATTACAGATACTCTTAGGATATTGGAAGTAGGTTGGAGTATATTCCACGAGATTCTCATCTCTATCGTGCCCGTTGTGCAGTTAACGGCGAGGAGTCCTGCGGCACCGTTATCTCCGCTTACATATATATGACTCCATGAGGAATTCAGAACTTGGAACACCGCCCCCCAGTTATTCGTGGATTCGTTCAGCGGATGCGTTATGTATGATGGTGATGTTCCCGAATATCTGGAATCCGCAAGGTTCACAACTATCTGATACTCCCATGCAGCGTTGGAATCCACCTGCGTATCGGATTCCCCAGCAAAGTATGTCTGGCCGCTGTTGTTTATCTGGTCGTAATCCAGACATATGGCTATGAATGTACCTCCGTCGGTTCCAATGGTTAAAGTGGAAGTATCATTCAATTTAATCAGAATGTACAGATAATTACTATCAGCCGTCATCCTGAACTCCTTCAAGTCAACCCAGCTATCCGGATTTGAGAAGTCCGTTCGCTCATCCCCCACGGCATCGGACCATATAAGTTCCTCGTTGCTTATTGTGGAGGAATTAGTGGTTGATGGAGGAGTTCCTATCCAATCGGAGGAATCGCCATCCACAGTTATCGTATGCCTCAAATCGTAGGTTTTTGCGGATATTTGTCCGAACGCTATACTTATAGTAAGCAAACCGACCACTATCAGCATTATCGGCAAAACAACAGCGCTCCCATTTTCCTTCTTTATCTTTTTGTTCAACCCCGGATCCACTATCATAGCGGGGGTTATAAATTTTTTTAATTTAAAATTTTCGTCCGAAGAATTACACTATCTCACCTTGTAATAATTTCATCCGCTAACTTTTCCAGTTCCTCCCTGCTCAAAGGGTGTCTGGCTCCTATCCTCTTAACATTGTATGATGCCATAGCAATTCCGTATGTCAGGCATTTTTCAATATCCTCCCCTTTCAAATAACCGTATAGGAATCCCGAGATGAAGGAATCGCCCGCCCCTGTAGTATCCAAAACATCCCTCTCGCCGTATCTCAAAACCACATCCCCGTACATTCCCCCACCGCCGTTCAGCATAACCACGGCATTCTTCGGCTTTCCGTTGCGAATCCACTCATCCTCGTTCATAAAAACTATATCTGCATCGTAGTTTCTTCCGTCCACGGAGACGGATATCCCTTCGGAATGGCAGAATTCCACAACCTCAGGATGTTCCGCAGATATATGCACATGCTTTGCTTTTCTGAGATATTCGTAATCAATCTCCCTGTAAGAGTTCGCTCCCGGATACTTTATCATTCTCTTATCCTCACCCGCCGAGAATATCACCGCTATCCCAGTTCTTTCCTTAACTATTTTTATGCGGGAGATATCCACACCTATTTTTCTGAAAAATTCTAAGTGCTCCCTGCCGTCCAAATCGTTACCCACTGCTCCTACGAAACCAACTTTCAAGCCGAGGAACGCTAGCATAGTGGCAACATTACCAGCAGCTCCACCAAGAGAGCGATGGAATTCCTTCGCTACCATCTTCTCGTGCCTATCCGGAAATCTATCAAGAAGGAATATGTAATCCACACTCAGATTCCCTATGCAGATAACATCCATGAGCGGGTAATCGTCCAGGAATTTTTGAAATTTTTCCTAAGTTCACAGAAGTAGACGAACACTACGGCGAATATCTAAAATACTTAATTGCCAATTACCCCTTATGTTTGAGAGGTTACTGAATCCGAGGAGTATAGCGGTAGTTGGAGCATCCAGAAATCCCGAGAAGATAGGCAATGTTGTTATAAGAAATCTTATAAAATCTGGCTACAAAGGAAAAATATATCCCGTGAATCCGAAATGCGATGAAATTTTCGGACACAAATGCTATCCAGATGTGAAGAGCATACCCGAGGAGATAGACCTCGCCGTGATAGTTCTTCCGGCAAAATTCGTTTTACCTGTTCTCAAAGATTGCGTGGATAAAGGCGTCAAGTTCGTCATTCCCATCGCCGGAGGATTTGGCGAGACGGGGGAGGAGGGAAAAAAGGCGGAGGAGGAAATGAGAAAAATGATACGAGGAACCCCAACGAGAATAATAGGGCCGAATACCGTGGGTATATACATACCGCGATACGGCGTGAATAC
>CAYVVU010000034.1:0-1207 GCA_964455305.1 uncultured Thermoplasmata archaeon
GGGTTTGGCCATCCTCAACTTGAATAACTCCGCCGTTGATCACGCGAACCTCGTTGTAATACAACTCACCGCTCAAAGTCACTGTGGTGCCATTAACTACAAGATTTTTATCTATGCCAATTCTTTGAAGCATTACATCTCCAGCCGAGGTATTTATATCAACTCTGTATAAAACTCCCTGAGAAAAATCGTACTTCGTTGTTTGGTTCCAACTGCTATTATTCCAAGTATATGTAAAGTTAACTACGGGACATATATTTTGGATTACCGTATAACTATAACCAATGCTGCTGTCATAATACTGCGATGCAAAAATCAAAAAAGAAGATACAAAAATAATAAAAAGAAGGAATTGGGTTTTCATGGTTCATGTTGCTGCCTTAAATGTTATCAGTATGGAACCACCAGTATAGGTACCTGCTGCCGTACCGCTCGGAACCTTTATTATTATCAGTACCCAGACGAAATCCGCTTGTGTGGTGGAGGTACCGTCACTTCCTACCCATGTCTTGTCCAGCGGCTTTGTGTGAGATTGGGCGTCATAGGTAAGGCCACTATGCAATACACCGCTTGCGTCTTTAACAGTGGTGTTATCTCCGTCTCCAGCCGCAAGCCAATACGGATTTGCTTCACTTATAGTACTGGCATTGACACCACCATCGTTCCACGCGAGGACATCAGCTGTTTTGTGGAGCCATATGTATACTTGTTCATTCCCGGAGGTTGGAGTCACAGTTATCCCCGTTATAGCCAAAGAGACCAGCTCTTCATTCACTATCGCGAACGCGGCGGTATATGTCTTGTTTATCCCAGCGAAGAGATATCCGAGTTCAAGATAGGGTGTGGAGCCATTGGATACTGCCCTTAGTACATATATTCCGTCTGTGCTTTTATCTCCGGCACCGAACCATACTATCTTCTCTGCCTGTATGTGGTACTGATACGCTATGGTCGCAGAGGTATACTGGGCAGCAAGTATGGTAACTGCCGCTATTACAGCGGCAAAAGCCCCAATCCACTCCTTTCTCATTACTAAATCACCTCCGAGACGGTATAGATATGAGTTTAGTGGTATATAAATATTTTGCTCAGTTATCACCATTAAAATTAATCAATAGTAATTAAGAAATGTGGTAAATAAAAATTGATTGTTAAAAAAAATCATTTGAGGTATTTTCTCTCAAAATCGTCAAGAATATCCTTGAGC
>CAYVVU010000034.1:1217-15874 GCA_964455305.1 uncultured Thermoplasmata archaeon
CAGAAATTATCTCTTTGTTTACTTTTACCACCCTGTTCAAATCTATGGGCGTTGCACTCACAACCAAGTCGCAAGGTGTTGCGTTTATTGTATCTTCAAGGTCCTTTATCTGCTGCTCCGAATAGCCGACAGCGGGCAGATAGTTCTTTATCTGTGGGTACTTTTCCATTGTTTCTTTTATCGTGCCAACGGCATAGGGTCTTGGATCCACCAATTCACTCGCACCGTACTTTCTGGCTGTGAGAACTCCAGCGCCGTAGCTCATTTCACCGTGTGTCAATGTTGGACCGTCTTCTATAACAAGCACTTTCTTACCTCTAATCTTTTCTGGATTTTCAACGAAGAATGGGGACGCCGCATCTATAACCACGGCATTCGGATTGACTTCTCTTATATTCCTGCGAACCTCCTCTATACCTTCAAGCGAAGCAGTTTCCTCCTTGTTTATAACGATAACATCTGCCATTCTGAGGTTTGTTTCTCCGGGATGATAGCGGAGTTCGTGTCCCGCTCTGTGTGGATCCACAACAACTATATGCAAATTCGTCTTGAAAAATGGAAAATCGTTGTTTCCGCCATCCCATATTATTACATCCGCCTCCTTCTCTGCTTCTCTCAGAATAGCTTCGTAATCCACTCCCGCATACACAACTATCCCGTTCCTGAGATGAGGCTCGTACTCCTCTCTCTCCTCTATAGTACAATTATGTTTATCCAAATCCTCAAAAGTAGCGAATCTCTGGACTTTCTGTTTAACCAAATCACCGTAGGGCATGGGGTGACGGATCACAGCTACCTTATATCCTCTATCTTTGAGTTCCTTCGCAATCTTTCTTGTCGTTTGACTCTTTCCGCATCCGGTTCTAACTGCACAGATTGAAATTACCGGCTTCGTGGATTTAAGCATGGTGTGTTTTGGCCCCAACAGCATAAAACTCGCTCCAGCGGCATGGGCTATTGAGGCGCGATGCATAACATACTCGTGCGATACATCGCTATACGCAAATACAACAAAATCCACATTATACTTCTTTATCAGTTCGGGGAGTTGGCTCTCATCGTATATTGGTATGCCTTCCGGATACAATTTTCCGGCGAGTTCCGGCGGATACCTTCGGTTCTCTATGAAAGGTATCTGCGTTGCGGTAAATGCAACTACTTCATACTCTTCGTTGTCTCTGAAGTACACATTGAAGTTGTGGAAATCTCTACCTGCTGCTCCCATTATAATTACCTTCTTCCTTTCCATATCCAAAACACCTCCTTGAGGGGGTAAATACGAGAAAAGATATTAAGTAATCGGAGGTCTCCAAATGCACCGAACCCAGATAATTACTTATAAATACTTCCTTTATATCCCGCTATATGGCGATGGAGATGACTACCACAGAGGAGATAATGGAGCAGTACTTTGACAAGCCGATAGTTACTGTATTAACCGCGATAAGAACGGAATCAAGGTTTCTGGAGGATACGGCCAGAAGAATTTCGCAGTTGAAATTCGTTGAAGATGTTTTCGTAGTAACGGGAGATTGCGATATCTTCGTCAAAGCGAAGTTTCCATCCTACGCGGATTTTAAAAATTTTATAATGAACGAACTCTCAAAAATTGAAGGCGTTACGGAAACGAAAACTATGCTCGTTATAACCACTTATAAGGAGAGAGGATTGATATTTGAGGATTGAGGTGATGGAGATGAGTGTGGAAGATATGTATAAGGAAGTATTGACTCTACTGGAGGAACTTTCCGAAGATAATTCGGTGCCGAGAAATATAAGGAAGGGCGCCCAGCAGGCTATGGAGCGCCTGAAAAAGGAAGATGAATCCTTGGATGTTAGGGCGGCGAGCGCCATATTCATATTGGATGAATTGGTCAACGACCCGAATATACCCGTTCACGGTAGAACCATGGTTTATACGATAATAAGCAAGTTGGAGGCGCTTTCCAAAGAAGCGTCTAAGTGAGCATAGCGTACATTTCCCTTATCACCGAATACATCGCTATTAAAATGAATACATACGCAAGGATGGATAGCGTGCTCCATAAACCTAAATATTCAAAAATTCCGTAAAGAATTAGGAGAACCATTGCGGGCATTAACATTCCGAAATAAACCTTATTTTCATCCTTATCTTTGGAAGCGAAGACGAGGGCTATTGAAAAACCCACAACCGACGGCAAAAGAAATATGAAAAATATCGGGTAAGATATGGAATTCGTAGCCAAAGAGATTACTAGAGTTAAAATAAAAGTTGTGAGAGCGATTATTCCGTTTTTGGTTTTGTTCAGCATCTCACTGGAAGATATCTAATGCCATAATAACTTTTCTCTCCCTATTCCTCTTCCTAACACTTTCTAAATAATCTTCGTACCTCTCCACATACACAGGAACTGGGAACTTTGTAAATATGCTGGAGATTATCGCCTCACCCTTATCCAGCGAGGAAATCATCTTGCTTTCCTTGGATAGGTCCTGAGCACAACTGGATACTATTTTCTCCCTCTCACCTCTCATCTCAACTCCCAGAATTATCTTTGTATTCATATTCGCCAGAACCTCATGGGGTATTAGGGATACCAGTTGAGTTATGGCTATAAGACCTATGTTGAACTTTCTTCCTTCACGGGCTATGGTTCCGAACACATTGCTTCTATCTCCGCTCAGCACTCTGGGGGCTTCCTCCATAACTATACCAACCACCGCCTTGCTATCTAAGGAACCCTCCTCTTTGTACCTTCTGTACCTGCTGAATATGGCTTCCGCTATTATCCCTGCGGTCAGAATTTCGGTTGTGCTATCCAGCAATGAGGTATCCACTATTACCTTCTTTCCCTCTTCAAGGAACCTGCATATCATATCCACCGTTTGCTCTCCGCCCTGAACAGAAAAAATTGAATGTGAAATTATGCGTCCGTTCGTATACTCTATTCCCAAATACCTCTGCAGTTTTCTCTGTAGGACGGCCATAGTATTTTCCCTTATGCCCAACTCCTCCGCCTCGTCCTCCTCTTCAAATACCTTCACTATCCAATCATTTCTGTGAGCGCGATAGTACAGATACATCGCCTGTTCCTGGGCGTCGGTGAACTCGCCCACATCCCGTAGATGCCAGGGCTTCACATCCCTCAGATTTATTCTGATTTCGTACTCTCCTGAGGAGGGCTTGGTGGTGAAATACCTTATATATTCGGAATCTGGATGTTCTTTCAGGCCGGGAATGCCTTTTCCGCCGTAATACTCGTTGTGCGCATCAAAAACGATTATTCCACACCTTTCGTTTTTCAGCAAACTTCCAAGCATAACTTTTACCAAATTGCTCTTCCCTCTTCCCGTGGTGGCGGTGATTAGAATATGGTGGGAGATAAGGTCTCTAACACCCCTTCCACTTTCCAGCGGAAGGTATATAGGAAAATCCTCCAGAACTCTGTTACCGCTCCTGAGTTTTCCCACATAGATTTTATCATCCGAGAATTCACGCAAAAACCCGAGGTCCTCTGGTGTTATCCTCCTAACCTCGGTGAGGAATTTAGGAAGGCGCTTCGGAATTTTAGGGCGATTTCCCCTTAAATCCAAGAGACATCTTGCCTTCACTATGTTGAAGTTTCTTATGCGTTCATCGTATATTCTGGGCTTGCCCATCCCTTCCAAGTTTGCGCCACTCAATCTATGTATCGCTTTACTATCCATCAAACTTCCGTATTCCAAATCGTAAACCATAAGGAGGATATCGTCCGCCACGAGAAGTTCGCCGAGTTCTATTCTAGCATCGCTCCTCTGTCTTATAAGTATTTCGTCGTAATCTCCACCTACTATTTGGCCAACTGTTTTCATTTACTTCACCTCGCTAATCAAATCGTGCGCATTTGTGGCGTTACGCTCAAATCTTCCGAAGTCCTCAAGCATAAAATCAAAAATTTCTTTGAGTTCTCTCGCCTCTTCATCGCTTACCCTCGCGTTTACATCCGCGTCTATAAGCCCGTAGGGATAGCCGTAGAAGTAAGCATCTGAGGAATGGAACGATATGATTTCCGCTATTTCCTTAAATTCGGAGAAATCCATGTTGTAGAAATCCGTTCTGAAAACATACTCCGATAGAGAATGATAACATCCGAAGGCCACATCGCCCAGTATACCCTTCTCCCCCTTTCTGAATATAGGATAGTAAATCCAAGGCGCTTTTACCCCTAATTTTCTTGAAAGGTGCATGAGTATTGAGGATACTGCATAGCCCTTACTAGTGGTTAGCGACGATGTTTTGGCTATACCGACAAGTTTTGAATTAGAATCTTCAACGGCTTTAGCGGCGAGCCTCATATACTCGCTTTCCCCCCTGGAGCCGGATTGAAGGGAACCATCCTTTATTATTATGGATTTAGGATTCATCATCGCAATATTTTTTATCGCGAGCCATTCCATGGATTTTCGGATAGATTGTGCAATTATCGTAGGTATGAGTTCCTCGCTCCTTTCCTGCGATGAATCGTTGGCTATCTCCAGATAACTCTCAAGGTACTGCTCTCCTTCAAGATTATGTATTTCCACGACAGAAGTATCGCCAAGATTTTTGATGTAAACCAGATTCGTGCTTCTCAAATCGTATATTTTCCGCGTACCGGAAAAAGAGGATATATATATCCTCACGACATAAACTCCTTGTTTCGGCGATAGGTATATGCGATTGCTTCCGCCATCAACATAAAAAATCTCCCTATCCTCATATCTCTCATATATCTCGTGGAAATTCTCTCTTTTTATCTCCCCAACAGCTCCATACGGAAGTTTTCCCCAGTCCTCAGGCTCCACCGAACATTTTTTTGCAAGTTCTCTAAGCAAATCGTACATCTTTGGGAAAAAGGTCTCGCAAAATTTAAAGGTTTTGATACAATCCTCCCTCTATGGGCAAAAAGGGAGCGGAATACGAAAGAGAGTTGCGGAAAATTTTATCTGGGGACAGAGAAATCATAGAGAGAATATGTAGGGGATGTGATGAGGAATCGTCACATAACTATCATCTTCTCATTCAGAATCCTTTTCTGGTCGTGAGGGCTGCGGGTTCTTTTGGCGTGGATTTGATAGCGATGCGCAGAGAGGTATCCTTTCCCATAGAAGTTAAAGTTTCTTCCGATAAAAAAATAGTTTTCAGCAGGGCCAGTGGTAGAGCGCAGAAACAGTACGAAGAGTTCAGAAAACTATGTGAAAGATCAGGGATTATGATGCTTTACGCTTACCGTTTGAAGAGGGCCAAAGGGGATCCATGGAAAATTTTCGCAATGGATGTAAAACCAGAGCGCGGGACTATGAAACTCATATACAATTTTCTTCCGAAAATGACCACTACTGAGAGAGGAAATATAATTCTCAGATGGGAGGAGGGAAAACCATTGAACGAGTTCATCGCCTATGTTCTGCATCTAATTAAATAAACCCCAGAAGCGCGAGAAAGAAAAATATAGTTCCTATTGCTATTAAAACGGTGGATACTATTTGTCCAATTCTTATCAGACGAAGGAGGCGATATCTCTCCTCGGGGTCCTCTATCTCATCCACCGCGTTCCTCATTCTGCCTCCTCATAAGTATTGCTTTTATCCTCTTTCTGCGGAAGAAATCCTCCCTCTCCCTCTCCTCAAGAACCATTCTTATGTACTTCTCAGTTGCCTCTAATCTCGGTATGAATATGTGCTCCAGAGCGTTAACTCTTCTCTTCGTTTTCTCAATCTCTTTCGCCAGCATTTCCAAAGTAGATTCAAGTTCCGCAAGTTTCATTATTGATTTGTATGCTTCTCTCATCTTCTTCCAGTAAACATCCAATTTGGCGGTAGTATCTAGAAAGCCATAGGGAGGCTCATCATGCTCTCTCATTTCCCAGTGAATTCTCGGAACAAGAACACCCATAATATTCATAGAGGATATTCTGACCTCCCCTATTTCATGTACTTCGCGAGCGACACCTTCAATTTTCAACCTTCCCATACTCAACTCAGCTTCCATCAAACTTCTGTAGGCATCCTTTAACTTCTCTCTTACCTCCTCTCTCACCCTCATCCTCTCATCTATTATCTCAAAGAATCTTGATATGAGAGCATCCCTCTTCTCGCTAAGCAACTTGTGCCCATTCTTGGCCAACTCCTTCTTCTTCCTTATGGCTAGGAGTTCCATTCTCGTGGGCTTTACGCCCTCTATTTTCTCCACCATCGCAGGAGTATATGCGGATTGGTAATAAAATCTTCGGATAGGAAGGAAAGAAAACGTAATCACTATATACTCTTCTCCGGAACAATGTAGCCATTAGGCTGATCGTATGCATCAACTGATATCATTACTGTGTTAGCAAAGATGATTAGAAAAATTGTAATAAAAACTATATGAAAGTCTCTCATATCATAATCACCTCTCTATTACAAAATACTCTAACCTTAAGTTCAAGAGTAAGAATGATCGTAAGAATTGGCAAGATATAGATCATCTGGAATTCAGTAACGACTATATCAGAATTCTCTGAGAATATTATGAGATAGTGGTGTCCAAGAAGATATATTTTTCCGTTGATTATCTGCATATATCTGGCATCCTTCCCATCATAGTATGCATAACATTTCAGAGAAGTTGAGTTTGGATGCAAAATCCACATTGTGGCTGTGTGCGTATCTTCATAATAGTCGTATATGTATCCAAGTAGGTATGTAGTTCCGTTGTCTGCTACATATATTCCGGAGGCACCATCCGCCAGATTGCTACTCCATTTCCATTCACCTACAAGCTCACCATCCAAAGTGAACTTGTAAATAGATACATTATCAGCTGTATAGTTAAACAATTTCATATCCACAGTCGCTCCAACATAAATATAACCGTTATGTATAGCGAGTAAATGTTCTGCTCCAACATATCCTCCGTTACCCTCATACGAGTAATCCCAGTTTGGCGATCCCCATATTTTCCTCCAGATGAGAGTGCCGTTTAGAGTTCTTGCTTCCAGCTTCAAATCGCTCTGAACATACATGCAAGGACCCCACATACCGTATGTAAATATTGTATTGTTATATATTTCTATATGTTCCATAGTAAATACTTCTGTGGGATTTGATTGATTTTCCTCAATATCGTACCATAGTATATTTCCGTTCTGAGCATCCATGCAGCAGAGGAATCCCTTACCTCCGTAGTCTCCATCTGTGCGGGCAACACTACCTACAAGATAAATATGTCCATTATAATACGCTATATCTCCTATTAGTGTATCGTTGTGCAGATCATCAATCTGTCTCGGAATCGGAAACATATCCACAACACTTCCATTCTCTCCAGCATAAGGATCAAATTTGAGAACAGCAAGTAATTCCTCTCCATTTTCCGTATAAGTGCCAAAAACTGCATACACATACCTCCCATCCGTTATTGCTCTCGTGCATAATGTAGTCCAGTTCCAGCTGCTGTTGTAGAAAGTATAATTTCCCAGAATATTTCCGTCGTAATCCAGCCAGAGGAAAGTAATCGCAAACTTGGAAGATTGCGGAATTACCCAGTGATAATAAACAATAAGTATCCTACTCTCATTGTATATCAACATGCTCATACGGGATCCATTTATCGGTATATACTTCTCCGGAACAATGTAGCCGTTCGGCTCATCGTATATTATAGTAGTTAATGAACTCTTAGTTGTTGATGATATTGCGAGAAAAACGAACAAAAAAATTAAAATGATTATAAAATTATATTTTGCCATGTTTTCCCTCCTGATGTTGGAATCTCATCTGTTGAATCCATAGAATTTGTCCATATATACTCCGTGGAAATTAAATTGGTGAAATGTATTTGAGTATCAAACAGTAATCTGTAACCCTTCATAATAAAAGTCATCATTCGGTATTATATAAATTTTTGGGGAAAGGGGAAAGGGATGTTTTGTCGTATAAAGAGGGAGTGGGAAAAGGCACAATCAAAGGAATAACTTTTTAAAATATCATTTTTTCTCACTAATTTTTAATTTAAGTATTCCACGAAGAAATACATTCAAATCCTCCCTTGTTAGTTCCCTCAGAATGTAAAGAATTCCTGCATAAATTCCGAGGAATATTCCGAAAGCGAAGCCGATTTCGTAAATTCTCACAAAGTGATACAAGTTGTCGTTTATTGCATAAATAATTAGAGCGGAAATTCCTCCGGCGAGAATATGCAGAAGTATTCTTGGATTGAACTCTGTGCCCAGCACCTTCTTAACTTTGTATCTTAAGAAAATGAAACCTACGAGATATGAGAGAAAAGTTGCGAGGGCGGCGCCCGTGCTCTTCAATCCGAACAAAGTTATTGAAAATATTGAAGTTGGTATAAGTATGGCGTTAAGAAAGACATTCAAGAACGCTTGAACCATACCAACTTTAAGATTCTCGTAAGGTTTTCCAGCGGATACCATTTGAGTAGCGTAAATCACATTTATAGTCCATAAGTATGCGTATATCAGAAGGATTCTCATAGGTGTTGAATAATTTATGAGGCTTTTATTCCATATGTTAAGTATTTCGGGAGCCAAGGCAATTCCGAAGGAAACTATTGCGAATGATATCAGAGAAAGATATCTCTCCGCCTTAAAAGTAACTTCTTTGAACCTCTCTTTATCATCCTTTGAAAAGTGATAAGATTGTGCGGGATAAAGAACGAACACCACCGATGATGCCAAATACATAACGGCCTGCGCTATTTTCTGCACACCGAAATATCCACCGACCTCGTACGAACTCCAGAAGAACTGGAGCATAGCTCTATCGGTATATAGTTGAATTGTGTTTATCATTCCGAGAAGCATAACAGGAATGGTGAATCTCCTGTACTCCCTGAAAATATCTTTGGAGGGATACTTGAATTCGTATTTTCTGCCGAGATAAATGAATGTGGTCAACTGCACGAATGCGCCCAGTACATAACCGTATGTGTAAAGTACTCCCATGGCCTCCTTCGGTATTATAGGATTCGCTTTCCACCACAGGGTTAAGGCTATAACTATGAGATTCTGAGCGGTGGTTTTTAAAAAATCCGGGAGTATGGCGTGATATGTTTTCATCTGCGCTCTCAGTGTAGTTTTGAATATTGCAGATATTGAGCCAAGAAAGTAGTAAAAAATTATCAAGATTACCGCTTCTTTTAAATATTCTGACTCAAACTTTATTCCGAAAAAGTTATTGAACACGAATATTGATAGAAAAGATGCTACGAGAAAAAGTCCGGCCACGATAAATTTGAGTATTAGATAGGCGCCCATACATTCCGAAAATCTTTCCCTATGCTCTGGAAGTTTTTTTATGTGAGTGTTGGATAACCCTAAATCCGCCAGAATTGTCAAAATACCTATGAGAGCGGTGGCTGAGCCAACTATTCCCCACGCAGTTTGCCCGACAAAGCGATAAACGAAAAATAAAGTTACATATCCGAGGATTGAGCCGAAAGCGTTGTAGGATATGACGAAAAAGGATTTTCTCGTTAAATCTCTGGGTTCAAATTCGGTCATTATTCACGGCTTCCCTTCCCAGCCTGAACGCTTTCAGGTTCGCTTCCACAAATCTATCTGGGAAGTAATCCCTGATGACCTCTTCAAAGTTTTCCGCAGGAATTCCCAAGTATTTACTTGCGGCTCCTATCATCACCATGTTGAGCCCGGAAGGATTTCCTGCTTTTTTAGCCAGTGAGAGAGCATCTATTTCCACAACCCTCTCTATTTTCTTCCTCATATCGTTTAGAAGTTCTTTCAAGTCAGGATACTTTTCCACTCCTATCCCCACCGTAAACGGAATTATGGGATTGGTGGAAACTATCATTATCCCGTTTTTCTTCAATTTTTCCATTGCACGGTAAGCCTCCACGGGTTCAAATCCCAGTATAATATCCGCTTCTCCCTTCCCTATCAGAGGACTTCTCTTGGTACCAATTCTCATATCCACCGTAACTATTCCGCCTCGTTGCGCCATACCATGGACTTCACTTGATATCGCATTTAGACCACTTTTCAGTGCGGCGTATCCGATTATCGTTGTTGCGGTTATCACGCCCTGTCCTCCTACTCCTGCGATTACCATTGCGATATCTTTCATTCTTTGCTCACCTCCTTTATGGCGTTGAAGGGACATACATCCACACATACTCCGCATCCCGTGCAAAGAACATCGGATATTCTGATATCTCCGTTCTCATCTATGTATATGGCGGGACAGGCGAATTGAGATACGCATATCTTGCATTTGGTGCATTTTTCCTGGTCAACAGTGTAGAGTTTCAGAGTTCCCTGCTTCCTCTCTCTACCGTAGCGGAGCAAGGCACATTCCTGTCTAGCGATTACCACACTTAACTCGTTTTTCTCAATAACTTCCTCAAATGTTTTCTGAGTTTCCTTTATATCATACGGATCCACTATGTATGTGGGAATCCCGAGCCCTTTCGTTATGTCCTCGGGAAGTATCATGGGCGCCTCATCACCCATACCATCCACGGGCAATCCGGGATGCGGTTGGAATCCCGTCATAGCTGTAGTCCTGTTGTCCAGAATCACATATATGAAGTTCTGCTTGTTGTGTTTCGCGTTTATCATAGCGGGTATGGACGCATGGAAGAATGTGGAATCACCGACAAAACTTATTACCCTCTGGTCCGTGGCTTTGGAGAATCCGCAGGCGGTTCCGGCGGAAGAGCCCATACAGAGCAAATAATCCGCCATCTCGTACGGTTTTTGAATCCCGAGCGTGTAACATCCTATGTCCGTTGGAAATATCACATCACTCACCTTTATTTTCTTTTTCTGCAGGGCTTTTTTAACGGAGTAGTAGGTTGCACGATGCGGACATCCTGGACACAGAACAGGTGGTCTGCTCGGAAGTGGTATTTCGCCTTTCTCCACATAATCGGTGTGGAATGTCATTCCAAACACTCGCGAAAGGGAAGATTTCACAACATCCGGGTTATACTCATAATATCTCGGCATTATCCCGTCGTATTTTCCATAAATTTTTACCTCAATACCCTCCATCTGTGCTATTCTCCTGACCTCTCTCTCAAGATAAGGTTCCAGTTCCTCCACGATGAGAATCTTCTCTTTGTCCTTCAGGAACTCCGCGATTTTCTTCTCGGGCAGGGGATTTGTGAAACCCAATTTGAGTATTGGTATTTTTCCCGCGGCATAATCGTGAACATAGTTGTAAGCCACGCCGGAAGTTATTATCCCGAATTTCTTCTCTTCTCCATCAATAATGAAATTATACTCGCTCCTCTCACTGATTTTTCTGGCCCTTTCCATCTTTTTCAAAAGAAGGGGATGCATTTTCCTGGCGTTTGAAGGTACAGGCACATACTTGCTCGGGTCTTTATCTAAATGACCCTTCCTCTCTATCTTTTTTATTTCTCCGAGTTCCACAACACCCCTCACATGGTTTACTCGGGTGGTCGTTCTCATAAGCACCGGCAATCCCAACTCTTCAGAAATTTCAAAGGAATCTCTCGCCATATCTTTGGCTTCTTGAGGTGTGGAAGGTTCAAGCATAGGTATATTGGCTAATAGAGCGTAATATCTGTTATCCTGCTCGTTTTGCGAGGAATGCATGGAGGGGTCATCAGCACTCACTATAAGCATTCCGCCTTTTACGCCTATGTAAGCCAAACTCATGTATGCGTCGGCTGCAACATTAAGTCCGACATGCTTGAAAAATGTCATGGAGCGAAGGCCGGATGAAGCGGCTGAGCCAGCGACTTCCATCGCAACCTTTTCGTTTGTAGAGAACTCAAAATAAATCCCGACCTTTTTGGCTATTTTTGAAAGAACATTCCCTATCTCGCTGCTGGGCGTCCCCGGATATGTGGATGCGAATTGTAAGCCGCCTTCTAACGCGCCTCTGACTATAGCTTCATTCCCAAGCAGAAAGGCCTTCTCGCCCTTTTTCCCTTTGTAAACATAATCTATCGGGCGCATTAATCATTCCTCCAGAAGTTCTCTGCTGTACTTTTCCTTAAGGAGCAACTTCTTCCACCTGTGATTCACCCATTTCTGAATGATCTCTATATCCTCATCGCTCAGATATCTGAACCTACCCTGAGTTTTCAGGTACTCCTTTACGGGCTTCGGCTCCTTTATTTTCTTCGTTATGGTGTAAACTCCTTCCTCCACCTCGTAAAGCGGGAACATAAGAGTTTCCGTCGCTAAACGGGCAACCTCTACAGTTTTATTCGGCGGATACCTCCAGCCTGTCGGGCAGGGAGCGTATATATGGAGGAACTTCGGACCTTTTATCTCCTTCGCCTTCTTAACCTTCTTTATGAAATCTTCTGGATACGCTATGTTGAGGGTTGCTGCATAAGGAATTTCGTGGGCAACTACTATCTCCATAATGTCCTTTTTGTGTTCCCTCTTGAACATCCTTCTCTTGCCAACAGGCGTGGTCGTGGTCCATGCGCCGTAGGGCGTGGCGCCCGATCTCTGTATTCCCGTGTTCATATACGCCTCATTGTCGTAGAGAACATATATCGCGTTGTGTCTCCTTTCCAGCATTCCGCTCAGTGCCTGAAGGCCTATATCCACCGTACCTCCATCTCCGGCGAAACCGACAACATTCACATCTTTGCCCAGAACTTCCATCGCGTCCGCTATTCCAGAAATTGCAGCACCGGTAACCTCAAAAGCTGTGTATAGGAGAGGTACCTCCAAACATCTGGACGGATACACGCCTGGTATAACGGCCCAGCAGCATGCGGGTATGGATATTATCGTATTTTTGCCAAGGCCTTTAAGAAGATATCTCATGGCGAGTGCTCCTCCGCAACCCAAACAGGCGGAATGGCCAGGAAGCATATATTCTTCCTCGGGGATTGTGGTTCTTCTCATTTATTCACCTCCACCTCTCATCCCAAAGTAAGCCTACCCACTCTATCTCCTTATCCTCCTTCATCGTTAATGCGTCTTCGTATATTTTTCTCAGAACTTTGGGAGTTATATCCCTACCGCCAAGACCAACAACATAGTTCTTAACGAAGACCTTTGCGGGATATGCGGCACTTCGCACCTCCGACCATATTGGCCCGCCATAACCGAATGTGTAACTTCTATCGCATACACCGATGTAAGAGGAGTTCATCGCCACCTCCCTTATTTCTTCGTAGGGAAACGGACGGAAGTATCTTATTCGCAACAGACCGACCTTTTTGCCTTCGGAGCGCAGTTCATCCACAACCTCTTTGGCGGTGGAGGCCATAGTTCCGAGCATTATGAGATTCACATCGGCATCGTCGGTGCGGTAAAATTCCACCAAGCCATCGTAATGCCTTCCGAATTTCTTCTCAAACTCCTCGCACTCCTCCCTTATAACCTTCCTTGCCTTATCCATAGCTTCCGCAATCTTGTATCTGAATTCCATATAGGGGCCTTCCGGCATTATTAGTGAGCCGAATCCGGCAGGAAAATCAGGGTCAAGTTTGTAAGGAAGTTTCAAATCTGGAAGGTAGGAAGCAACCTCTTCCTCCGTAGGCACATCCACTGGCTCCGAAGTATGACTGAGTATGAAAGCATCCTCCATAACCATGGTGGGAAGAAGTATATCTTCTCTCTCTCCAACTTTGTAAGCCATTATTATGCTGTCCATCACCTCCTGGTTGCTCTCCGCGTAAACCTGCATCCATCCGGTATCGCGTTGTGCCATACTGTCTTGCTGGTCAGTCCACACACTCCACGGAGGTGCCATCGCGCGGTTAATCACGCTCATAACTATGGGTAATCTCGCACCCGAAGCCCAAATTAGGAGTTCGTGCATCAATGTTAAACCGTGGGCGCTCGTCGCTGTGAAAGTCCTCACCCCACTGTTCTCTGCGGCTATGCATGCGGCCATAGCGGAATGCTCGCTCTCCACCCTTATGTACTTGGCATCCATCTCTCCGTTTGCTATGAGTTCCGCAATCTTTTCAACCACGGTGGTTTGTGGTGTGATGGGATAAGCAGCAACAACTTTCGCCCTGCATACCTTGGCGGCATAAGCCGCGGTTTCATTTCCAGTCAGCAACATCATTACCATTATACCACCTCACTCTATCTTCTCCTCAAGAACCATATCTATCGCATTCCTCGGACATTCATTGGCACATATTCCGCAACCCTTGCAGTAATCGTAATCAATTTCAACAGCATCCAATTTTTTAATTGCTTCGCTTGGTGCCTCGTGTTTATCTCCATCTACAAAATATATCGCTGGCTCGGGACAGAATTTCCAGCATATGTAGCAGCGGATGCACTTCGTATAATCTATCACGGGTCTGAAAGTTCTCCACGCGCCAGTTTTGTTCAGTTCTTTTGAAGGAACTGTGGCTATAGGTGTAGGAAATTTTATCATCTCTTCAAGAGGAACCTTGCTCATTCTACCCACCTCACTTCCTCATACGCTTCCTTTGCAGCGGATGCATTCTCTTCCTTCTTAGCGGGAGCGTTCTCCAATATCGCTTCCACAACCGCGTTTATACCTACAACACCGCTCATTTTAGCGAAAGCCCCGAGAATTGCGGTATTAACTATCGGAGCGGTTTTTGAGCCTAAGCCATGTTTTATAGCGATTTCGGTAGCGTTCACCGTGGCTATTCTGCGAACTTTCCTTTTGAATTTTATCTCCTCCGGGGATTTCGTCGTATTTATCAATAT
>CAYVVU010000035.1:0-15678 GCA_964455305.1 uncultured Thermoplasmata archaeon
ACGATATTACCGTACGGGAGGAGAAATTGACTCTCTTACCCGATAAATTTGATCTGAATCTTCCTTCCTTGCCTTTAAGTCTCTGAACGAGAGTTTTGAGTGGTCTTCCGCTCCTGTGTCTGGCAGGTGGAATGCCAGCAGTTTGATTATCAAAATATGTGGTTATGTGATATTGCAATAATTCCCAAAGATCCTCAATTATGAGTTGAGGTGCACCGCTATCTCTATTCTCTCTCAACCTCTGATTTATCCTTATTATATCTACCAGTTTGTGGGTCAGGTCATCCTCGCTTCTCTCCCCAGTTTCTAAGGTTATCGTCGGTCTAACATTCACGGGAGGGACGGGAAGAACCGTAAGAACCATCCACTCCGGCCTCACAATCTTCGGATCCATACCGAAAAGTATGAGGTCATCGTCTGGAATTTTCTCCAATCTCTCCCTAACTTCTTTTGGAGTTAATTTGCTTCCGCCCTCGCGGAATGTCGTGGGCTTATCCAGAGAAATCTTCTTCTTGACATATCCGCAGTGTGGGCAGACCTCCTTTTTTGAAGCCTCCTCTATCGCCTGATTAGCGACGAGAAGCACATCAAGAATCTGAGCGCCCTTTTCTTTCAGTTCTAAAATTTTTTCTTTGTAGATTTCTATATCCTCCTCCGGCAACATCACTCTTCCGCATTTTGGACATGTTGCTTGGAGCATCTTGTATATTTCTTTTACGAACCCAACATGTATGACGGGCATAGCAAGTTCAATATGTCCGAAGTGGCCGGGACATTCATGCATTGTGCCTCCGCAGGTTTTGCAACGCAATCCCGGCTCTATAACTCCCATGTGCGGGTCCATTAAACCGTGCTCTATCGGAAAGCCATCATCATCGTATGTATCCGGAGTTATTATCTTGACCGCACTCATCTTCCTTATTTCCTCCGGCGAAAGGAGGGCAAATTTTAGAGATATTATCCTCTTGTGTATACCCATCATCTTACATCACCCAACTTCAACCTCATAATCACGCCTAAGGATGCAAGCTCATCCCTCATAAGTTTGAAAGCGTAACTGGTCTCTATACTGTATATATTTGTGGTGTTTCCGCAAACGGGACATCTCAATGTATGCTTCTTTCGGTCATAGATTGCTATATGGCCACATTCGGGGTTTCCGCATACATAAAGGATGGTACCGTCCGAATTGTCCAGAAGGCGGTCCTTTATCACCATAGCCGCTCCATGGCCTATGAGGGTATCGCGCTCCATCTCTCCGAATCGTAGACCTCCCAACCTGCTTCTACCTTCCGTGGGTTGGCGCGTAAGGATTTGCACAGGTCCTCGCGATCTAGCGTGGAATTTACCGGCGACCATATGATGCAGTTTTTGATAATAGATTACCCCTATGAATATATCCGCCTCAAATTTTCTTCCCGTGATTCCATCGTACATTACTTCTCTTCCGCTGTATTTGAATCCATTTTTAACGAGCGCCTCCCTCAATGCCTTCTCAGGTTCTCCACTGAAAACCGTTCCGTCCACGAACCTTCCTTCAAGAGCTGCCACCTTACCCCCTATCATCTCCAGTATGTGTCCCACGGTCATTCTTGAAGGTATGGCGTGGGGATTTATGAGCAAATCGGGAATTATTCCGCTCTCGGTGAACGGCATATCCTCCTGCGGTATTATCGCTCCGACCACCCCCTTCTGGCCATGGCGAGATGCGAATTTATCTCCGAGTTCTGGTATGCGCTGATCCCTAACCTTAACTTTAACCAGGCGGGAGTTGTTCTCCGAGAGGGTTAGAATAACGCTATCCACATACCCTTCTTCCTCAGGTCTCATGCTCGTGGAGGCCTCCCTCCTCTTTTGAGGGGTAAGGATGGATGCTTCCTCCTCCAGGAATCTCGGAGGAGAGGTCTTTCCTATGAGAACATCCCCTCCCTTCACATAAACTTCTGGAGATATAAGACCGTCATCTTCCAGGAATCTATAAGCGTCCTCCGTTCTCGCCCCCCAGACATCGGGAGAGGGAATTTCAAACTTGTCCTCCTGTCCGCCGGGATAACGGCGCTCCTCATCCTTGTATACTCTGAAGAAAGTGCTTCTTCCCAACCCGCGATCCACCGCCGCTTTATTTAGCACTATGGCATCCTGCATATTGTATCCGTGGTAGGAAATTATCGCAACGACCATATTTTGTCCAGCCGGCCTCCTGTCAAACTTAACGAAATCCATGGTTCTCGTTCTCACCAACGGGCGTTGCGGGTAGTGGAGTAAATGACCCCTCGTATCCGGCCTCTTTCTATAATTTGCGGCCGGTAATCCCAAAGACTGTTTGAGCATGGCCGCACCCATCGTAATACGGGGCGATGAATTATGCTCGGGATAAGGTATGCATCCCGCAACAGCGCCAAGGATCAGCATGGGGTCTATCTCCAAATGCGTATGCTCCTTGGTCAGAAGTTTATTAACCTCCATTATGTGGCCACAATATCCGCATTTAATTTTCGCCTTTTCCTCTCCTTTTCCGGAATTTATCCATACAACATCTTTTCTTGCGAGAACCTTCCCGCAGGATTCGCATCTTTCCGGAAGTTCAAAGGCGTAAACCGCGATGTATGCATTTTCCTCCTCCTCGGCGTCCACCCACTCTATTATTCCTTCCCTGACCAAATCCTCTATAGTTATTTTACCCTCTTTCAGCATTTTTCTGTGTTCCTCGGTGTATTTTATATCACCGTCGTAAACCACGAGGAGGGGTCTCCTTATCCTTCCGGCATCGCAGTTCACTATAACTTCCCTTGTTATCTCGTCGTATCTAACATTAATCTGGTCGGAAATCTCGCCTCTCCTCCTCTTCTCCCTTATCTTCGCAGTGAGTTCTATACCATTCTCATGATAGCCTACAAGGTTACCGTTAAGGTAAACTCTGGAATAACCCTCCTTTTCGTACACTCCTTCCTTCATACCCAGTTCCTTCAGTATATCCAAAACATAATCTTCAAAAACTCCCTTGGAAACATCTATGAGGAGGGCAGCGTTCTTCACCAACCCGCAGTTTTGACCTTCAGGTGTTTCGTTAGGGCAGAGGCGACCCCACTGAGTAGGATGCAAATCGCGGGCCTCAAAATGCGGCTGAGAGCGAGTTAACGGAGAGGTTATTCTCCTCAAATGTGATACTGTGCTCATATTGGTGGTTCTGTCAAGAAGTTGCGATACGCCTGTCCTTCCTCCAGCCCAGTTTCCAGTAGCCATACCGTGCAGGATTTTCTGAGTTAGAACATCCTGGCGGAGTGCAGCCTGTAACTTTATTCCTTTTCTTCTGTTATATGACCTCTCCAGTTGGTATTTGAAATCCTGCATGAGTGCAAGGAACGCCATATGGAACTGCTCTTCAAGAAGTTCACCTGACATCTTCAACCTCTTGTTGGCAAGGTGGTCCTTATCGTCTTCCTTCCTCAACCCGAAATGCAATTCAAGGACTGCTCTCGCCATTCTGCCGAGGAAAATGGCCTTCTTCATTCTGTCCTCGGGGGAATCACCGAGGTGAGGGAGGAGAGATTGGTCAAGAATCTGCGAGATTTTTCTCTCCCTGTATTCCTTCGCCTGACCGGCGGCGAACCTCTTCTCCAGATAATCTATCGCATCTTCCTTTGTCCTTATGCCGTTCGGAGGATAGAGTTTCTCGTCTGCGCATTCTTCTATATTCGCGAGAACTATGGGACTCATTCTTTCATCGCTTACAATAGCGTTGTAAATCTCTTCATCGTCCTCCATACCGAGGGCTTTCATCATTATAACGAGAGGTATGCTTCCCGAGACTGCGGGAACGCTGACATGTATTATTCCGTCCTTCCTCTTCTCCACTGTTGTCAATGCTCTATAACCGCGACGCTGCGAGAATATTTTTGCCACCTCTATCTTCGTATCGTATCTCTCTTGATATTCCACAAGAACGCGGTTGGGTGCGAGGTCCTCAAGGGAAACGAGCACTCTCTCGCTTCCTCCTATCACAAAGTATCCTCCGGGGTCATTCGGGTCCTCGCCCACCCATATCAGTTTTTCTTTGTAATCCGCATCCAAAGGTCCCTTGTATCTTGCTATGTAGTTATCTATATTTTCTGGATGCAGGGTGCAAATCTTTGACTTGACCATAACTGGAAAATCTCCTATTTTGAGTTTTTGAGGAGGCCTCTCAACACCGTCTTCAATGACCGTGAATTTTAGGTACAGCGGAGCCATATAATTGAGGTCGCGCATTCTTGCCTCCATCGGAGTTATTATGCTCGTTGCTCCCGTTGCTTCCCTACCCTCCGGAAGACCTATGGACACCGTGGGCTCCTCATCCTTGCTCCTCCTGCCGAACCTTATTATGATTTCTTTTCCGCCCGTTTTCGTTTTATCAAGCATGAATTCGCCAGGCGGGTTATCTCCAATTCTAATATTATCAATGACCATCTGCATTCCGCTGTTTGGATTATCGGGTGTGGGTATGAATTCATTGTAGGAAACTATGTGATGATTTACTACGCTCCTTTCCTTAAAGAAGGCATCAACTATCTCCTTCATTTTACATCACCCTTCAACCACCACGCGGTACACCACAATCTTTCCAGCAGTGGGACTTTTACGCACAATCTTTATTAAACTTCCTATCTCTATGGGCCCGTAAATTCTTTCCAGAACCCTTATAACAGGGTCGCTTTTCAAAATTTTGGGTAATTTTTCCTTGCTCACTCCCAACTTCTCAAGAATCTCCTTCTCTTCATCTTTGCTTACCAGATAGTGTTCGGGCACGAGCTCGTGCTCAAGCACATTATACTTCATACTATATCACCAGCGGGCCCGCGGGGAATCGAACCCCGGACCACCTGGTTAAAAGCCAGGTGCTCTACCTAACTGAGCTACGGGCCCTAAATGGGCGCAAAAGAAATATGAATATAAAGTTTGTGGTTTTCTCGGATCGGGAAGATAATCCGTAGTATTGAATGAAAAATGCACCAAAACCTTAAAATAAAATCCCACAATGGGTAGTGACATGAAACGCGGGCTGATTTACTCGTTGGCGATATTACTCCTTCTTGCGGGGAGTGCATATGCTGCCTGCCAACCATACGCTTTTGAAGGGGCGTACGCCAGATATTCAATGGATGAAAGCACAGCAATAGGCTCATTTTCGGGAGAGGTGAGGTACGATATAATCAAGGTATGGTGCTCTAATTCCACTATGCTCGTAAAAATAAAAGTTAGTGGAACGGTGCCGGGAGTATCGCAGGGAACTCACGAGGATGATATTAACGATCCCAGCTACTTCCCCGCGATACCCGTAGGTGATCTCGGGAAAAGCACATTACTCTGGAAAGGCAAAAAATATAATCTTGTGGAAACAAAAGGGATAGAAGTTCCTGCAGGAGGATTCACCGTTTATCATTACAGATACACCAGTGACAGCGAGAAATATGATTTATATGTGGATACATCTACGGGCTTAATAATAAAGTTGGTATCTCAAATTACCGTTTTTGGAGTTAAGACCACGACGAAATTGGAACTCTACGATACAAATATAAGGGGAATGGGCGTTCTGTTATTACTTTTCGTTGCTCTCGTATTAGCAGGCGCGGTTCTGGCCATACTTCTCGTGATATTTTTCAGACACAGAAAATCGGAAAGAAGTAGGCAGTGGGAGCAGAGACCTCCACAACAGTACGGATATACAGAAACGGAAGAGATGATGGAACCTCAGCAGCAATAAATTACTTTTTCCTTCTCTTTTCGTCGGCCATCTTCCAAATCTCTTCCCTGAACTTTCTCTCCTCTTCTTCGCTTATATTTATTTTATCCACTCTTCTCCTTCTAACTCCAAGTTTGTGCAGATAGGGGTTCAGAAGGTACTGTATGGCGAATCCCAGGGCGATGAGAACCACCGCTAGGCAAACCACATCCTCCGTGGAAGGCATTAGAGAAAGTAAGCATCTTGTGGTAATAAGTTTTTCGTCGCACTTAAAAACTCTTAAACCCCCTCGTCATTACCCTTCCGAAGAGGTGTAAAATATGAGAGTTATAGTGGGAAACGAAGTTAAAGAAGTGCGCTCAGTGTGGTACGAGCCCGGACAGGTATGTTTCATAGACCAGAGAAAACTTCCAGGGAGCTATACCTATTTTTACGCGAAAAGTGTTGATGAAGTTGCCTACGCAATAAAAGATATGGTGGTTAGAGGTGCTCCGGCAATAGGTATTGCAGCAGCCTACGGAATGGCGTTGGCCTGGGAGAAAGGCGATGATTTGGTAAAAACCTACGAAATTCTGAAGAATACTAGGCCCACGGCTCACGATTTATTCTACGCTCTGAACTATATGATGGACGAGTACAAAAAGGGAAAAGACCTCGTGGATTCCGCCGAAAAATATGCGGATGAAATAATCGCGAAATGTAGAGCAATAGGAGTCCACGGGGAGAAGTTGATAGAGGATGGATACAGAATACTCACGCATTGTAACGCAGGTGCATTGGCCACCGCTGATTGGGGAACCGCTTTGGCCCCCATACGGATGGCTCACAGAAACGGAAAGAAAGTTACGGTATGGGTGGACGAAACTAGGCCTAGGTTGCAGGGTGCATCTTTAACAGCTTGGGAACTGCTCAACGAAGGAATAGAGCATTATGTAATCGCAGATAATGCGGCGGGATACTTCATGTGGAGGGGCGAGGTAGATATGGTTATAGTTGGCGCGGATAGAATAACGAGAAATGGAGATGTAGCAAACAAAATAGGCACATTTGAGAAGGCGGTACTCGCCAAGGAACTTGGAATCCCGTTTTATGTAGCCGCCCCGATGTCAACCTTTGATTTCAACATAGCGGATGGAAAAGAGATACCGATAGAGGAGAGAAGCGAAGACGAGGTACACTACATAAAAAACATCAGAATTACTCCCATAAACTCTTGGGCTAGAAATCCCGCGTTTGATGTTACGCCAGCAAAATACATCACTGGAATAATAACCGAAAAAGGAATTTTCAAGCCAGAAGAGATAGAAAAAGTGATGAAAGAGGAATGAAGTTAGACGGGCTCAAACCTCTCCTTCAACTTTTCCAAAACTTTTGGCAGTGTGGTATACTCCATATCTTCCAGAGGTAAGCGGTGCGGCTCAAACGGTCCGTGACGCCTCATGTAAGTCGCTATTTTCGCAGCCTCCTGCCTGGTTACATCAAAAGCAGGGTCATCAAAGAGATCCACTGGCCCTACCAACTTATCTTCACATATCTGGAAGCCGAGAGCTATAACCCTCGGTGGCCCGTCAAAGCGTGTGCACTTCGCATATTTCTGACTTACGGGCATTATCGGTCCGTTGTGGGAACCGCGCATCCATCCGCTAACCAAATGCGGGAAAGCGAAGGGCTCCAGAACTTCGCCCAACGCGGGACAACCGCTCTGTGCCCTTACGAGGGCTACGGGATCATCTTTTCCGACATATTCTCCCGCTATCTGGTAGAGTTTCTCTGTACTTATGACCGCCACAACCTCGCCCTTCACTTTCGGGTTGGATTCCTTGGCGTATACCCTCTTTATGACATAGCGGGACTTCGCTCCTATGAGCGCGAGCAAATCGTACATCTCCTCTGGGGTACTCATCATGACTTTTTTGTGCTCCATTATGTCCCACACTTCAAAGACGAAGCCATCGTGCATGCTAGGGTCTATAACTAACCCTGCGGTGTTGAACGGATCTGCGAACATTCTGAATATGGGCAAATTGAAAGCACCCGGCTCAGTTTTATCCATCATAAACGCCACTATCGGCTCGGATTTCCTCGGAGTGAACTCCATTTCCGCGATTCCCGGTCCCATTCCGCGTACATTTCCGCTGAACGCATCTTTCAGCAAATCCTGACCTGCCCCATACAAGCGGAGCTCCTTCGCAACCTCCGTGGCAGCCACAAAGGTATCCCAGGCGAGTTTGTGTATTTCCTCGCAATCCACTCCTTTGTTGTGGAGCATGAGCAACTGTAAATCATCGCCCGCTCCTGTCACATAGAAATCTATTATCAGTCCGGTTTCTTTAGCAACACTCAGTTTTTCTCTGGCTTTTTCTATAAGTTTCGGGTGCACCGTTGAATGACCTGGATAGCCGCCAACATCTGCCTTTATCAAACTCAATGTGAGCTTCATATCCCTCACCAGTACGGGTAATACCGTAAAGTTTTTAATACTTTTGGAATGGCTTTACATCAAATATTTTCTCTTTTTCATCTTTTTATACACAATGATGCTTACTATCAATACTAGCAAGATTAGTAGAAAAGATACGCAAATGTAATAACTGGAAAAATCTATTTGTTCATTTTGCTTCAGCGATACCTTTACAATATTACTTAGCTCGGAGTCATACCATCCATTACTCGCAATTACATAAAAACTGTAGGTTTTTCCACTTTTTATTATTGGGGTAACATTGTAGGACATATTGGTGTAGAATGCTGTGTTTATTTTTATTCTAGCCAGAAGTTTATCTCCACTACCACAATCTTCGCATATTCCGTAAACCTCATAGTAGCAGAGACCTTTTCCTCCATCGCTATCCGGCGGTTCCCATGTAAGTAGAACATAGCCATCCTTAACAATTGCCCTTAAATTCTTCGGTGGTGAAGGCCTCGTTATTTTATTCACCCATCTGAGAGTAAGATATGTGTAAAATGGAGATTCCCCGACTTCATTTACGGTACTAAGGAGATAGTAATATGTCCATCCAACGGTTATGTTTTTATCTACGAAATGATAAGTATTGTTAGGAACCTCTGCTACGCATACCCATTTTTTGCCCGTATTCGTCTTGTATATTCTGTATCCAATTATCCCGCAATCACCATCATATTCCGGCGGATCCCATTTTATTTCTACATACTTATCTTTCTTAATTAGTGTTGCGTTAGAAGGAGGATAAGGAAAACTTCCTACCCCTTTCCCTATTGCACAAAGAATGCTGCCATAAATTTCATTATTATTACATCCTACATATATTGTGCCGTCAAATCCTACACCGAAACTGGTATGCTCAGAAACTTCATAATCATCACAAGCTACAAAGCATTTCCATTTAGCAGTTCTGTTGTTGGCATTTATACAATATACAGAAGAGCCCAACAATATGTAAACATTTCCCGCACTATCCAGTATAGGACTGTTCACAATATAACCTATCTTACCTATAAAAGGGTATGACCACTCAATTTCCCCAGAACTGGAATTTAAAACAACTAAATAGCCACGACCACACTCAACAACTCCTAGATATAGATTGCCATCATACCCGATTGAAGGGGTAGCATAATACGAACCCCGCGACCAAGCTATCAATTTATTCCACTTAAGAGTACCATTGGGATATATTGCATAAATGTAACATTCCCCGCTTCCTGTATAGATGATGCCATCATCATCAATAACAGGATTTCCTATATAGCTAGGAGAATATGTAAGAAATTTCCATTTGAGAGAGCCATTTGGATGGAATGCGTATAAATTTCCAACATAAATAGTACCATTTTTGTCTATAGCAGGTGAGCTTCTGAGACCTTCTGCGATGTATTTTTTCCATATTATGTTTCCATTAGTATTCACAGCGTATACATATCCCTTTGTTGATGTAAAATAAATAATCCCTCGGCTATTATCTACATTAGCACCTTCTTCAATTCTTCCACCAATATCCAATTTCCAGATCAAATTACCATAAAAATCCAGACAGTAGAATGTTCCATTTGATGTTCCAAAAAATATTTTGTTCTCATAAACTAAAGGAGTGGAATTGATAGCTCCATTGGCCTTGTATTTCCATCTCAGTTCTCCCGCCGAATTTAAAGAGTAAAGATATCCATCTGTTGAGCCAAAATATATGTTTCCATTGTAATCCAGGACGGGAGAGCCTGCTATGCTTCCATTCGTTTTGAAATACCATTTTATGCGACCCGGATTATCACTGGTGTTAAAGGGAATTCTTCCCGTATGTCTGCTATCCCCATGGTACATACTCCATATATCTTGGTTTGTAATAACTTTTGCAGCTACTTTGTAATTTAAAACCAATGCCTGAGAAGAACCACTGAGCATGATAATAACAATCAAACAAGCCCATAAACACCACTTCCGCATGGTCTTATACCTCCCTTACGCAGATATGGAATTATAAACAGTTATACTACTTAAAAATTTGGGAAAAAGTGTGTTGAGGTTGTCAAGAAGAATAGTTAGGGAAGTATTTGAAGAAAGTGTGTGATCTTCGCTTGAGTATAGAGAGTTAATACCAAAATCGCAATAACAACACCCACAATTCTCATAATTACGCTGATGAATTTATTGTATAAAATTTTTGTAAAATTGTCAATAAAATGCAAAAGGGGAGATGTAATCTCCGAATTTTTTCTGCGCCTCTTTCAACCTATTTTCTTCACTTTCCATTTCTTCAAAAACTTCGTTGGGTATTTTTTCAACGCTTCTATAAATTTTCCTTATTCTCTCAATCTTTTTCAGTAATTCTGGGATGCGAATTTTGAACTGCTTCTCGTAATCTTCCTTGGAATAATTCTTTTTTAGAACCTTCAAGAAGAGTTTTCTCAGATCCTCATAGCGGGGTATGTATCCTATTGGTGTTTTAACCGCATCCACTTCCCCGTGTACTCGGAGTTCCATCCATTTGAGCCATACGGCCTTGTCCATTTTTTCATTCAGATATCTTCCATCCTCCTTAAGAAAATAGTTCACAGCGAAAATTTTCAACTCCTTTTTCAATTTCTTACCGAAATCCAGGTAGTTTTTAATGTAATCTCCTATATGCACGGAGAGAAAATCCAATATTGCCATCAAATTGAATTTTCTCACTCCCTCCTTTTCAAGGGTGGCGGCGGTGGTTTCCGACTCCAAACTAGCGGCCTTCATCACCACTCCATGGGTCCAGTTGAAGGCCTCGCATACTGGCGGCCAAGTATCGCTGTCTCTCCCACCGAATATCAGGCCGCCGAGGGGCACACCATCCCTACTTTCCAGCGCATCCTTGTCCAAATTCGGAAAATGTTCAAGTTTCACCGTGAATCTAGCGTTTTTGTGCGAAGGCGGGATTTCGTTTCCCTCCTCGTCCTTCTTACCCTTCCACCATCTACCGCTGTGGTTCTCTCCCTCTTCGGGGATTTCCTCTCCCATACCGTTCCAGTAAACTCTTCCGTCTTTCACCAGAACATTGGTGAATATTATCTCTACCGGTGAATGTAGGACATTCCATATTATCGGGTCATCATGCTTATTTACTCCCTCAATTATCCCGAATACTCCGCATTCCACATTTACCGCCCTTGCCTCACCATCAACGATCTTTATGAATGAAAGATCGTCGCCCACAAGTTTTTCGTGTGGTAGCATACAGGTGGATGTTTTGCCGCACATTGAAGGAAAAGCCCCGCAGAAATATGTAATCCTATCTCCGTTCACCACACCCATAAGGAACATATGCTCTGAAAGCCAACCTTCCTCAACCGCTCTCTTTATCGTGAGGCGGAAAGCAGGTTTCTTTAGACCTATTGTATTCCCTCCATACTGCGTATTTGCCGAGAAAACGATATTTCCATCCAAATCTATGTATATTCTCCTTTTGCTTAAATTTTTGCTCGTTTTCCTCTCGTCCAGTTCCCCAGCGGAATGCACGAATTTCAGGAAATTATCTGTGGAACCCAGTCTCTGAAATTCCGAATACCCCTTTCTGTAAAGCAGAAATTCGGAATGAGCCACATATGCGGAATCGGTAATTTGCACAGCAGGTATTGTGAATATGGAATTTGGCGGACCGAGAACAAAAAAGCACACGAACATCTCCTTTCCTTCCATTATGTTTCTGAGTATCTCCCTTATCTCCCTCAGCCCCTCCTCCCTGTCCATCGTGTTTAAGTAAGGAAGTTTTTTACCCCCCTCAACAAGTATCTTTGTATTTTTTTTGTCTCTGGCCTGATCATAATAGTTATCAAAATGCACGGTGTGTTTTTCCACAGTAAGTTTTCTTTCCTCACCGTACTCTAACGCCTTCTTCCTGACATAATCCTCATCCTCCTCACTATCGGTGCACACGAAAACTTTGGATGGATTGCATAATTTTACATATTCAGCGATGAATCTATGCAAATGAGGATTTTTTATTGCCGCTAGTTTTTCAAAGTTCTCATCATCAAGTTTAGAGCGAAGATAATCCAGCATATCCATCACCTCAACGGGTATATGAAAAACTGTTAAAAATGTTTCTTATAGAAAATCTTTTATTTTATAAATTCATGGGTAATTCATGCGGAGGATAGCGTTCTTATGCATAATTTTGTTTCTGTTTCTGGCGTTAGTGATTTACAGCGTATCCCCTGAGATTTTTTCGGAAACGCGAGACGAAAACCTGAGAACATATTTTCCCCATCCAGTAATAAGAATTAACAGCGATGCGGATTTCACCGCAGATAATGGCGTGGTGGAAGGAAACGGCACTGCGGCGGACCCCTACATAATAGAGAATTGGGAGATTGATGCGCAGGGTGAGGGTGCGGCGCTCTACATAGGAAACACCACCGCATATTTCATTGTGAGGAACTGTTATATGCACGGGGCGCGGTGGCAAGGATCATTTTATTTTGCGGGTGCTGGCATAATACTTTACAATGTTAAAAACGGAGTACTCTCCGGAAATTTATGTACAGATAACCATGAAGGGATATATCTATGTTATCAGTGCAACAATAATGTGATAGAGAATAACGACTGTTCAAGTAATACCTACGAAGGTATTCATCTATATTCTGCCTGCAATAACAATATTATAAGGGGAAATACCATTTCAAATATCTATTATGATGGAATATTCCTTGATTCTTCAAGCAATTACAATACTATTGAGAACAACTCGGTAAGTGGATGCTACAACGGAATATATCTGCACGCATGCAGTTACAACAAAATAAAATATAATACCTTTACAAACAACTATGAAGGAATATCACTCAATAATACCTGCAACGCCAATCAGATAACGAATAACGACTGCTCTGCGAATACTTACGACGGTATATATCTCTATGATTCCTGTAGTTCTAATATAATTGAGAACAATACCTGCCGAAATAACCAGTATGAAGGTATTTTCCTGCAATACTGCAATAACAACAGAATTGCAAATAATGTATGTACAGGAAATAAATACGATGGAATTTATTTGGAATCTTCCAGTGGGAACATAGTGGAGGGCAACAATTGCTCCCACTCTATGGAAGGAATTTGTTTGCATAGCGCGGATAACAATCAGATTATCGGAAATGGCCTTTCCAGCAACGGGAACGGAACGATGGTAATTGATTCAAGCAACAACACGATAAACGGAAATATGATCACAAATAATACCTACGAAGGCATTTTTCTTGACTCTTCAAATACAAATACGATTTCCGCAAATATTCTCAAATCCAACGGCTACGACGGAATATTCCTGCTCAACTCCAACGGAAATGTTATAAAAGGAAACAATTGTTCATACAACGGATTCTCAGCCATATATATACAAGAATCCAAGAACAACAAACTCTTTGACAATGAAATGTGGTATTGCAGCATAATGCTTGATGGAGACATCAATGCATTCAACTCGCAGAACATTTCTACGAACAACACTGTATGTGGATATCCTGTATATTACTACAAAAATACCAACTTGAGTAACATATCTCTTCCAGAGGATGTTGGAGAAATAATCTTGGGAAATGTATCCTCTGGAATTATTGAGAATACCTACATATCCGATGGAACGGTCGGAATACTGATAGGCTATTCTTCCAACATTACTTTATACAACTGCACGGTCGCATACTGCCTGTATGGAATTTTCATCCAAAATTCCAATGCACTCCTCGTGGATTACTGTGTCTGCGGCTACAACGCCATGGGAATTTATCTCTCAAATTCAAGCGGTTGCGTGTTCAGATATAACTTAATTATAAACAACACAGCCTACGGCTTTTACATAGAATCCGGCTCACACAACATCATCTATTACAACGAGTTTTATTACAACAATGGCAGCGGTGATTCCTACGATCCATCAAAAATTCAGGCGTATGATGGCGGCTCCGATAATCTCTGGAATCTAAGCGGTTATGGTAACTATTGGCATGATTGGGCAATGAATAACGATACGAACGATTTAAACAACGATGGTATAGTGGATTTCCCGTATAGAATAGATGGTCCCGCTGGAGCCAGAGATTATTATCCGCTCAAAACCACGGATGTTATATCAGAGGGACCACATCCCATCATAGCCTTCGTTGCCTTTGCCCTGATTGCCATCTTCTTTACGGCAAGAAAAACTAAATAACCTTAACTCTTTTATGTATACAATGAAATTTCCTTTTCCGTACGAATACCGAGAAAATCAGAGGGAGGCTGTGAAGTTCATATACGAATCCATTGAGGATGAGGGATTCGTCTGTCTTGATGCTCCCACAGGTTTTGGAAAAACACCCGTGATTCTGGCATCCCTACTCAAAAGGGGCAGGAGAATCATTTGGGCTGTGCGCACGGGAAATGAGACCGACCGTCCAATAGAGGAACTCAAGATAATAAACGAGAAATTGGGGAAAAATTATTTCGGATTATCGTTTCGCGGGAAGAGGGATATGTGTTTGTTGGCGCGAAAAAAATTTAGAGGAAAAGGGGAGCATGAGGAAATAGCGTATCTATGCAAATCCGAGAGGAAGAACTGCCCGTATTACCGAAATCTTCAGGATTTTTATTACTTCCCAGATAATCCTCTCATCTACTCCGAGATAATGGAGATTGGCGAGAAGTACGAGATATGCCCTTATTTTTATCAGAGATTTTTAGCCCACGCAGCCGATGTTATCTCTTTCAACTACAACTACATTTTGAACGAGAACCTGATGTGGAGTTTTCGCAACATCATTGATTTCCGTGAATCTTATTTGGTTGTGGATGAAGCGCATAACCTTCAGTTCGCATACTCCAGCATTTACGGGGATAAGATTACTCTGGGCACTATTAAGAATGCTCTGCGTGAATCGGAAAAGCATAGAGAAATTTACAAGATAGTTTTGAAAATAGCGGAAGATGTTGA
The DNA here is from genome assembly GCA_964455305.1 of uncultured Thermoplasmata archaeon. Taxonomy (GTDB): domain Archaea; phylum Thermoplasmatota; class Thermoplasmata; order Thermoplasmatales; family CAYVVU01; genus CAYVVU01. Next base: position 15,139 of record CAYVVU010000035.1, read on the forward strand.
GAAATTGAAAAATAACATCGCTAAAGAGAGAAAGAGGGAGGATGTTTTCTCGCCATCCGAAATATTTTCCACCGATGTTCAAGAACTGGAATACCTGCTGAAGTACGGGGAAGAGATACGGAAGAAACTTCTGAAAGAGGGAAAAAGACCGAGGAGTTCTTCTTATCGTTTAGCCAATTTTTTGATTGATTGTCTAGAGAAGGAGGGTACGAGGGGAGTGGAATTCATAGGAAGACGCTTACCTAAAAACTTTGAGATTGAAATATACGATATGAGAGCGAAAGAAGTATTATCACATATATGGAAAAAGTTCCGCGGAGTGGTATTCTGCTCGGGTACCCTTCGCCCAATAGATGCCTTTGCGGATGTCGTAGGCATAGATGATTTTGCGTACAGGAATTTTCCTCCACCTTACGGAGAGGAAAATATAAGAACTTACCTTATAAGGGGATTGAGCACGAGAGGAGATAAACTTCCGAGAGAAATGGCCGATAGATACATCTACGCCATAAAGGAAATTGCAAGATTAGGGAAAAATAC
>CAYVVU010000036.1:0-14927 GCA_964455305.1 uncultured Thermoplasmata archaeon
GATGAAATATTCATAGTTGATGCTATACAAATTACTGTGGACTACACCCCCTCTGGCGGAGGTGGCGGCTCAGGAGGTGGAAATATATCCTATAACATAGAACTACGCAAATATCGCTATCTCATAACTCCACCCGTGGACATAAACAATGCGGAGAAAGCTAGGCTTACTTTCTGGACAAAATACTGGATGACCGAGGGTACGAATGGCGGAGTAATATACCTCTGGGGAAGCGATGATGGCACGACATGGGTATGGGACAGAAACCATAGATACTACTTAATTCCCGAACAATCATATACAGGCAATCTAAAATTTGATGAGGTTGACAATGATGCCACTACGGGAGGGCCCGATGATTCCACAGGACTAGTGGATGCAGAAGGTAATCTACCGTACTGGTGTTTCAATGGCAGAAGTTCCTCAGGAACCTTCGGATGGGATTATATTGAAATTGATTTAAGCAGGTTCATCAATCAGTTCGCAAAAATAAGGATAGTGTTCTTGTTCGCTCAACTTGGTGGAATAAGCTCTGAGGGCGGTTGGCAACCGGAGATGGGATGGTACATTGATGATGTTCGCATTAAAATAAGTGGCGGCAACACGGATTACTGGAGTTACGAGGATAATTCGGCAGAGGCACACAGCGGCTCGCACTACTGGTACTATTGCGCTCCCAACGGATATATGCCCTTAGGTGTAGATGCTTCCTTGTACACAGTGCCCATAGACCTGACAAGGGCGTATAAGGTTACGCTCATAGCATATTTCAGATTCAACATAAATCCGTCGGCGGGCCTGCCTCCCGATGGTCTAAGGGTTGAGGTAAGCACAGATAACGGCCAGACCTGGAAGTCCATAACATACGGCGTAAGGATAGGATGGAATTACAGCGGCAAAGATACAAACATCGTTGAGTACAGAAACTACTACGGAATAAACAACCAGATACCGCAAGCGTATTCCGGAGTGAGGGGAGAGGTGGATATGAATACATATCAGTTCGTAAATGCAAATACTCACGCCTATGGCTGGATTCCTTCGGTAACCTTAGCCCGCTTGAACTGTGATTTGAGCGGTTTCGTGGGCAACACAATAATACTTAGATTCAGAGTTTATACAAATGCCACGGGTAATCCACAGGATTCAATACATTACGACTCGTCCAATGATCCAAAAGGTATATACATTGATGATGTGTTCGTAATCGGTGAGAGTATAGGAGCAACTACTTTAACGGATAATTATCTGTTCCCAACAAGCTATACCGTTGATGGATATGAAGGAAGCACATATATCCAAATTCCGCAGAGTATATATCTTAAATACTTCTCTCCATTTTTATGATTATTAGCTAATTCTTTTGGCAAAAATATTTCTTTTTGGTCTTTATGTTTTAAAAGAGGGCAGGGAGGGATTCGAACCCTCGTGGACGGGATCTGCAGTCCCGCGCATAACCACTCTGCCACCTGCCCAGTGCGGGTGCCGGGATTCGAACCCGGGCCAGAGGCTTGGGGGGCCTCCGTCCTAACCGCTAGACTACACCCGCCCCTTTTCCATAAATTATTTGGGAATATATGAGATTTATGGATGTTCTCTGTTATCAAATATCATGTTACACCCAAAAAGTATAAATACACCTTCTTTATATCCCAAACCCAGAGGTGATAAAGATGAGGATGTTGGGTCTGATGATTGCGTTCGGATTGCTTGCGGGATTGATTCCCGCGGTGGGGCAAATAAACGCCGAACAGGGAATACTACAGACCACTGTCGCCGTATACTCGGGGGACAGCGAAATATATCAACTTACTCCGGGGCAGGATGTGAATGTCAAGATAACTGTAAAGAATGTCGGGGATGGAGTAGCCGTTCTAAGCAACTGCATACCACCGCCGGTATACTTGTATGTCTATGACTCTTCGGGCGAACTGGTGGATAAGGTCATCAAGAGATCGGAGATTGTTGTATGGACAATGAAAGCTCTATCACCCGGTGAGACCTATACCACAACCATCAACTGGCAGGTGCCTTTCAACTTCACAGGAGGATTATACACAATAGAAGCAAAGGTTGGAAACAGTCCCGCGGGTTCGGTTAGTATTACTGTGGTTTCAAACAGTGAGGCAGTGCTGTTCGTCGTAACTTACACGGATAACTTAATATACTACGCTGGTGAGGAGATAACTATTCATATGGTGAATCTCGCTGATGTTCCCGTAACATTCGGTGCTGGATTTTACATAGTTTCCGAGAGCGGAGAAACAGTAATCTCAAAAATATACAGACATGTTGTTACTCTACAGCCCGGAGAGGAGATAACCTACACCTGGAATTGTATGGACAAAAATGGAGAACCTATTGAACCAGGGATATACTATATATACTCCTATGCCAACGAAAATCCTGCCGTAATAATAATACTGTGATCCTTTTACTCTTCTTTATATATTTTATATTTGTGAATGACTGGATTCGTTAGTAATTTTTCGCACATATCTTGGATAATTTTCTCATCTCCTTTCTCAACCACTATGCTGTAAACCTTCCCTACTCTCACCTCTTTGACTTCATCAAATCCCAACAATTTAAGAGCTTTTTCCACGGCTATTCCTTCAGGGTCTTCCACGCTCTCTTTGAGCCACACCTCCACTTTGAATTTCATATAGCAGGATATCTCATAAAAATACTTAACCTTTAGTAAACTTAATTCTGTATCCTAGAAAGGGATGAATCTAACGGCAAATCCTATTATGGTGGCCACAAATATGGAAACTGCTATACTAGCACCTACTATTTTCCAGTTGAACTCTCTGCCCATAACCACTATGGTGGAAAGGCAGGGTATATAAAATGTAATGAACAGAACAAAGGTAAGTATCTGAGATGTGCTCATAACTTGAGCTAAAGCTGCCGGATAACTTACATTAAGAGCGTCAAGAGTCATATATAGCGCCAGTTCTTTCCTCAAAATTCCGAAGATAAGTGTAACGCCAAGGACTGGTGGAAGACCAAGTATTCCGGCAACATAAGGCGATAATATACTATTTATATAAGATGTTATTCCAATAAATTCAAGAATTCCAAATACCCCGCTTCCCAAGACGAGAAGGGGAAACGCTTCTCTGAAAAATTCGTAAACAACAAAATATGTCTTTTTCCATATTATTTTTCCAGAAGGTATTTTCAAATCAGGCATCTCCATAACCATACCAGGACTCTCTCTTTTAGTCAATTTCGCCAAAACTCCACCGACAAGAAAAACCACAAGTATATTTATAAAATACATTAAAAGAGCAAAGTGAGTGCCGAAAATTCCACCGATTACTGCAAGAATAATAACGCTTCTTGCGGAGCAAGGAATCATGGGCAGAAGTATGGCAACTTTTACTCTATCTCTTTCATCCAATATTCTGGTAGCCATTATAGCGGGTACTGTACAACCGTATCCCATGAGAAAGGGACCGGCCGCTTTTCCATGAAGACCTATTTTATGGAATAGGTTATCAAGAAGGTAAGCCGCTCTTGCCATATATCCAACATCGTCTAAGAAGGAAAGAATAAGAAGAAGTGGTATCAAATATGGAACAACTATTCCTAACGCCCCTACAACGCCACCCCACAGACCGTTCAGAAAACTACCCTCAATGCTTTCTGGAAAAACTACTAATCCCTCAAGGGGATCAACAATCAACGAACTAAGGATATCTCCAATATAAAATGCGGTGCTCAAAAAAAGCGTGAATATGATAAACAGGATAATATATCCTAGAACTGGATGCATTATTATGCTGTCTATCTTTTCTCTTCTGCTTATTTTTTTCTTTCCTACTTTAACACACGATTCAAATATGTGCATTGCAAGTGCGTGCCGTTGCGATGACATTACTGTGGAGCAATCACAACCGTGCATCTCTTCAAGTTTCTTTTTGAACTCTCCTCCTTCTTTGCAATCAAATATTCCTTCAAGATACAAAATTACCTTTAACCTATTTCCACATATTTTCTCCAATTCGTCAATAATTTCTTCAACATCTTTCTGATATTCAACTTTTTTTGGTATTTTAGCATCATAAACACATTCCATCAATCTGTCAAGTCCGTAACCCCGCGATGCTATACATTTCACCACAGGAATTCCCAAAATTTCTGATAGTTTTTTATCATTTATTTGTAAACCCTTTTTCTCGGCTTCGTCCATCATGTTGAGACATAAAACCATTGGTTTTCCTAATTCCATAAGTTCTATTGTAAATTCTAAACTTCTAGAAAGAACTGAAGCATCAACGACATTCACTATAACATCAATATTCTCCTTCAACAGATAATCTCTTGCTACTTCCTCGGCTGGATCCATCGCATAAAGGGAATATATTCCGGGAAGGTCTACCAGCGTTATTTTATCTCCTCTATAAACTATTTCACTTTCGTAATACTTCACGGTAACGCCCGGAAAATTTCCGGTTCTCACCTTAAATCCAGCTAAAAAGTTAAAAATGGTGCTCTTTCCGCTGTTCGGTTGTCCAATCAATACAACTTTCATAAAATTCTTACCTCCACTTTGGAGGCAACTCCTCTTCCTATTGCAACTCTATGCCCATGTGTAATGTGCTCTACAAGTACAGGTCCGAAGTGAGGATTATTAATTACCTTTAATCTGTCACCAATTCTTATGGAAAGTGCCAACAGTCTTCTCATTACACCCATACCTCCCCTTATGGCAATTACCTCTACGATGCTTCCTGGTGGCGCCTGTGATAGATACATCATATCCATAAAGGAAGAGGAGTATATAAGAGTTAGGACATGCTAACTATGCTGAAGAAAGTTATAAATACATTGTTCTATCTCACCGTTGTATGCGCCTAATAGTCGCCACGATGGTATGCACTATGCTCGTTCTCTTCGCCGCGAATACCGTAAAAGCAGCAACTTACCCTACCATAACAATATACCTTTCAAATGGAGATAAAATAGATATAGAGGATAAGTTCTGGAAAAGCGAGGTTTATACCGCACTTTACGATAAGGAAGTGAGTAATTATTCTTGGGATAAAGATGAAAGAAGAGATTATGTATTTTTTGATAAATCCCTGAAAGGACTAAATCCTTTTGGACTGGATTTCATAAATGCTGTCAAAGAAATCATTGAGGAAGAAGGAGGAAACAACATAACCGTAACATATTCCAAAAAGGCCCTTCTAAAAATTGCAAATCTTGATTCGGATAAAGATGGTTATTCAAATAAAGAGGAATTAGATGCAGGAAGTCTTCCGGGTTTTGCGGATGATACCCCTGAAATGCATAAAAAAGGCGACCCTTATATGTGGGTGAAATATGGCGTGGTTGCAGGAATCATTGTGAGCATATTCGTAGTTTACTTCATCTTTCGGAGATAACTCCTTTTATGTATTTCAAGTAGTAGAGCGACAAGCATCATTAATATAGGGAAAGATAATGCTATTTTTTGGTTTCTTCCAACGGATAAGGGTTTTCCATTCAAAACATCCCAGAATATTATTACAACAAATAAAATAATTGATGTTACTAGCAGAACATCAACAGTTTTTCTTATCCTCTCATATCTTCTAATTTTATCGTGTACCTTTTCAAATGCGCGGAATTTTTCTTCCAAATCATCTTCGGTCAAAGGCACAGGGGATAATTAAATAAGAGATAGTTAAAGTTTTTTCTAAAATAAGAAAAAAAGTTAGAGATTTTTTCTCAAAATAACTGTTCCACAAAGCAAAACTACGACAAATATTAGTATTGGGTGAATTTCTGGTGTAGGGGTAGAGACACTCACAACATCACTGGGCGGGCCTTCTCCTTTGCCGTTCACTGCCGTTACATAATACTCATATACAGTATTAAAAGATATACTTGTATCATTGAAGAATGTTTGATTGGCTTGTACACTGCCCACATATACAAAACTTCCTCCACTCACTCTTCTGTAAATTCTGTACTCCATTATTGGGCTTCCACCATCGCTGCTCGGAGGATCCCAGCGAAGATAAACATAGTTATTCACTATACTTGCGGTGAGATTATTCGGTGATGTTGGCAAGCCAACACCTCCGCTCATGAGCCAAGTTATTATCCTGTTCATCAGCGTTGCACCATCGTTAGCATTTGCATTTTCTACGGCTTCAAATGAAAATGCTGTGAACACCGTTCTGTAAGTACCTGTATCCAACCTCACCGCGGTAGGTTGGTTGTTATAGGTGAATATAGCCACTCCACCGTTTCCGACTGTTATCGTATCCGCGTAGTTGCTGTATGGATAACTTAGACTTAGAGATAATCCATCACCTATAGGATCTCCGCTTACTCCAACCACGGAGGTATATGAGGCATCGTTCGTTACCGAGCTAACTCCTAGATAGTTATTGACGAAAGTATTGCTTATTGTACCGTCGCTTCCACCGGATATATCCCACAGATAATCCTGAGAACTTAGGTACAGTCTTCCTCCGTTATCCAAATACTGCATAAGATTATTCTCGTCTGTGGATGATAAAGTCGTGGACCAATCAGCGCCCGTTGTCCATATAACCACGCTGTAAGGAGCCATATCGCCGTATGACGGGGAACCAACACTGGAAACATCCCAAGTATCGTAATCGTATCCGTTAGCGTTTAATGCCTGAGTGAAATAAGATTCGTAGTTCTGGCCATTATCATCATCTACCAAGAGTATTGTTTTACCTACTGTGGTTTTTGTATATATTTCGGCTACTTTTGAGGAATCACCCTGTGATACTCCCATCACCTTTATTATTGTGTAGTTTCCGCTAACCTCATTTGAAGGAATATATACATTAAGTTTAACAATCGTGGAATTTCCGGGATTTAGATTTACATTGCTATCCGAAAGATAATATATCCAGTTGGCAGAATTCTCCACTACAGATAGTTCATAGCTGTCCGGAAGTGTTCCGGTGTTTTCAACTACTATATCATAAGATATCCAATTTCCCGCTTGGCCGTAAGATTCGTTGTTTGCACAGCCGAGATATATATTGTAACCTTGGACCGTTATCTGTTTCTGCGCAGTATTGTTCAACTCATCCAGTTCCTCTACATTTTTCGTTGAATCAGCAAACACTATAATATTATGCGTACCTGCCAAACCATCGGTATTCCAATCCACGCTTCCAGATGCGCTTCCTCCCTGTGGTATATTCCCGAAATTCACCGTTCCTATAAGATGCGATGAATCTATATAATCGTAGTAGAAGGAGACATTGACATTATAAGAGTCGTTGTTTCCTACATTATATACCGTTGCGGTTATCGTTACAATATCTCCCTCGGTCGGATTGGAATTGCTAAAGGATATATCACTGGGTGATAATGTTAAATCTGGCAAGTCTATTCTTGTTTGAGCATTATAAATCACCAGTGCGAAATCTTGATCAACATCTGGGGTGGATGGCACGCCATCTTGCGGAATATTGTATGCAATGACTTCAACCGTATATGTTCCGGTTTGAAGGTCTGAAGAATCTATGAAAACATTTTCCACATTGTTTCTATCATCAAATTTGTCTCCATTATTATCCCAGCTCGCACCTATATTGGTGTTTCCCGCAGCCGTATCCGGAGAGGACCAGCCATTCGCAAATCCATTTCCATAGTAAACGGTTCCATCGGGAGCGGTTACTTTGAGATTTAAATCGTTTACGAGAACAGGATCCGTAGAAGGATTGCCCGGAGCGTCGGTCCATGCCAGCGTAATTTTCAGCGGTTTGCTTGTATCCTGAACAGTGAAAGATACGGAATACACATCTCCTGTTTTAAGGAGTATATCTTGATCGTGATAAATCACATTAACCTGAGGGTCAAGTAATGTGGGTAGGAACACTCTACCCCAACCTTCCTCGTAATTGGGTATGGGGTCTCCTCCACCGTTGGTTCCTCCGCTTATATCCACAGCACTGTTTATAAGCATGGCTTTAACCATCGCTGGAGATGGCTTCTGAGAGAAATGACTCTCCCACCATTGTACTATGACTGCCGCCGCCCCAGAAACCTGCGGTGTAGCCTGAGATGTACCGTCGCACCATAGGTAGTATTGGTCATAGGCGCCCCACAGAGTATCGGAGGCTTGCGAACCTCTGGTGGAGAGTATTCCCACACCCGGAGCGACAACATCTGGTTTTATTCTTCCATCCGATGTAGGACCGCGGGATGAGAACGATGCCATCTCCTCTGGATTATCCACCCTACTATCCGAACCTAGATACCCATGACTTGATGGATTCTGCCAATAGTTTTCTGTGGCACCCACCGTTATTACATTTTTTGCCGTTCCCGGAGAGTCTACTGTTTGCTGATTCGGTCCTTCATTACCTGCTGCAAAAACATAAATTATCGGCTGCTCTCCAGCATCTCTGGAAGATGAATCCCTAACCACCTGATCATAATAAGCGGAATCCTGATTATAATCTCCGTTTACCGCCGCGCCCCAAGAATTCTGTGATATATATACTCCATTATCATAAGCGTTCTGTGCAAGCCAAAACATATATGTGTCGTTTGAAAAAGCAAAATATCCCTGGCTATCAAATATTCTTTGAACGAATAGAGTGGCGTTGGGAGCTACACCCATTCCCACATAGTAGGTAGTTCCAGGATACTGCTCTCCAGTCCCCAAATAGCCGTTGGCTGCAACTATTCCCGCAACATGCGTGCCGTGGGCATGTCCATCCGCCCATGTACCGGAGGAAGTATAATCAATTCCCCCCGACACTCTATCCTGAAAATCCGGGTGGTCCACGGGCACCTGACCGTTGGCTAGGCCCGTATCCGTGATGGATACAATAACCCCGCTGCCATCCCAGCCCAGAGAGTTTACATACGAGCCGGGGCCATCGTATGGCTGGTTGGCCTGCCAGTATCCACCGACTATCTCGTTGGATACCTCATCCATAAGTTCCATCTTCACCCAAGGCTCTATCCAGTAAACATTGTTCATTCTAGCTATCTCGCACACATCTGAGTAATCACCATCTATGACCATTGAGATTTCATGCGTGAATGGATTGCTTCCAAATCCAAGAACTTTGTAATTGTTGAATATTCTTAAAAATGTTTCTTTCGTTGTTGATGTATATGCGAGCGTGGCAGAGAAAACACCTTTGAAATTATCCGATATACGGGGACTTATCTTGTAATACGGATGATAATCACCTACCCAGTATATGCGAGAGGAATAGCTCAATTTATACAGATCTTCTCTGTTCCCGCCGATGAGATACGCAAAATCCGGTATATAACTGATTATACGGAATCCCATGTTCTCTATGTATTCCCTGTCATCTTCTAAAGGTGGACCTACAAACTGCACTATGAAAAGGTTATTGTCCGTGGGAGCCCTCAGCCCAATAGGGATATAGGGTTCTCCCACACTCGGCGAAAACTCCGCTCTTTTGAGATGTATATAGAGTTTCAGGGCCTTTTCCTCGTTTATTTTTACATTGGAAGCCATTGTTTCTTGCGGTATGTTGCTCGCCAGCAAGCAAAGCATCACTCCAACCACACCCAGCAGAATCACCCATTTTTTCATTTTTTCACACTCCTTTGTTTCACATTAAATACCATGCCTTTAAGCTATATTAAGGTTTTTAAAGTGTTGGAAATCGGCGAGAGGACATCAAAAATATAAAATAGTGGTTCCCATTACTACGCCCTATGGTGCAGTTCAAGGTGGTCATAGCAGATCCAAAAACGGGCAAATGCTACCAGAAGGAAGTTAGCGGCGCTAAAGCGAACCTTCTCGTAGGCAAAAAAATAGGAGAGGAAATAGATGGCATTTTTGTTGATTTGCCAGGATACAAACTGGTGATTACGGGCGGCACCGATAAAGATGGTTTCCCGATGAGACCCGATTTGCCGGGACAGGTGAGGAAGAGGTTGCTTCTGAGCGGAGGAGTGGGATTCAAACCAAAAAGGAAAGGGATGAGAAAGAAAAAAATGGTTCACGGAAACACAATATCTCCTAATATAGTGCAGATAAATATGAAAGTCGTTCAATACGGCCCCAAGCCCTTGGAGGAGGCAGTTAAGGAGGGTGAGGCTTAAAAATGAAGTTTCCAAAAAAGCCGGAGGTAAATATCGGTATGGTTGGACATGTTGATCACGGTAAGACCACTCTAACCAAGGCGATAACAGGTGTATGGACGGATACCCACAGCGAGGAAATGAGGAGGGGCATAACGATAAAGTTGGGCTATGCCGATGCGGCATTTTATAGATGTAAAGATAAAGATGAACCCGAGTGTTATACTACCAACCCTTCGGAATGTGAAGATGCGGAATTCCTGCGGGTCGTGAGTTTTGTGGACGCCCCGGGCCACGAAACTCTGATGGCCACCATGCTAAGCGGTGCTGCCATTATGAACGGTGCCCTTTTGGTTATAGCAGCGAATCAGCCATGTCCGCAGCCGCAAACGAAAGAGCACCTTATGGCTCTGGAAATAGTAGGTGTGGATAAGATAGTTATAGTTCAAAACAAGATAGATGTTGTGAGCGAGGAAGAGGCACGGAAAAATTACCAGCAGATAAAGGATTTCATTGAGGGCACGATAGCGGAGGATGCCCCCATAATACCCGTTAGTGCTCAACACTCCGCCAATATTGATGTTCTTATTGAAGCCATAGAAAAAAGAATTCCAACCCCACAATTTGATTTAAGCAAACCGCCAAGGATGTACATAGCGAGGAGTTTTGATGTTAACAAGCCTGGGACAAGACCAAAAGATTTGAAAGGCGGCGTAATAGGTGGGAGCATAATACAGGGTAAGTTTAAAGTGGGCGATGAAATAGAAATTCTTCCCGGATGGCCCGTGAAGAAGGGAAACAAGATCATATGGGAACCTATATACACGAATATAGTATCTCTTATGAGTGGCGGTTCATATTGGGAGGAGGTTGGACCAGGGGGGCTTGTGGGAATTGGCACAACCCTTGACCCCGCGTTCACCAAAGCGGATAACCTAACCGGAAGGATGGCGGGAAAGCCGGGAACTCTCCCTGAGCCGAGATTCTCTCTAACCCTTGAACTCCACCTGCTTGAAAGGGTAGTCGGCATACCCCAAGAGATAAAAATAGAGAAAATAAGGACCAACGAGTATCTGTTGCTCAATGTCGGAACGGCATCCACAATTGGCCTAGTTAAAAGCGCTAGGGGCGATTATGCTGATATACAGTTAAAGTATCCCGTGGTGGCGGAGGAAGGGCAGAGGGTAGCCATAGGCAGGAGAATAATAAACAGGTGGAGGTTAATTGGATACGGAATAATAAAAGGGTAGGGTGATTTCTTGCTTACCCTCATATCATTTCTTCTAGTGGTTCTGATATCGGTCATAATCGTGAAGATAGGGGCCGTCGCCCTAGAGATGACAGGCCTATCAAAGGATATTGCTGTTTTTCAGGCACACTCCGCGTTCTCGGGTACTGGGTTCACAACAAGCGAGGCGGAATATGTTGTTTCTCACCCGGTAAGAAGGAAAATAATAAGAACTCTTATGTTCCTTGGGAGTGCTGGGATAACTTCGGCAATTGTTACCCTAATGCTCACTTTTCTCGGAAAATCCACATTGGAGATGAGAGACTCCCTTATAATAATACTCCTCGCTTTAACAGCTATGTACCTTTTTTTCCGCTCAAAAACTATTGATAGAGTTCTCAGAAAAGGCATAAAAAGGATTCTTAAGAAACTCGCACCTTCCCTAAAAATATACGATTACAGTCAACTTCTCGGCTTAACGAAAGGTTATTCCATAGCCCAGATAAAAGTCAGAAAAAATATGTGGCTTGCCAACAAAAAGTTAAGGGATTTGGAGCTAAACAGGGAAGGTGTGCTCGTCCTCGGAATATACCGAAAGGTTAAGGGGGAGGAAGTTTATCTCGGCGCGCCCCGAGGTGATATTGAAATTCATCCAAACGATATAATAATATGTTACGGGCCCGATGATGTCATAAAAGAAATTTCTCATAGGATTTCCGGTGCCAAAGGAAACAGGGAGCACATAGAATCCGTTAAGAGAGCCGAAGTGAGGGAAAGAGGAGAAAGGATGAAATTTGAAGGAGGGTAAGAAATATGAAAATAAGATACAGGATTTGGTTGGAGAGTGATGATGGAAAATACATTCTTGGACCGGGTAGTTATGAGCTCCTTAAACTGGTAAAAGAAACTGGTTCTTTGACTAAGGCCTCTTCCTTACTCGGAATGTCATATCGCCATGCCTGGGGACTAATAAGAAATATAGAGAGAAACTTGGGAGAAAAAGTAATGGAAAGTATGAGGGGAGGAAAACATGGAGGTGTAAGTAACCTTACCGCCAAAGGAGAAGAGATTCTGGAAGAATACGAGAGAATTATGAGAGTATTTGAGCATTATTCCAAAAAACCCTACATCCAGCCATCACTTACTGTGGATGGTGTTCTGATAGAAAATTGTAAAATTCTTTTGATAAAAAGAGGAAAAGAGCCTTTCAAAGGAAAATACGCTCTTCCCGGAGGGTTCGTGGAGTATGGCGAAAGAGTGGAGAAAGCCATATTGAGAGAATTCAAAGAGGAAACAGGCTTGGATGTTGATATTATTGATATTCTTGGAGTTTACTCCGATCCACACAGGGATCCGAGAGGACACACCGTAAGCGTGGTTTTCCTTCTTAGAAGAGTAGGAGGTAGTTTAAAAGGAGGCGATGATGCCGCTGAGGCGAAATTCTTTCCGTTGACTAACATACCTCCCCTGGCATTTGACCATGAAGTAATAATTAAAGATGCTCTGAAAAAGTTAAAATCAAAGTGATTTTTCAACTATCTTTCTGGCCAGATATTCAAAAACCTCATTGACCTTCTCACCCGTTTTTGCGCTAGTGAATAAATATTTCTCAACTCCGCACTTCTGCGAGAATTCCTTCATTTCTTCTTCTCCAAATTCCTTATTATCCAAATCTATTTTATTGGCAACAAAAACTATCGGAATAGAGGATATATTCACAACCGTTTTTATAGATCTTATCCAATCTTCAAGAGCGGAAAGAGTATCCTTCCTAGTTACATCGGCAACTCCTATCAATCCTTGTGCTCCAAAAAAATACGCATCTTTCAGCAGATTTCTGAAACTCTGATGACCCACAATATCCCACAGGAGAAGCTCCACCTTAACCTTTTCACTATTTATTTCAAAATCAACGGTTTTTTTAGTAACTTTTGTGCCAATAGTAACCAAATATCTGTCATCAAACATGTTATAGACATATCTGCGGATAAGCGAGGTTTTACCAACCGCAGGCTCACCGAACATACATATCTTTGCCTTGAAATGTTTCATCTTAAGCACGAGATAGAATACTCCTTATAAACTTTTTGTAGAAAATACACTTCTTTGCATCTCTTTTCCTTTGAGCAGAAACTCTTACAATAAAAAAGAATGGATAATTAATCTATAACTTTCCTCCTCCATGAGCCCGTTGAGAAGAATGCTAGCGCTACCATCGCCGAAGCTATGTTGCTTATGGCCATTCCCCACCACACGCCATAAGAACCAAGGCCCATGACTATGCCCAGTATATAGGCGAACGCCACTCTAAACAACCATAGACGAAGCATCGCCATTACCATATTGGGGATGGTGTAACCTGCCCCCCTATAAACTCCCTGCACCGCACTGAATATTCCGAAAAAGGGAATACCTATCGTGAATATGCCGAGGAAAAGCGATGCCTCTTCTATAACCTCTTCATCCGTGGGAATAAAAAATCTTGCCAACGGTTCCCTGAAAAAGAATATTATGGCTGTTTCTATAGCTAAAAGAAGGAAAATAAGTTGCACCGATTTTTTAAATGTTTCTTCTGCTCTATCAAATCTATCAGCACCCAAAGAATGGCCGATTATGGTCGCCATCGCACTGCTCAATCCATTTATAACTATAAAGGATACATTTATTATTCTGTCTCCAACACCATACGCCGCCAATGCTACCGTGGAATTCGGCAGAGAGGATATTATGAACATGAGGAAGAAGAAGCCAAGTGCCGAGGAAAACTGTCCTAGGGATGCTGGAAGTCCTATCCTCAGAATCTTTTTCACATGTTCTAGCCTTGGCCATAGGTACTTTCTTTTGAGTTTCAGATTCTCTACTCCCCTAAAAAGTATATATAATGCTGCTATGGAGGCGGATGCTCTGCATATTACCGTCGCGAGAGCAGCACCTACTACCCCCATCTCGGGAAAAATCCACCATCCGTTTATGAAAAACGGGTCTAAAATTATATTCGCAATCACGCTCAACCCATTAACGATCATAGGAGTTATTGGATCGCCGTAAGCGCGAAGTATGAACATAAAAGCCATGGAAACGAATGTAAACGGCAATCCCGCAAATATTATCCTCATATAGGAGGTTGCATAATTTCCCACTGTTTCCTCTACGCCCATGAACGCCACCAAATAGGGCGTTAAAAGTATCCCCATCACCGATATGAAAGAACCCATAATTATTCCCAAGCCGAGAACTTGGCCCGCAGCGAAAGAAGCTTTCTCTTCCTTTCCCGCCCCGGTATACTGGGCAACGAGCGATACTCCGGCCACTCCAAAGCCGAAACCCAGAGATATGAGTACGAAAATCATCGGCCAGGAAATCTGCATGGAGGCGACGGCTTGGGAAGCGAATCTCCATCTTCCAAGCCAGAATGTATCCGCTATATTGTAAGCTGTTTGCAATAAAGAAGATACCATCATTGGCCAGCCGAGCGCGAACAGAACCTTCAATATGTTTCCTTCCAGTATTTCTTTTTCTGGCAGTTTCACGCGGGGAAATGTGTATTTGACTATTTATAAATTTTGAGATTTCGCACAAAAGAGGATCTTTTTTATAATTTCGGATTTTTGAGATGCGAGAGCAACATTCC
>CAYVVU010000037.1:0-14602 GCA_964455305.1 uncultured Thermoplasmata archaeon
TCCGGAACAGCCGAGAAATCAATGTCTATTCTTTGTGACCCACCGTTCCATAGATTTACCGAGCTAGCCACACCTTTCTGTTGCGAATTGTACACAGCATAAACATATATTGAGGTCCCATTATGATATCCTTGCGTTAGGGAGGATAAATCAAAGGAGTATTCTCCTGTGGAGTTCGTCGTTGTAGATATTTCCTCGCCTGTTTCGTTGTTTCTGAGATATACGGTGACTCCAGCCAACGGGTTTCCACCTTCGCTTACCACACCATATACCTTGTATCCCTCACTGCCCGTAGTGAACCAGAACTCGTAGTCACTTCCCATAGCATTACCTACATAGTCCCTGACTGTAGAGGATACCTTAACCCCATACCATGTGTTTTGACTCAAGGGTGGTTCGTAGAATACCAGGAAGCATGTATCCAAACCCGGAAAAGAGTGCCATTCCCAGCTTCCACTCAAATCGTTGTACTGGTAAGCATTTCCTCCCGGATATACATCCTCACCGATGTAGCACCATCTGTATCTGTTGTTTGTATCACCTCCGTACCCTTTTAGATATAGTGCCAAACCGTATTTTGTTCCTGCATTTACGCTAACTGGTGTGGAGAAGGTGAATTTTACCCAAGATGGCGATGTGGACACTTGAGATGGCGACACTTCAGCACTTCCAAGAACATTTCCGACGGGATACCCTGTGGAGTTGACCTCTCTTATTTCAAGAACCGCGTTGTCAGGCGGAGAGCCTATCTTGAACATATAAAGCCAAACCTCATAAATTTCCGCTGTATATTGAGGAGTAAATGTCTGAGCGGAAACAATCTGTCCATAAGCGCTTATGGCCGAGGAACTTTCATTCCAATTGCCGGTGAATTTTCCGACTATGACTTTTACCGAAGAATCGCTATTTCCTGGGATAACTTTCAGAGGAACCGAGGGATGTATTGTAATTGAATTTTCCACAGTAGTAAAATTCATACTTTCGTTGAAATTTACCACGAACATTCTAGTATCTGTGGGAACATTCATCTCCATATCGGCAGGGGAGGTGGAGGATATGTGCGGAGGTGCGGAATCTATGGTAAATTTGCCCGTCGTGTTGTTTGCATTGTTTCCGGAAGGATCCGAAGCTAGTGCCCTTATCTGGAAGTTGGATGTGTTCATCTTAGGTAGGGTCCAAGGATAGGGTGAATTATCCGCAGTGGTAGTTGCAATATTATGCCAGTTGATTCCATCGTAGGAATACTGCAAAGTAACGCTCACATCCGATAAAGCATAGTTTTTGGATAGGCAATGCCACTCTATGTTCACAGTGCTTCCACCCCTCAACCTCTGACCGCCGTGCGGGTTGATTAATGTTATACTCAAGGGGGCAGGTTCAAAGTGCACGGTTACCGTCGCATCAGAATACTGATTTGAAGCGGGAACATCTGGAGATTCCGGAGAAATTTGATCTGGAAAGCCCGGCACATATCCCGTTTCGTAGAGCTCTATTTTGAACGACACGATTGTACTTGGATCCGATGTGCCCCACCATCCACTTCCTATCGTCAAGAAGAAATCGTAATTTCCGTTATCAAAATCACTCTTGAATTCAGAGATGTCTATGCACATAAACTCTGGAAAATCGCTTGAGCCGCCATCCCAGTGATTAGATGGGGTTCTCGTGGCTATCGGGCTTGAAGGGGAACCTATCCCCAACTCAACGGAAACATCCCTCTCCCCGGCGGGATTGAGATGCCATACTCCCAACAGCGATGGCTCATAATCAACCTTATCTTGAAGAACATACGCGGGTGAGTAATATGCTATTTCCTGCATACAATCGTATGTTATCCAATAGAAGCCGTGGTCGCCCCAAGAAGAGCCCCAGGAATTTACCACTTTAAATGCGCCGATCTCACCATCATCGCCAACACCATCATCGTACCCTATTATCGTTTGGGCGTGGTTAAGACTGCTTGAACTGTATTCCTGAGAGGATATTATGTAGTTTCCATCGGCAAAACCGTTATCGTACTGATTCGCATCAATTCCAAATATCACAGGAATTCCCTGGTCTATGTATGATTTTATCACATTTATGTTTGAAAGGTCCACCGATACATAGGTATCTCCCCTGTAGAGCGGTGCTTCGCGCCATGCATCTTCGGAACCCCAAGAAAGATAATCGGTATCATCGTAAGGCATGGTGGCCATCGTTGCCTCGCCAACATAACAAATCAAGTCCAACGGCGCGGATAATGAAGAACCGCTATCCTGTCCTCCATTTACTTTGTTGTAAACCCATGCGGGACTCATAAGATGTTTTGGATTGCCCTCAGATGCGTCAGTCCAATCGTAATCTTTCGCCTGTAAATAGCCGTTGGCATAATAGCCAGCGGCCCATGAAGCGCAGGAACCCTGTCCTCCCTGATTCCCCACTTTGGGAAATCTGGGGTCTTGGGATAAATCCACGGCTCCCCTCGTGGGAGGGTTAAGTACATCATCTATTTGTATTATTTTTCCTATCATTGAATTGTACTCATCCTCGCTCGGCGGTGCCAAACCCGTTCCGTGACCATCCACTATTATATTGTAATTTTTGTTATCTTCCCTTACTCCCCATCTCTGCTTCCATTTCGCTACATCCTCCTCCGTTACATAATGCCATTTATAAATGTACTTTGTACCCGAGGGTTCGTATATTTTCAATGTTTTCTGTCTGCCAATTACGCTTTGCGCTACGAAAAAAGCTCCAGCACTAACAAGCATTAGCCCTATCAGAATTTGCACAAATTTCCTCACCCAATCACCTCCAATGGGCGCATAAAGCGTTAAGAGGAAAATACTATATAAAATTTGGGACTCTTATCGTAATCACAGCTTAAAGTATTCAAATTGCATACGGAAGATTTATATACGGAAGTATTTTCTGCCCTTTGGGGATAAAAATGATGCGCAGAAAAGTTATACTTACGGTCGTTATGTTGATGATAGCCTCGCTGAGTGCAACATCGTTGGTGAGAGGAGAGAACTTCTATGAAAAAAGCGTTTACAAAGAGACTGGTGTAATATTCACCAGTGTTGCAATAGGTGATTTGGACAACGATGGAATCAATGAAGCTGTTGCTGTTGGATACTCCACAGATACAAATCCCAGGGCATTTATTGAGATACTATCCGTTACCCAAAGCGGATTTGTCGCAGATTTTGGTCAATTCTACGACCAGAACACTTACTTTTACGATGTGATAGTAGGTGATTTTGATGGGGATGGAATAAAAGAGATTGCGGTATGCGGCTCTTTTTATGATTCTGTAATCGGTGCGTATACAGGTGTGGTTAAAATATTCTCTTACTATCAGGGATTCAGTGAAGAATCAACTTACGAATGGAATGTGGGATATATTCTTGCTGATGGAGATACATATGCTAAAAGTATAATCTTTGGTAATGTATCTCACTCTGGAATTTACGCTGAAGGAATAGTTGTTGCCTACAATGGGTATGATAAGCATTTGAATGCGCCTATAACAGGAATAAAAATCTTGGATTTTAACGGAACCGATATATCTGTTATCGCGGAGAAGGAATACCTCTGGACAGTATACAATTATGTTGAGTATACCGATGTGGCGATAGGAGACGCAGATTCTAATGGAGATTACGAAATATTGGCATCAGGATATTATATCGGCAGCGAAACTGTGGCTTTCACGGATCTGTTCATCATAAACTCTACTGGGGGGCTTGAACTTGTGGATACCGCCACAGATACATATACCAATAGCAACATGAGTGTGGCATCTGCGGTGGTGATTGCTAACCTATCCGGAAGCAATAGAATATACTTGGCAGAATACCTGTACGACAATACGCAGAACAAGACCTTTGTAGGAATCGCCGAAAAGGCATTTGACGGATCTTCAATCAACGATGTCACGAATCTATTCTGGTCATATTATACAAGTAATGCCAGCGCTGTTGATTTGGTTTCTGTTGATTTTGACTCCGACGGAAAAACCGAATTAGTACTGGCTTCCAACTTCTGGGATAATATCTCAACCGCAGCCGTGGTAGCCATCAAAAACATGAGTGCTATTTACTCATATTATCCATATAAAATTGATGATAACTCCACTCATATTCTCCATATACTTCCTTACTGGGTAGATGTTGATGGAAATTCGTATCCAGAAGGTATTCTCTGCGGATACTTCGGAAATAGCAGCATCACCGGATACTTAAAAATATTAGAGTGGGATGAATTATCTCCGAGTATTCCTATACCACAGAATCCCGTTGATGAATGGTTCAACGCAACAACGATTAATTTCGCCTGGAGCCAAAGCACGGATTCTCAAAGTGGTGTTTATGGCTATCAGGTGCAGATAGCGACGGATTCGTCTTTCAACAACATAGTGGCATGGATAAACACCACATTAAACACAACGCAATATACTCTTCCGGAAGGAAGGTACTACTGGAGAGTGCGTGCAATTGATAACACGCAAAATCCCAGTAATTGGAGCGTGATTTGCTTCTTCGGCATAGACCTCACTCCACCTCCCGCCCCTCAACTGCTCAGTCCTCAGAACGATTCGGTTTTGAATTACACACCCACCCTTACATGGAGAGGGGTGAACGATACACTTTCGGGGGTGAAATACTATGAGGTTATGGTTGATGATAATCCGTCGTTTTCATCGCCCATAGTTGATATATACACGGCATCCACTAACTACTCTTTCAGTTCAAACCTCACCCAAGGAACATACTACTGGAAAGTTCGCGCAATAGATAATGTGAACAATGTTGGGATATGGAGTTCCGTGTATCATTTCACCATAGCGCTAAATCCACCACCATCGCCTACATTGCTCAGTCCTACAAACAACACATGGTTCAACATCGCGACGCTAACCTTTGATTGGACGGATGTCAGTGGACAGGTGGCTACCGCCTATTACGAAATGGAAATTGATGTATCCATGAATTTCACCTCTCCCACAAAATACAACACTACTGCATCACAAATAACAATCTCAAATATAACGGAGGGATGGTACTATTGGAGGGTCCGCGCCATAGATGTGGCAAATAACACTGGTATGTGGAGTGATATATGGTGCTTCGGTGTGGATATAACTCCTCCGGAAGCGCCACAACTTGTGTATCCCGACAACAATACTTTGCTTAACGATACAACCATAAATTTCGTTTGGAACGCCGTTTCAGACCTAAGCGGTATACAAAATTACACATTTGAAATTGCGGATAATCCCATATTTGTGAATTCCACCGTGGTGAAAACGAGGAACACCACCGTTGCCCTATCCCTACCGTCCGGAAAATATTACTGGAGAGTGAAGGCACAGGATAATGCGGGAAATACAGGAAACTGGAGTGATGTGTGGACAGTCAATGTTGATGTAAATGCACCAGCCGCCCCAATCCTTCTGTATCCCTCGGATAATTCTTGGATAGGAAATTCAAGACCGACATTCCAGTGGGAGAATTCCTCCGATGACTTCTCCGGCGTAGCTTACTACGAAATTGAGGTTGATTCGGATCCCAACTTTGCATCACCGGTAATAAAAGATACCACAACAGCAAATAACTACACACCATCCCTGAACCTCTCCGACGGAACATACTACTGGAGAGTTCGCGCCGTGGATGTGGCAAACAACACCGGCAGTTGGAGCCAAGTTTTTGTATTTTTTGTGGATACTTCCGCTCCAGCACCACCCACTGGAATTGCGCCCATAAACATCATTCTCAACTATTCTCTACCTCAGTTCTCGTGGACGGCGGCGGATGATAATGGAAGCGGAGTTGACTACTACGAAATACAGGTATCTACTTCGCCCGATTTTAGTGTTATAGTCATAAGTGATTCTACAACCGAGACCTTCTACAATGCATCCACTCCTCTTCCGGACGGAACATACTACTGGAGGGTAAGGGCAGTGGATTCCGTGGGTAATATAGGCGCGTGGAGCGATGGCTACACTTTCACCATAGATACAACTCCTCCTTCACCTCCCCAGCTACTATCGCCCTCCAACGGAGAATACCTATCCTCTTCCCCACAACTGATGTGGAATGAGAGTACGGATATGTACGCCGGTGTAGATCACTATGAAATACAGGTATCCACAACCAGCGATTTTTCCAACATAGTGGTGGAAGATTCTACTCTTTCAACATCCTATACTCTACCACAACTGGCTGACGGAACCTACTATTGGAGGGTAAGGGCTGTAGATTCCGTGGGTAATATAGGCACGTGGAGCGATGTTTTCTCCTTCTCCATTGATTCCACCCCACCCACCACACCGCAACTTATATCCCCCGATGAGGGGGCGCTCCTCAACATTACCCATATTTCGCTATCTTGGTCAACCGCCAGCGATGATGGAAGCGGCGTAGATCACTACGAAATACAAATATCTACCTCACCCGATTTCGCGCATATCGTTGTTCAAGAGAGCACACAGACAAACTCCTATGAAACGGATCTAAGCGATGGAACCTATTACTGGAGAGTACGGGCCGTGGATTCTGTAGGAAATGCTGGTGATTGGAGCGATGTATATTCATTCATCGTGGATACCACTCCACCCGCGGTCATATCGGCAACACCCATTGGTAATGCTGTGCCTCCAACATCAAATATAACTGTGAAGTTTAGCGAAAATATTGATGTAAACACCGCTAAAGAGGCTTTTATAATAAGTCCGAGCGTAAAAGGTGTTGTGGTGGCAGATAACGACACCGTAACTTTCGTGCCCTCCAGCGATCTGGAGATGGGAAGAACATACACCGTAACGATACGCGGAGTTAAAGATATCGCAGGAAATGTTATGAGTAATGATTACAACTGGTCATTTACTGTGGCCGCCCCTGACCTTGAAATTTCCGTATCCGTTGAGAAGAAGGAAGTCGTGCATGTCGGAGATAATATTACATTTGAGATTACTGTAAGCAATATAGGAACATGGATTGCAGAAAATTCCAAGCTCATCGTTTACAAAGGAGACGAAGTCTATCAGGAAATACAGCTCGGAGACATAGCGGTTGGTGGCGAGAAAACGGAAATTGTGGTTATACAAATGAACAAAGCTGGAAACATAACTTTCAGATTCGTAGCTCAATGCGAATACGATACTAATAGCGAAAACAACGAGTACTCTCAGGTAATTTCGGTCAAAGAAAAACCCGCACAGATGCCTCCACTGTACCTCCTTCTTCTCCCGCTGCTCCTCCTGATAATTATAATTTTACTCGTGATATTCTTCTGGAAGAGAAGGAAGGAGGAGGTTCCCGTGGAGGAAAAGGGGAAGGAGGCAGAGGAACTCGCCAAGAAGATTGAGGAAGCCGCTGAGAAACAGCCGGAAAAGCCGGAGGAGAAAATAGAGGATTTGGACATAGAGGAACTGCTGAAGTAAACGAAAGATTTCCTCTTTCTCCAATTTTTGCGTTAAATATTTCCATTATCTTTAAGGAGTTAACTTCAAATATGAGAAGGGGTATATCCCTAAACTGGAAAAAAATAAAAGGAGGTGAAAAAAGTTATGGAGGATGATAGCGATGGCAGTCGGCATCCACATCATTGCGGACCTCTACGGTGTGGATAGCAGGCTGCTGGAGAGAGCAGAGACTATGATGAATGTTATTGAAGAAGCAGTGAAATTTGCAAAATTGACGAAGGTTTCTTCTGACTATTATCAATTTGAGCCTTTTGGTGCAAGCGGCGTTGTTTTAATAGCGGAATCCCATCTATCGTTCCACACATGGCCCGAGCACGGTTTGGTCACACTTGACATATATACATGCGGTGCCCCCGAAGAGGCCGAAAAGGCGTATCAATACATACTGGAAAAACTTAAGCCCGAAAGAGTTGAGGTGGTTTTTGTTGAAAGAGGAAAGGAAGTACAAGAGGATAAGGAACCAAATATTGAGGAACCTAAGTAGAGGAGATAAGAGCATTTGGGAAGTTATCGTGAATCAGGATACGCATTTGAGTGAAGTATTAGAGATAATTAGCAAAATGCTAGAAAGTGGAGAAATTTCCGTTGAAAATTCAAAATTGAAAATCAATAAAGATTATGATTTTCCATTCAAAAATGTTAGGTGTGAGTGGTGCGGTGGCAGAGGAATAACAATAAAAGAGTTCTCCTACGCTTATGAAAAATATATTGAAATGGTAAAAAATAGACCCTCACCAGTAGATAAATATGATCAGGGCTATATTGCCCCTGAAGATGTTATGAGACGCGTTGCATTTATGTATGAGAGAGGCGATGTTGAGGGCGTTAGAATTATGATAATAGGTGATGATGATCTGTGCAGTCTAGCCTTAGCTTCCACTGAAATGCCAGAAAGAATAACTGTTATGGAGATTGACGAACGCTTGGTAAATTACATAAATAAAATGGCGCAGAAATACGGATTTAATGTGGACGCTCACATTTTTGATGCTAGAAAGGATTTGCCTAAGGAGTTTGAGAAATCATACGATGTGTTCGTCACGGATCCCGTTGAAACCATACCCGGAATAGCGCTCTTTCTCTCCCGTGCTGTATCGTCCCTGAAGGAAGAGGGAGATTCCGGATATTTCGGATTAACTCACCAAGAATCATCGCTAAAAAAATGGAAGAAAATAGAAGAGATGCTTCTGCAGATGAACTTTGCAATAACAGATATGCTGAGAGATTTCAGCGTATATCCCAACGAAGAGAACATAGAAATTTCGCTGAATAATTACCTCATTTACAGGAAAATAGAGAAGTTGCTCGGAAAATCTATTAGACCTGATGTTGATTTTTACCGTTCCACACTCATAAGGGTGGAGGCTGTAGATACTCCCGAACCTTTGGTAAAGGGGGATGTAGAAATAACCAAGGAAATGTATGTAGATGATGAATCTTGGGTAACTGCGTTAGCTACTAAGGAGGTGTAAAAGTAATGATCAATCTCATACCGCGAAAGGTATTTTTCACAAAGGGTGTTGGGAGACATAAAAGTAAACTTGTATCGTTTGAAAGGGCACTTAGAGATGCGGGTATCGCCCAATTCAATCTTGTGGAGGTTAGCAGCATATTCCCACCGAACGCGGAGATCATACCCAAGGAGGAGGGGCTAAAGCTTCTCAAACCCGGACAAATCGTTTTTGTTGTCCTCGCAAGAAACGAGTCAAATGAGTTAAACCGTCTTATAGCAGCTTCGGTGGGTCTTGCCGTTCCTCGGGATAGAAATCTCCATGGTTATATTAGTGAGCATCATAGTTTCGGAGAGACGGAAGAGGTTGCGGGAAGTTATGCCGAAGATTTGGCCGCCGAAATGTTGGCTTCCACCTTGGGTCTAACTCGCCATCTAGTCTGGGACGAGGAGAAAGAGATATGGAAACTTGACGACAGAATACTCCTCACCATGAATATAACTTCCACCGCTATAGTTGAAAAGCCCGGCGAGTGGACAACAGTGGTTGCCGCCGCCGTTCTGATACCATGAACCCATATATAAGATTGCTCAGACCCATTAACTGCGTAATGGCTTCGCTAGCGGTTCCGATAGCAACATTCATAATGAATCAGGAATTTATACAGACAAAATACATAATGGTCGGAATTGCCTCAATAATAGTTTTTCTGGTAACAGGCGGCGGGAACGCGCTAAACGATTATTTTGACAGAGAAGTTGATAAGATAAATCATCCCGATAGACCCATACCTTCCGGAGAGATTTCCCCAAAGAATGCTCTAATATTCTCACTAATTCTTTTCTCTGTTTCGGTGGTATTGGCATATCTATTCTTGAATTTTCTTACGGCAATCGTAGTGGTTTTAGCAATATTTCTTCTCGGAGTCTATGAAGGATTCACAAAAAGATTGGGCTTCGTGGGAAATTTGAATATCAGCGCGCTCGTAGGATTAATTTTCATATACGCCGGATTTCTCACACACCAGTATATCAAATCATTATTTCCTTTTCTCTTGGCTTTTCTTTCTAATGTGGGAAGAGAGATAGCGAAAGATATAGAGGATGTATCAGGTGATATTGACAGAAAAACTTTACCTATGAAAATAGGAATTATTAAGGCGAGGGAAGTATCTTCTTCGTTTTTTCTGGCGGCTGTTGCTTTAAGCCCACTGCCTTATTTCTTCTCCCTCTTCTCAATCTATTACGTACCGGTTGTTATTGTATCTGATGTTATATTCGTTATCGCAGCCATAACCGTTTTTTACAACGCTGGAAAGGCTCAGCGAATATCCAAAATAGCTATGGTATTCGGTCTTCTCGCGTTTTTGGCCGGCGGATTTTGATTATTTCCTGAGTTCTCCGAATGTTGTAATTCTTTCTGCAAATGCATTGTGTTTATGTATGCTCTCCTCACTCTCGCATCTTACAACCACCCTACATTCATCGGGCATATTCGGGTATTTTTCCAGCAACTTTTTCAGAATATCTCTGACCACATCCTCAACAAATTTCGGATTGTTGTGCGCTTTCCAAACCACCTCTACTTCTTCCTGCCTTTTCAGAATTTCGTAGGTGGGTGAGGATGCCGATTCTTCCGCTATTTCTATCAAATCATCTGCATCCACCTCGTGTCCTTCTATTACATCCACCATTATTGTTATCACCCCTCTCTGATTGTGAGAAATTACCGGAAGGTTTTTTGGGAAGTTTTCGTAATATATACTCCTCGTATTTTCCATGGCGCAGGGACACACCATCATGGCTATTACTTCAACGCCGATCATTTTCCTTCCTTTCTCGCCCCTCCTCTTTGATGCCACAGCGAAAAGAGAGTATTTTTCTATACTCTTCTTTCCTGAGGGCCTTATTCTTTCTAAGAAATAATCCGTACATATTCTTACCTCCGCATAGTTTGCGTAGTCGTGCTTTTTCAGAAGTTTATCCACTATATCCTCGGCAAGATACTCTATTCCCCTATACTTCTTTCTTGCGCTAAGGTCCACAATTTCGCTCACTATTTCCACACTTCTTGACATGTCCGAGCCCTTCCTCTCCGCTGGCAAATCTACGAATGCATCTATAGTCCCTATGAGATTTACCGATTTCTGGGGACGCTGTATTACCAACGGCTTCTTTATTCCTCTTACTCCTACCCTCGTGAGTTTGAACTTCGCTTCTGGAGACATTCTTTGGACATCTGGAAGCATAAATATGGGTATGCGGTTTGGAGTAATAAAACCGTCGCTTTCGCAAACTGATCAGATGCGCTTCATATGTATAGATGTGGGTAGTTCATCATTATAGTCGTCAAGATCGTAGAAGTTTGGAATATCATCGTTGTCATAATCAAATCTGTAAGAGGAACGCTCCCATTCCTCTATATTTGCCAGACCATTACAGGCGTGGATTTCTCGCCACATACTATTCACCTAACATTCCCACTCTACGGGCTCAAATATTATCTTTCCTTCTCTCTCCTTGAATGTAATGTTAAATTTGTCAAATATATCTAACCTGCTGAGTAGGGGTGGCGCCTCTTCAATCAGCGCCCACGCTACCCTTGGATTTAATTCTATATTCCCTATCCGCATCCTGACTTTTGTTATAATTACCGGAATACCTATGCCTCTCACTCCTCTCAGCTCTTTTATACTCCCAAGATCTGTAGATAGACCAAGCATTAAGCCAAAAGAATAAGGAAGCAATGTTATGTCAGCGCCAGAATCTATAAATGGATGAAATTCTATCCAATCTCCATCCTTCGTCTGTATAAGTATATCTGCAATAGGTCTTTCTATGGTGCCCACTATTGTACTTACCATCTTCCTATATCTGAATTCTATTGACACTGTTCATACCTCCCTCAGTAAAAGCACAAGTATATCATCTGTAGGAACCTTGTCTATTGCTATAATCTTATTAGGATATTTCCGCTTTGCCTCATTGTAGACTATATCCGCTCTATCTCCGCTCGCAACTACCTTTCCATCAACTATCGCTATCCACTTCCCCGCATACTCGCTTAAATCCGCATTTATATAGAACTCGTAGTTCTTATCCTTGATCTCCTCTACTTCCTCGCTCATATTTAATCATATTGCATCGCTATATATAAACCTCTCTGCCCGAGGTTTATCACAGAGTCATTTCCACCCTCTTTGGCTTTTCGGGAAGGAGCTTTCTCTCTCTGAAGTTTGAGCCTCACCTCATTTATCTTTCCAAATACCTTTTTCTCGTATTCCTTGCCCAAATACCTTATTCCGATATAATTTCCTATTATCTGGCACCATATCTTTCCATCAAGTTTGTAATATATGAAATAACCTCTGCCCATTTTGGATGGATCTGTTGTCATAGTATACATAGTATAACCATCATCTAATAAACCGTCACCATTCGTGTCTGGATTGAGCGGGTTAGTACTGAGTTTGAGCACCTCCATATACTTTCTCCTTATTCTTCCTTCCGAACCAATCCCCCGTTTCACGCTTGTTCTTCAAATACACTTTCTTAAACTTCTCATAATCAAACAGAAAACTGCGCACTGGCTCAGGTATGTCCTCGCCCGTCTCCTTTTTATATAACTCACGGATGTTTTCCTTCTGGAATACCTCATTCCAGTACCATGGTCTTTTATAATAATCTATATGCTCTTGCTTGACATTTTTTGCAGGAATCTTTGTTATACCATTTTTCAAGTTTTCTTCAGCTTTTTTCTTTATGAATTCAGTGAACTCTACCAATCTCTTGTATTCTTTTTCGTTTAACCAACCTCCTGCCACTCCGTAAAACACCCAATTTTTCCATTTCTCGGATGGGTATATCCACGGAAGCGCTAAAAATACGAAATATTTATTTTTTCTCCTCTTCTTTACATATAAATACCCCAAATCAAACCGAAAAACATACCAGCCATTCGGTACATAGCCTAGCTCTTTGATAAGATCTTTCTTCTTTTTTGCTGGTGGCAGCACCCAATCTAACTTCGCCGGTGCCGTCCAACCCTCCGTCCTAGTTTCCATACTCCAGAACACAAACCATCCATTATCATACAGAATGAACTCATCCACCGGTATATCAGCACCTTTTAATTTTTCGTTTAGTGTTAAGAGAAGTGCCAGACTCAAGATAAGTCCTGGTATACCTACAATAAAAACCCAAGGATGCATTGTCACCAATTTCCAAGCACTGTTTGGATTGAGTATAAAAAGTACTCCATAGGGAATCCCTAACATACCTATGAAGAGAGGTAAGAAAAATCTTAAAATTTGCTTTGGATTGCTAAATACAAAATGGCAGAGTTCCTTTGCCATCTTTATTCACCTCCATGTGTCCAGTCCCACGCAAGATCAAATAACGCAGATGCAAATCCTGCTAATGCTATTAGAAATTCTATGTTCGTTACCAAACTTGCTATAACTTTCCTCCATGGTTGCTCATCTTCTCCCCGCTTGAGGGTGAAGAATCCACCAAATGCCACGGCGACCATTACTAAATCTGCACCTATTTTCTGCATTCCTGTAAATCCCATTGCTGCACTCACCGTCGAGGTAAGGAATCCGAGAATTGCAAGACTGAATCCAAAGTAGTACCTTCTTAGCACATTTTTCTTTCCTAAGTTCGCCAATATCATAGCAACATTCTTCAGTGCATCCGCAAGCTTTTCACTTATTCCTATTGCGCTCTTTATTGCATTTATCATAGCATCTATCGTGCCTGTGAATAGCGCTTTTATAACATTTGAGAACTGTGCCATGAACTCTGTGAGTGCAAGGGCTTGGGAAACCATAGTCAAAATTAATCGTTTTTCAATTAAATCTTTCACAATCTTAACTATAATTCCCTTCACAGTCGTTAGTATGCCTCCCGAATAAACTGTAACTGCACCCTCAACAGCCACCGCTCCACTATCAAGCATTATGAACGCATTCTCTATGCTCTCTTCTACTCTCACTATCTGCATCACTCCTAGAACAGATATAACTATATCCTCCGCAAATACACCTATATTTTTTTCACTGCTCTTCCCGCTTATCATTCCTTCTATTATTGTTCCGAGTTTGTATGTTAGCCCGCCTATCAGCGATTTTATACCCTCTATTATAAGTTCAAATGCACTTCTGAGCAAATTCACTATCCACTCAACCAGAATCTCAAACGCCTTCGCCACCACCTTCCCTATTTCGCACAGGAAGCTCCAGAAGGCTCTGAGCATATTTGCCACTGTTTTTATGAACGCTCCGACTGGGCCGTCCACCTCTTTGTACCACTCGGCGCTGTTTCCGAGCGTATCTGTGGCGTTCACCGAGATATTGTAGGTCAGGACGGCAGAATACTCGGTTACATCTATCACGGTATCTATGTAGACTGTGGTTTCTTCGCCGCTGAACTGGAATTCCTGCTCCCAGATCATAAGAATGTAAATTACATCAGGACAGAGTGAGCGAATTCTCACCCTTGAAATTCCCGCTACATCCCTTATTTCTGCCACAACATGTGCCTTAGCGTTGGGAACGAGAGGCGCTACATAGCCCTCATATATCGTGGTTACATGGAACTCGGTAATC
The DNA here is from genome assembly GCA_964455305.1 of uncultured Thermoplasmata archaeon. Lineage (GTDB taxonomy): Archaea > Thermoplasmatota > Thermoplasmata > Thermoplasmatales > CAYVVU01 > CAYVVU01. Next base: position 14,537 of record CAYVVU010000037.1, read on the forward strand.
ACCGGCGCCATGCTCTCCGTGATTAAAGGATTGAATTCATCTCTCAGCCACTGCGTTGCGTTCTCT